>NZ_KE387014.1:139523-380945 GCF_000429985.1 Maridesulfovibrio bastinii DSM 16055
ATGCAGGGACAGCAGGTTTACACGCAGCAGCCTATGCAGGGACAGCAGGTTTCAGCACCTATAAATGGGCAGTACGCAACCCAGACAGCAAAAGAAACCAATCCCAAACTGGAAGAAAATAAGTTCGGACAGATATACGGAATGATGAATGATTTAATGGAAGGTAAAACAGACCTCCCGAGCATGCTCAATTTCATACAAAGCAGTGATGGTGATTTTATTAAAGGTATGCTGGTCGGTGGAGCTTTGACATTTCTACTTAATAACGAAGCTGTGAAAGGAGCTATTGCAGGAGTCTTCGGAAGTTCCTTTGGATCGCTTTTCGGCGAGAATGAAGCTGAGCCTCAAGTTGCAGATATGATCAAGGAGCAGGAAGCAGGTCAGGAGTAAAAAATGAATAAAATAAAAAAAATAAACAGTTCAACGGCATCCGGGAGTTATGTGTTGAAAAACGCTCTTCTGGGAGCTGTTATCGGTGGAGCTGTAAGTGCTTTCCAGAATGCGGGAAAGGTCAAAAAAGGCGATATGACCAAAGATGAAGCAATAAAAGACTGCATTAAAGAAGCTGGAACTATGGGTGTTTCAACCGGCACTGCATCCGCAGTGGTAAATCCCCTTCCACTCGGCCCAATTGGGTCCGCTCTCGGTTTTGTTGCTGTAGCTTCCGGAACAAAATATATGCTCAACAAAGCCTTCCCTGCACCGCAACCTGAAATTCCGGTAGTTGAAGAAATTACTGAAGAAAAGAAAGCGGAAGAGGAAAAAGTTGAGGATAAAATAAAACCGGCAGCCAAGAAGACAACAAAGAAAAAAGCCGCCAAATCATCCCCTAAATCCAAAGCAACTGAAAAAACCGAAGAATAACAACTAATCTGATTTAATCAGCTGACAAACAAGGATATCAAAATGAGCGACAATAACTATTACGATCAGAACAATGCTTCAGGAATGCAGTACGCAACTTTTCAGGCCCCTGACGGCTCTTACTACACTCAACCTGTTTATTACGAAAACCCCCAGCAGATTCAGCAGTACCAGACCACTCAGCCTATCCAGCAGGAAACAAGCACCTCGGAAAGCACTCTCGGCGACTGGTTTAATTTCCGCGATTCCACTTATCTCAAAGGTTTTGCTCTCGGCGCCGGTATAGCTCTCGTGGCTTCAAACCCGACAGTACAAAAAGCCGTTATCTCAGGAGCAGTAAAAGCATGGGCCGCTGTTCAGGGCGGATTTGAAGAAATAAAAGAGCAGATTCAGGATGCTAAAGCTGAATTGAGTCAGCCGGAATAAAGTTCTTGCACTAAAAACAAGCCTCCTTGAATAGGCAGGCCTAAAAAAGGCAGGTTAATCATGGCTGATGAAAAAACAAAAAGTATCAATCCTGTTGCCAATCTGGATACCCAGACAAAAAGGACCCTTGCAAAAGCAGGGATGGCTGTATCTCTTGGCACACTGGTCGCAACCGGACTCCTTGAAACATCAAAAAGTGAGAATCTTAAAAAGATGCATCTCTGGTCCGGCTTTGCTCTTGTAGGCTTCTCATACTGGCACTACTCGCTCTATAACAGGAAAAAATAATGACTTCATGCCCATCAAAACGGACCGCAAGCATGGATGAAAATATAAACAGCAGTTTTAAAGTGGTTCACGAGTTGAGCAACAGGCTTCGTCTGCGCAGTAACCGTTTATACGATCCGGCACTGGATTTAAGCTATCTTGAAGCCGTGATCGGAGCAATCTCAGGAGTTGAAAAGGTTCGTACTAACAAACGGGCCTTTTCTATCACTGTTAATTATAACGGCTCAGCTGAAATCAGGAATAAGATTCTGGAAACACTGGAAAGTATTCCTGACGAAGCATATCTGCCGGAAGTGAGCCATAACGAACCGGCGCGGCTGTCTACGGTAGCTTATCAGGCGGCAACAACAGCTGTAACTCCGTGGCTCCCGTCTCCTTTAAAGGCTTTGAGCAGCTGGATGATCGGAACACCGACCATGGCAGAAGGTATCAAAAGTCTGGTTACGGAAGGAGTCAAAGTTGAAGTTCTGGACGCTTCGGCGGTGGCTTTTTCATTACTGCGACAGGACTATTTTACAGCCAATGCCATTGTCGCCATGCTTGGACTTGGTGAATATCTTGAAGACTGGACGGAACAAAGATCAAACGATCTGCTGAAAAATCTGCTGCGGCCTCAAGTGGAAAATGTCTGGGTGGAGCGTGACGCTAAAGAGCAAAAGATTCCACTGGATAAAGTCCTTATCGGCGACATTGTTCTATGCGGACCGGGAGAACTGCTCCCGGTTGACGGAACAGTGATAGGCGGAGAAGCAGCCCTCAACACCAGCTCCATAACCGGGGAATCTATCCCGGTTCATGTGGAAGAAGGTGACGAAGTCCTTTCAGGATCAGTTATTGAAGAAGGACATCTGCGTATCACCGCAAGCCATGTTGGCAGTGACAGTTCCATGGCCAGAATTGGGCGTTTTCTTGAAAACTCGCTCAGGTCAAAATCATCATCACAGAAAAAAAGTGACGAGCTTGCGGACAAACTTGTCCCCATAACATTTGCTTTGGGTCTGGGACTCTATGCCCTGACCCGTGATGTCACCAGAGCAGCGTCTGTTCTGACCGTAGATTACTCCTGCGCTATCAAAGTAGCCTCACCTGTTGCGGTAAAATCAGGGATGTTTGCGGCCAGCCACAGCGGAGTTCTCCTTAAAGGAGCTCAGGCTCTGGAAAACCTTTCTAAAATCGACACGGTAGTTTTTGACAAAACCGGAACCCTTACCAGAGGAGATTTATCAGTCACTGATTACATCCCCCTGAAAGGTTTAAATGAAAAAGAACTGCTGGCTCTGGCAGCCGGGGCCGAGGAGCACTACTCTCACCCTGTAGCACGGGCCGTGGTTGCTGAAGCAAAAAGCCAAAAACTACAGTTCCCGCCCATTTCACAGGTCGACTTCATTGTCGCCCACGGAGTTTCCGCCTTTGTTGAAGGTCGGCAGGTTCTTGTGGGCAGCAGACATTTTCTTGAAGAAGATGAAGGAGTTGACTGCTCTGCCGCGGACAATCTGACCACAGAGCTTAGGCAAAGCGGAAAATCACTTCTTTATGTATCCAGAGATGGCGAACTTGAAGGAGTTATAGGTCTCAGGGATGAGTTGCGCCCGGAAGCTGCAGAAGCACTTTCCCAACTGAAAGAAAAAGGAATCAAAAACCTGATAATGCTGACCGGTGACCACCGGGATACGGCAAAAGCAATCTGCGCAGAACTCGGTGTTATCGATAAAGTTCACTGGGAACTTAAACCGGAAGACAAAGCCAGAATCGTAAACGAATTACAGGAAGAAGGCCATTTTCTGGCTTTCGCCGGTGATGGTGTTAACGATGCTCCGGCACTTATTTCAGCAGATGTTGGAATCTGCATGCCCCAGGGAGCTGAGCTGGCCCGTGAAGCCGCACAGGTTGTACTGCTGGAAGACAGTCTGATGGCTCTTGTTGCCGGAAGGCATATAGCTGAACAGACCCAGAAAGTAATAAAAAACAGCTTCAACGCGGCTGTAGGAATAAACTCTGCAATTCTTCTTGCTGCTACAACAGGAAAACTTTCCCCGGTAGCCTCGGCATTCCTGCATAATTCAAGCACGCTTGGCATACTGGGATACGCTGCTTCCGCTGCAAGGCGGGAAGCTCCACAATCATACAGCCTGTAAAAGGAAGTCCGCTTAAGAGAACTCCCGAGAGGAGGATGAATGTATACAACATTGGCAAAAGCCCCCAAAGGGCAACAGCTTACAATAAAAAAAATTACGCAGGAACATCTGGAAAAGAATCTTGCTTCCATGGGACTTTTCCCCGGAAGTGTCGTGACGGTTATGGACGAAGAAATAAGTCTACAGACGGTTAGAATAAGAGGTCCAAAAGGTGAAATTCTGCTTAGCGGCGGAATGGGTGGTAAAATAGTCGCCCACCTTGATGACGGCCGCAAAGTTCCCCTGCCGGAGCTGAAACCCGGTGAGCATGGTCATATTGAAGGCATAACCGGAGGTAAAGGTCTGGGTGAGGCTCTGTCAGCTCTGGGGCTTCAAGAGAATGACTGCATAGAAATGATCAGGCTGATGCCTCCCATGGAATACATAACCATAATAGAAGGCCGGGGCCGGGTAAGACTGCCTGAAGGAATGGCCGCTAAAATCCTCGGTGAAATGCTTGGAAATGAATATCAGTTCGCATCCGTGCAGGTTGATACTCCTTTCAAAGTGACCAGAATACTCGGCGGCAAAAGAGCCCAGCACGCCATCGAATCACTTAATATTGCCCCCGGAAAGACCTTACGTCTTGAAGCCGTGGAACAGGCTAAAAATATTGGTAATTCCTATGGACTCAATAGAATAGTAGCCCATAGTTCAGAAGGATTGAGGATTTTTCTGCGCATCGATCAGGCTGAAAACATAACTGTCAGTCACACCTGAAAAAGTGAGGAAATATGCTTATGAAACCGGCCCATGAGGTTTTCTTCGATTACCTCAATGAAAACGGTCTTAATATGACACCGCAAAGGCTTGTAATACTACAGGCTTTTCTGGATATGGACGGTCACTTCACATCTGATGAACTTTATAAAAAAGTAAAACAACATGACCCTGCCATAGGGCAGGCAACTGTTTACAGAACTCTAAAGATACTGCTTGATTCAGGAATTGCCGATTGCTTTGATATCGGTGACGGAGTTTCAATTTTTGAAGTCAGCCATGGTCAGGAACACCATGATCATCTTATATGTGTACGCTGCCGTAAAAAAATTGAAATAGTTGATGAAGAAATTGAAAAAAAGCAGGAAGAGGTCGCAACCCGCGAAGGTTTCACCATAACCCACCATCGCTTACTGCTTTACGGAATCTGCCCGGAATGTCAGGCCAAAGCAGAGGCAGAGCTTGGGGAAGATGACGAATAATAGTAAATCCAATCCTCAAATCATACATAAATGCCGGGGGCGGGTCAGGTTCAGATGGAAAAAGCTCTATCATCCGCATTTAAATCCTGATTATCTCGAAGCGTGGCTTGAAGCCATGCCCGGCATTAATGAAGCCCGGATCAATCCTCAGGCATGCAGTGTGACTGTGAGCTACAGCGGATCAGCCGAAATGACTGAGAAAATCAGACAAAGGCTTGTGTGCTCTCCTGAAGAATCTTTTTCCAGAAAATTTCCCGCACCTGCAAAAAGAAAATTTGTAGACGCAGCCGCAGCTGGAACAATTGCAACGGTCTCCCCTTTTCTGCCGATTCAGGCAAAAACAGCTTTGGCCTATGCAACCGGGATTTCTCCGATACTAAGGGGACTGGATACGCTAATCAACCGGGGGCTGAAAGTTCAGGTACTTGATATGAGTACAATCGGACTCTCGCTTCTGAGAAAGGACTACAACACGGCAACTTCAATTGCCGCAATGATTGTAATCGGCGATTATCTGAAACAGATAACCGAAGACCGCACCAATAATCTGCTGCGCAGTCTTATGAGTGATCCGGTTGAAAAAGTTACCGTCTGCAAGAATGAGCAACTGCTGGATGTCCCTTTTGAAGAAGTTGAAAAAGGTGACACAGTGGTCTGCACAGCTGGTGAAATTATTCCGGTCGATGGAGTTATTACCGAAGGTGAAGTGCTCATAAATCAAACTTCAATTACCGGAGAAGCCAGACCATTGCATTGCAAGACCGGAGATCAGCTCATTTCCGGATATTCTGTGATTGAAGGAAGCGTAAAAATAAAAGCTGTAAAAGTCGGGTCAGAAACGTCCATCAAAAGAATAACCGGAATAATGGAAAATTCACTGATGGAAAAATCTGATGTCGAGCTTGAAAGTGACCGGTTGGCTGATAAGCTGGCGCCTATTTCTTTCGGAACAGGTGCGGCGCTCTTTGCACTGACCGGAGATGCGGATAAAGCTCTTTCCGCTCTTACTGTCGATTATGCCTGTGCGGTCAAATTTCCTACTCCGGTAGTAATTAAAACATCGATGTACACTGCGGCCAAGAGCAATGTTATTATCAAAAGCGGCTCAGCACTTATGAAAATAGCAAAGGCCGACACTGTTGTTTTCGATAAAACAGGGACCTTAACTAAAGGCGAAATTAATGTTGCAGAAGTCATTCCATGTGCAGAAATAACCAAGCATGAAATACTAAGATATGCGGCCGCGGCTGAAAACAGATCATTCCATCCTGTGGGTAAAGCAATCATCGCTGAATCTGAGCGTCTGGGGCTGACTATTCCTGACAGTCTGCCGGATGAAAGCAGAATAGCGCACGGGGTTTGCACCAGTATAGAAGGAAAAACTGTACGGGTAGGAAGCCGCCATTATATTCATGACGACTGTGGAATTGACTGCTCCTGCATTTCAAACGTGGCCACGGACCTGAGAAAACAGGGTTACATTCTGGTTTATGTTGCTGTTGATCAATCACTCGCCGGGATAATCACCATGCAGGATGAAATCCGTCCTGAAGCGCAGAATATACTGGAAAAATTGAAAAACGATGGCATCAATAAGATAATAATTCTCACCGGTGACCACCGTGAAACCGCGACAGCTTTCATGGAAAAACTTCCGGCAGCTGATTCAATATACTGGGATCTGAAACCGGATGAAAAGGCCATCATGGTTAAACGGCTTAAAAATAAGGGCCATAAAATAATCTTTGTCGGAGACGGAATAAACGATGCGCCATCACTTGTTGAAGCTGATGTCGGCGTTAGCGTACCCGGCAGCACTACCCTTGCAAAGGATGCCTCAGCTATAATTCTGACGGGACAGAATCTTGAAGGATTGCTTGTTGCCCGTAAGACAGGCAAACAAACTGAAAAAACACTTAAAGGCTGTTTTAAAGCCGGGGTTGGTATAAACAGCGGTCTGATGCTGGCAGCAACAGCCGGACTACTCAAGCCGGTCTCCGCTGCTCTTATTCATAATATGACGACGTTCTCAATACTCGGTATATCCGCACTTATTTCAAAGCGTTCTCCACAGATATAAAAATAAACCGGGCCGTATCGGCCCGGTTTATTTTTAGTTCATCTCATTATTGTATATCTGCAAACCAGCTCTTTCAGAAGGCTTCATACAGACTTCAGAATTCAGCATTACTCAACAGAAGCTGCCGGAACGTCTCCGCTTTTAGCCTCGTCAACCATGCTTGATACTTCCTTTTTGGCAGAAGTGAATTTATCACACGCCCAGTCTTTAGCCTTGATACCGCCCTTGATTGTCTCGACAACAGCCGGACGGATTTTTTCAGGCCTGATTACCGCATAAACAGCCAGCCCGGCAATTGCTGCTCCGGCTGAAAGAGTCAAAAGACGAATTGGTAATGACATATTGTTGCCTCCTATAATTCCGGTTTAATTTTTTCTTACATTAACAGACTCATCAGTCAGTGCAAACATTGAGAGTTGCTTTCAATCAGATAAGAAAAAATTACACCCATAAGAACCGGCGTTCCTCCACTACAGGTCCTTACCTTTTTTAACAGTGGCAATTTCCGCTCTTACATTAATATTATGTGAATGTAGTCCGGGCTTCTGACCATGCAGATTAAATTTAATTTTTACGCCGGGACGGAATAAGAGAACATGGGTTGAACCGCCGAAATGGAACATTCCAAGCTGTTCGCCCTTGTTCACATGCTGTCCGGGATACACCGTAACTTCATTGGAAGAAACTTCAGCCATGCCTACAAACAGCACACCCATAAGTCCGATGTCAGGATTATCAGCGTCAATAAGGACAAGAGCTCTTGAAGCCACATTAGTGATATAGCTCTGGGATTCATTAGGTCCGGCAGGATCAAATCCCATACTTTGTGCTTCGGCATAGTAGGAACCGTCTATAATTTTAACTCCGACAATTGTTCCACTTACCGGGCTGTGCCAGCGATGGTAGCTGAGCGCACTCAAAAAGGCCTGATAAAGGGTTCCACCTTCAAAGGTCTTTGCCAGCTCTTCGCTGTCCAGCATGTGAATGAGTGAATAAGGCTGGGCCTTTATCCAGAACTCATCACGTAATTTAACATCTCTTGCTATTTTATACGGAGCTGATTCGCAGGAGTTGGCGATCACATAGTCATCATCGGGCGAGGCAACCGGCCTGCGTCCTTCACGAAAACGGCGGGTAAAAAAATTATCCCATGAAGTAAAACCATAATGAGGCTTTTTAGGATCACAAATAAAATCTTTGGCAAATCCGGGCATAGCCTTTTGGGCATCACTGCCGAACCAGCCATGCTTCTCGTCATCACTCAACACATAGCATGAGTCAGAAGAACCAAGATATACTGCCCACTGGTTGAGTATTTTTTTCAGCTGACGGTTGACCTTTTTATTCAAAAAGACCGAACAACCTGCCGGAGTTCCCATAGGCCAGTCCAAAATAGCGTTAATAGGAAAACCAACCAGACCTGTTTCATTAAACTCCGGAGCACGGGTCATCGTATAATTCAACACCCGCAGCATCTGCTTATAATCTTTGATCTGGGGATTTCCCACAGGATCTTTCTTATATTTAGCTTCATCCGGAATCTGTTTAAACATTTCATTAAAAAGCATGTAGATTTCCGGATCATTCTCAATGAGATCTTTGAATTCCTGTATTACAGGCAACAAGGGAGTATCAGCCGGCTCCGCCGCTACTTTTCGTATCAGATCGGCCCGCCACTGACTCTCAAGAGTCTGATCCGAAGGCAGCCATTTACCAACCTTATAAGGGATTACCTGTTCAGAATTATCTGATCTGGATGTTAAAGGAATACTTATCAATAACGTGCATGCAAAAAAAAGTAGCAATACTTTTTTAAAATGAGATCTATTCATAAAACCTCCGCAGACAAAGCGTTGCAGCACTAAGGCCACATAACGCCTGACGTTTTTAAGACGGTTAAAATATATTTATATTTTATTTATAACACATTTTGATAAACGTAAAACTTTATCCTCATTTTTTCGAAATAAAAAAACCCGGCGGAAATATTTCCGCCGGGCAGCAAATTATCATATTTTATACTAAAGAGTTAAGATCCGACACAGACCGATTTTACATTCACAAACTCGCGTATTCCATACGACCCGAGTTCACGTCCGAAACCGGAAATACCGACACCACCGAAAGGAACATGAACATCACTTCTTACGAGGGCATTAATATAAACATTGCCGGTTCTTATTTTAGCAGCCAGTTTCTCAGCCAGCGGTATATTTGCAGACCAGATAGAGCCACCGAGTCCAAATGGAGTATCATTAGCCAGCCTTATGGCTTCATCTATTGATGATACCTTGAACACAAGAGCTGCCGGACCAAAAAATTCCTCCTGACATACATCTGAATCAACCGGAACATTTTCAATAATTGTCGGCAGATAATAAAAGCCCTTCCCTTCAGGCATGGAGCCTAAACTCAGAACTTTACCTCCTGCTTCAACACAGCGCTTAACCTGATCCTCTAGAGTCTCCCTCAACCCTTTTGAAGACATAGGGCCCATCTCTGTTGCAGGATCAAGCGGATCGCCCGGCTTGTATGCAGACATGCTCAGCTTCAACTGCTCAATAAATTCATCATATACTTCAGCCATTACAATAAAACGCTTTGCGGCAATACAAGCCTGACCAGCGTTTCCACATCTCGAAACGGCTGCGGTTTCAGCAGCTTTCTTTACATCGGCATCAGCAAGAACAATAAGGGGATCACTGCCACCGAGTTCCATAACAGACTTTTTAAGTCGCGCTCCGGCGGCTGAGGCAACACTTTTACCGGCTCCCTCACTACCAGTGAGACTGACAGCAAAAACAGAATCATGATCCAAAACAGCTTCTACTTGATCAGAGCCTATCAGAAGAGTTCTGAAAACATTATCCGGGAAACCGGCATCCTTAAAAATTTTTTCTATGGTCAAAGCGCACTGGGGAACATTAGATGCATGCTTTAAAACAACGCAGTTACCGGCCATAAGTGAAGGAGCTGCAATACGGAAAACCTGCCAGAAAGGGAAATTCCAGGGCATAACAGTTAAAACCGTACCCAAAGGATCAAACCGGACATAAACCTTTTTGGCGGCATCAGATACAGGTTCAGGAGCAAGCATTGCCTCTCCTTCTTCCGCATAATAGTCGCAGACAAGGGCGCATTTTTCAGCTTCGGCTTTTCCAAGTTTTACAGGCTTACCCATTTCAACCGCCGCAATACGGGCCAGTTCGACACTGCGTTCCCGAAGAATCTCAGCAGCTTTTTTGAGCAGCACTTTACGTTCTGAATAACTTTTTTCTTTCCAATCAGCCCATGCAGCGGCTGTTAAGTCTAAAATAGATTGAACTTTTTCATCGGAATAAGCTTCAAAAGTTGCGACAACTTCTTCAGTAGCCGGATTAAGACTCTGAATACTCATACAAAGACTCCTTATAAAATCATTATAAAAATATTCCTGCCCGTCTTTGCCGGATATATAAGCTGCACGGCAGGAATGATGAATATAGAAATCAAGGGACAGAGGAGTGCTGAAGGCGGGATTAAAAAAATATCCATATATAATAAGTGGAAGGCCTTCAACTTCCTGCTGCCGACCAAAAGCATAAAACTAATCACCGCAATTAAACAGTGCCGCCGGACTTATTTTCACAGCCGGAGTAGAGTTTTTTTCGGTAAAAATATCAGTTTTAGGTGAATTTATCGCTAAAAAAAAGGAACTATCGTGTTCTTTACAGCAATAAGTCCAGAAAAAAATAGTTGGTAACTGAGACTGACTTTGTGACAAATAGACACGCCTGACAACCTGAAAAAAAAGAACAGCAAAAGTCCGGCGATGAATTATTTTTAGATAACATACTGTTTTAAATATAAAATATGTCTGTAACAAAACATATTTTAATATTATCAGATGTCGTAATTTTCAAAAAAACAAATTAAATATAGTTTTCATATGATGTCTGATTTAAGACATCAACAAATGAGTATTTAATATTTTTCAGAGGTTGTATACTGACCTGCTGAAATTTGCAAAGGAGGTTATCACCTTGAATTCTATTTCAGAGATTCTGAAGCAACGTAAATCCTGCAGAAAATTTAAAGATCAGGTTCCATCTAAAGAAACCCTTAACGAACTGATTAATGACGCTGTGTGGGTCCCGTCCGGTTCAAATATGCAGCCGTGGAGATTCGCTGTTATCAGCAACAAGGAAAAGCTTAAATCATATTCTGACAAAGCTAAAAAAATGTGGCTGGAAAATCTGGACGAGTGCCCGTACATGAAAGCATACGAAAGCACTTTTACAAACCCGGAAGCCAATATCTTCTACAATGCACCATCACTTATAGTGGTTTATGGTGACAGCGAATCATTCTGGTTTAACTACGATTGCAGTATGGTCGCCCTGAATATCCATATTCTGGCAGAAGAACGCAAAATGGGCTGCTGCTGGATTGGGGAAGCACATAACATTCTTGCTATTCCTTCTGTTAAGCAGGAGCTTGGAATTCCTGAAAACTACACTCTGGTAGCTCCGATCATCATCGGCTATCCGGATGCTGACAGGGAAGGCAAACAGAACCCCAACAAACGCAAGCCTTTCAAAATCAACTTCTTCTAAAAAAATAAAAACGTCCCGCATATTAATACGGGACGTTTTTTATTTAACCAGAACTGAACGCATAATCTTTTAACGCGTAGCTTCTTCCACCAGATACAATATATTGCGGTAAGTCTTTCCACCGTGAAGTGTGAGGCCTATTTCACAGGTTCTTGACACACTGTAACCCTCATCACAATCAGCGATCTGCTCTCTCAAACCTTCAAGAGCGGAGGCGTTTAATTCGGGCTTATGAAAGCCTTTGTCTCCTGAAAAGCCACAACAATTTATACCCTTGGGAACAACTACGGATTCTGCGCATTTCGAGGCCAGCTCCGTGAGAAATCCATCAAGCCCCATTGCCCTTGTTGAACAGGTCGGGTGCAGGGCAACAGTTTTTTTAAGCTTTTTAAAATCAAGACGATCAACAACTTTTTTTACAATGAACTCAATAGGGTCCATCAAAGTAAGACGTTTATCAAGCGTCTTTTTCATTCTGTCAAGACATGGACTGGTGTCACAAAGGACCAGATATTTTCCGTTTTCGGTAGCCTTCAGCAAAGCCTGTCCAAGACCGGCAGCAAGTTCATCAGCATGCTCCTTAAGCCCCTTGGTTTCAAAAGCCTTGCCGCAGCACAGCTTATCCATGGAATCAGGAAAAACTACTTCATAGCCGGCCCTTTCAAGCAGTCTGACGGTTACATCCATCAACGGTTCCGAATCATCCCCTTTTGCGGGTCCCATGCTGCGCACGGCACACGAGGGGAAGTAAACAATCTTTTCAGATCCGGACTGAAGATTAAGTTCAGGAATGCTGCTTCCTCCACTAGGCATTGCTTTATTCCAGAGAGGAATTCTGCCGCCGGAAAGAAATCTTGCGGATGAAGCCATTGCCCCGATTGCTGAGTCGCCAATAATTTTCTGGGCAAGTGACATTCCATTTAAACCGAGGGATACGCCTTTAAGAACTCCGGCCATGTGTCCGGCAACATAATCAGCAGTCTTCAAGGCCCGCTGCGAATGTTTTTTGCCCCTGCGCTCTCTGATAAACTCCGGAATATGAACTCCCAGCGGGCATTTCATGCCGCAAAGTCCGTCAGTTGCGCAAAGCTGTTCACCATAACGGTTGAACACTTCTTCCCAATCATCGGCAATATCGTCTTTTCCTTCGCTCCTCAGCTTGGTGACAGCCCTGATAAGACTTATGCGCTGCCGAGGAGTAAGCCCGATATTTCTTGAAGGACAGACCTGCTCACAAAAACCGCAATCAATACAGAGATCAATATTGGGATCAGCGGCAACCGGACTTTTCAATCCGTGGACATGGGCTTTTTTATCATCGCTGATCAAAATGCCCGGATTTAAAATTCCCTGCGGATCAAAAAGATCTTTCACTTTCAGCATCACCGAATACAGGAATTCTCCCCATTCGTTGCAGACAAAAGGAGCCATAGCCCGTCCGGTTCCATGCTCGGCCTTCAAAGATCCGTCAAAACGCTTTGTAATGAGGTCAACAAGATCGACCATGAAATGGTGAAGTTTGTCTACTTCTTCAGGGTCAGCAATTTTAACAGGAATTGAAAAATGCAGGTTGCCATGGAAAGCATGGCCCATTATTCCTGCGGCATAATTGTACTTGTTAAACAGATTCTGGAAAGACTCACACCCTTCGGCAAGGTCTGAAACCGGGATATTGATATCTTCGGTAAAGACAAACTCATCAGGTTCTCTGAAATTGGCGATAGCCGGGAACAAGGCCCGGCGGATATTCCACAGATGTTCACAGGTTTTATCATCAGTAGTGAATTCCTGTTCGGATAACGAAGGGAACCTACCAAGAATCTCCAGAATATCCGACATATTCTGCTTAAGGGCTTCATCGTTCTCAGCCTTTGTCTCGATGAGCATTGCACAGGCCCCATCTTCAAGGGACTTCATGACATCCGGGATGCCTTTAAGGTTCTGCATAGCTGTCAGGCAGTTATAATCCAGAACCTCGGCTGCATCGATTTTGCAATTCCCCTTCATGGCAATAACTGCATCTGTAGCCACAGCAAGAGAAGGAAAGAACATCAGTCCTACAGCTCTCACCGGAAGAGTAGGCACGGTTCTCATCAGAACTTCATGGATAAAACCAAGAGTTCCTTCCGAACCGATCATAAGATGCATGAGAATATCTATGGGATCATCATAATCAACAAACGAGTTGACCATATAACCGATGGTATTCTTGATTGAATATTTTTTACGTATTCTTTCAACCACATCCTGCTGTGATATTATTTCTGTCCGCAACTTTAACAGCTCGGCCAGCAGCTCTCCATGAGATTTGCGGAAATCAGCAACACTCTCTTCAGCTGTGGTATCCAGATATGTACCATCGGCAAGAATAATTTTCATGCCCAGCACAGAGTTGTAGCAGTTATCCTCAATCATGCAGCACATTCCGGCAGAGTTGTCGGCAATGATTCCACCCATAGAAGCGGATGCCATTGAAGCCGGATCAGCTCCCATCTTACGTCCGAATGGAGCAAGAGCCTGATTAACGTCAACACCAGTGGGAGAACTTCCCGACCAGAACAACTGGCCGTTGTCCAGAACCTCTATCCGGTTCCAAAAGGGACCTTTAAGACGAACAAGCACACCATTGCCACAGGCCTGACCACTCACCGCGGTTCCTGCGCCGCGGAAAGTGACCCCGATGTTATTACGTGAACAAACCTCAAGAACCCTGACTATCTCAGCAGGATTTCTAACATCAACAACCAGCTTCGCCTGCGGCTCAAAATAGCTCGCATCAACGGCATAAGTCTTAACAAGCGCGGGGTGGTCGTAAATTCGTTCGGCAGGTATATACTGCCGCATATCATTAACCAGTTTATGCAACGCCAGCCTCCTTTTTCTCAGCGTCTTCTTTATATTTCCACAAGCCGATCCCGCGCAGTATCAGGGGAATTGTAATCAGGACCATGGTTACCCAACCCATGCTGCCGTAGCCCTTTCCGATAAGCGGAATAAGTCCGAACTGAGCTACACACCAGCAGGCGACAACCAGAATTGTGGAAGATATCATTGCATGAAAACGCTGTCTGCGTGCCTTTTCTTTTTCATCTAAATTGCGACCCATAAAAGTTACGAGTCTATTTGTGGTGCCGAAAACAAGTGCCACTCCTGTAGACACAGCTCCGACCACAATGCATACGGAAATAAGGGTAGTCATCCAGCTTGAACCGACTCCGTGCATAACTACAAACAATGCGGGAACAGCTTCCTTAAGGATGCCCTGATCAACAAAAGCAAGAATGCCGAAATAGGTCAGATACATAATTACGCAATTGATGAAAATTCCTGTTCCGATGGCTTTTTTGAGACATTTTTTTTCCGGACAAACCTGAGCGTGAACAATATAAGCCCCTATTGCCGCGCAGTGCAGGGTACCGTACTTTACGCCCCACCATAAGGCATCCCAAAAGGAATCAGGTCCTTTAAACGCTATTTCACCACTTTTTATTGCTGTCATATTTTTAACAATATTAGGGAAATAGTGTATTATATTAGGAAGGTAAATCAGAAACATACTTATAATAAGCATTACGGAGACAACCGCAGCCGATTTTCTGACCAATTCCGAACCATAGATAGTAAACACGAAAATAACTGCGGCAATCCCAAAAGTATTCAACATGTATGATGTGCCGAAAATTTTGGATAAGATTGTCCCTCCGGTTGCAAAAGCAACAGAGGTTGCAAGCAGTAAAATTGCATTAACCAGAACCTCATAGATCGGAACCGCAAAAAAACCTATCCCGCCGTAAACTTTTTTAGACCAGTTGCTGTAGTCATAAGTTTTAAACTTATTGGCAATGACCATTGCATAGTACATGGAAATCCCCATGACCAGCATTGATACAGCAGGCATGAAAATAGATGTCCAGTTATGGTTCAGATAAAAAGCAACAATCTGACGACCGGAGGCAAATCCTCCGCCAAAATGGGAACTGAACCAGACCAGAGCAATGGCGAGATATCCGGGAACAACTTTTTTCATAATATAATTCCCTAGGCTTCGCCGATTTCTTTTTTAGAAAAACGCCAGATTCCGAATCCTCTGAGCAGAACAGGCAAAGTAAGAACAAGCAGGGTTACCCAGCCTATATTGCTGTAGCCCTTACCAATAAGCGGAATAAGGCCGAACTGAGCAACACACCAGCAGGCAACAACAATAACAGACGATGAAGCAACAGCATGAATTCCACGTTTTCTTTTCTTCTCGTCACTGTCTAAATCGCGCCCGAGGTAATTAACAATTCTGTTGGTAGTGCCGTAAACAAGGGCAACGCCTGTAGAGACAGCACCAAGAATAATGCAGACCGAAATGAGCATGGTCATCCATGTTCCACCAACACCGTTCATAACAACATAGAGTGACGGAACAGCTTCTTTTAAAACACCCTGATCAGCAAAAGCGAGAATCCCGAAATAGGTCAGATACATCATTCCGGTATTGATAATAAAACCAACAATCGCGGCTTTTTTGAGGCTTGCTTTATCGGGACAGGCCTGAGTGTGAACAATATATGCACCGATAGCGCAGCATTGCAGCGCACCGTACTTTACAGCCCACCACAGGGAATCAAGTAATGTGTCAGGACTTCCGGTGACGATCGCCCCACTTTTAATGGCCGCAAAATTTTTAATAATATTGGGAAAAAAGGCTATAATATTGGGGATGTATATAATAAACATGCAGGCTATCAGAATGAGTGAAACAATCGTTGCCGACTTTCTGACCAAAGCTGCACCATAAATTGTGAGAAAAAAGATAACCAGTGCAACGCCTACAGTATTCAGCATGTAAGACGTTCCAAAGGCTTTGGCGATGGTTGATCCTCCGGTTGCAAAAGCAACAGCCGTCACAAGAACCATAAGTATATTGAAAAGAATTTCGAAAAGCGGAGACATTACCGCGGAAGTAGGTCCGAAAACTTTTTTAGACCAGCTGCTGTAATCATAGACTTTGAATCTGGCAGCAATGACCATCGAAAAATACAAGGTCATTGCCATAAGCAGCATGGATACTGCTGGCATGAAAATGGATGTCCACTGATGTTTCAGGTAAAAAGCAACAATCTGCCTGCCCGAAGCAAACCCACCTCCGAAATGGGAACTGAACCATACAAAAGCTACCGCAAGATGAGCCGGAATAATTTTCTTCATTTTTTTAGTTTGGTTAAAGATTGATAAATCTGAGGCCAATCTGCGGAGAAGCTTTGTTCACCCGATAATGACCGCCGGTCATTTTTTTCATAAAATCAAAAAAATGCTGATCAATAAAACTTTTAAAATAGCAGGAAGTTTATTCTGGAAGGACTTCCAACGGCAAACAAGAGACAGAGGTGAATGAGCAACCAAAACTATGGTGCAACAATATAAGGACACACAAGGTTATCCCGATTTGTGCGATGAACACAGTTTCAATTTCAATAGATGCAAAGATATTTACAACCATGTAAATAGAATATTCTTCCCTATATCATCCCCCCCTGCTTTTCAACGATATTCCACAATAATCATATTTTTTTATTCTTTAAATCAGAACAAAGCTTTTTATAATTTTGCCGACAGCCGGAAAAAATAAAGCAGAAAAAATCCATTTATCAGCCATAAATGCCGACTAATTTGTAAAACAGATTTAATATAAACTTTTTAATAGTGTTTACTTTATGTTATTACATAACTAATTAAATAACATATTAATGTAATGAGAGAATTCAATTTTTGTATGCTGAATAAATCTATACTTATTTTCAATTTAGAGACCTTTTGAATATCTTTTTTACTGATCTTACTATCATTTTTACACTGTTTCTTGATTTTAAAATTCTACAGGAATATAAAACAGAACAGATGTAAAAAAATCAGGCAATACATCAACCATTTAACAGAGGAGATCTTTTCCATGAAAACATACCAGCAATATATAGATGGTAAATTTTGTGAATCACATTCCAAGGATATTATCGAAGTTGAAAATCCTTATACCGGAGAAATCATAGCCCACGCTCCTAACGGTGATGTGGAAGATGCGGAAAAGGCTCTTGAAGCAGCAGAAAAAGCCCAGCCTTCATGGGCAGCCCTTCCTGTTGCCGAACGCGCAGGATATCTTAAGAAAATGGCCCAGGCCATCAGAGACAACCGGAAAATGCTGGCTGACACGCTGACTGAAGAGCAGGCTAAAGTTTCAGGTCTGGCTCAGGTTGAAATTGATGTTACCGCTGAATATTTTGATTATTATGCCGGCTGGGCCAGAAAATATGAAGGTGAAGTAATTCAGAGCGACCGCCCCAAAGAAAATATTCTGCTCTACAGGCAGCCCATCGGAGTAATCGTTGGAATCTGCCCGTGGAACTTCCCGTTCTTTGTTATGGCTAGAAAAGTTGCTCCTTCCCTTTTGACCGGAAGCTCAATTGTTTTAAAACCAAGCAGTGATACCCCTAACACCACTTTCGAGTTTGCAAAACTTGTCGACCAGCTGGGACTTCCCGGTGGTGTGGCAAACTTTGTATCAGGCAGAGGCTCAACCCTCGGCTCCGCTCTGGTAAAAAGTCCTAAAACCGGCATGGTCACACTGACAGGAAGTGTTGAAGCCGGACAAAGAATTATCGCTGATTCAGCTCCCAACATAACAAAAACATCCCTTGAACTTGGTGGCAAGGCTCCCTGCATTGTCTGCAAAGACGCTGATCTTGATCTTGCAGTAAAGGCTATTGTGGCTTCCAGAGTTATCTTCAGCGGCCAGGTCTGCAACTGCGCGGAAAGAGTTTATGTTGAATCCGCTGTAGCAGATGAATTTATGGCAAAACTGACTAAAGCCATGTCCGAAGTTACTTATGGTGATCCTTTTAAAGACCCGAACCCGGATATGAGTACTCAGGTCAATAAAGGACAGCTTGAAAAAATTGAAGCCATGGTGGCAAAAGCAAAAACTGAAGGAGCCGAAGTTCTGGTCGGCGGTGAACGCCCTGCTGAAATGAAAACCGGATACTTCTACAAACCGACACTGCTTGGTAATTGCAGTCAGGATATGGAAATAATCCGTAAAGAAATATTCGGACCGGTACTCCCTGTGGTAACAGTCTCCGACTTTGACGAAGCTCTGGCCCTGTCTAACGATTGTGAATACGGACTCACATCCTCAGTTTTCACAACATCGATTGAGAAAATGATGCGCGCCATCAATGAACTCAAATTCGGTGAAACTTATGTCAACCGCGAACATTTTGAAGCCATGCAGGGATTCCATGCAGGCTGGAGAAAATCCGGTATCGGCGGAGCAGACGGCAAGCATGGTCTTTATGAATATTTGCAGACTCATGTTGCTTATATTCAATACTAAAGTAAAAAGTCACACCATCTGTCAGTTGAAGCGAACTACTTGATTCAACAGGCAAATATGCACTCAAATATAAAAAGACCTGCTACGGGTAAAATCCGCAGCAGGTCTTTTTTATAATTTTAATTACATATCCAGAACATGCAGCATCATATCCGACACCTTTTTAGTAAGCTTTTTTAAAAAGGAGAGGACATACAAGCTGAAAAATGTTAGCTTCCAAATAACTTTTCAAGATAATTTTTTATTTTTTAGTTCTTTTTACACAGTAAGTTAAATCACTTTAAGTAGTACTTATAAGACTTCAACAGCAGCACCTTTTCAAGCATGGTCGGGGGTACAGCCTATGGGAATTCCTTCAGTAGAAGATCTGAAATGGCAGCAAATAGTGACAGGGGAAAAAACATACTCCCTTAAATTTTTAGCAGCCAAAATTATGTTGGGGCGTTTAATCCGCAGTATAAAAGAAGACAACTCACCGCAAAAAATATCAGACGCAGTAGAAGAACTATATACACTTTATCTAAGAAATGCTGACAATGCTTCGGCAAGAGCAGATATTAAAACTATTTTCAGCTAGGAGGAATAATGCAGCAGCAACTGATGAACATCAATGAAGCCGCTGAGCAAATTTCAGCAGGAAAGACTCTGCTTCTTGCCGGTGATGAAAGCCTCTTCAAACAACTCCCGCAGGGAAAATGGATCGGCGGGTCAATACCTTATTTCATCTCCAGAGAAGAAGGTGGAATTTCATCCAAGGATAAACTTTTTGTAACTGATATTTCTGAAATAGCGGAAGAGATTAACATCAGGAGCTATGATTCAAAATCAATTGATGATGTCTATACCGATGCCGGTACAGGTGGAATCAGCTTCATAATTATCCCGGCGTCCAGCTCAACGCATATATCCTTTGCCTTAAACGCCCCGAATTTCAATAATTTCGGATCACAACCGCTCGTAGGCTGGATTTCAGGTGTTTTACTGGAAGATATCGACAAAATTAAACCCAAGGTTTTCAACGGGGAAACTGGTGAAGAATTCGAAGACGAAGCTCTGGTTATGCACGTTGATATGGTGAAAGGTAAAAGTGTTGACGTTGGAATAATCAACCTCTTTGAGCAAGGTTCAGAGGACACCCTGACCTTTGAGGAAAAATCTTTTTCAACTCAGGATGTTTTTGTAAACGGCAAAAGGGTTAACTACGCAAATTATATCAGCAAAAAGAATCTTGATATCAAACTTCCCCTTGTGGCTGATTATTACGGAGCGCGCGTCAACATAAGCTTTCAACATGCCTCAAGTAATGACGGAGTTGCTTTTTATGCCCCTGTATTTTCAGGAATTGAGTACAAACATGCAAAACCTGTTGATGATTATGCAGCAGAATTTGTCCGGCAGATCAAAGAAAATGAAGTTGATGGAAAAACAATTCTGTTTTCATGCAACTGCATATTAAATTATTTGTACTCTGATCTTGCTGGAAAACAGACCGAACCTTTTGTAGGCCCGCTCACTTTCGGAGAAATTGCCTATCAGCTTTTAAACCAGACCCTTGTCTATGTGGATATAGAGGACTGATGACTCCAAGAATACGTAAAACGGCCTGAATAATAAATATTCAGGCCGTTTATAAATTTTATATAGACTAAAGCGCTAACTTCCAAGCATGCCCTCATCTTTAATAAAGGCGATAATTTCGGAAAGCCCTTCTTTCTTTTTCATATTTGCAAAGACATAAGGTTTGTCCCCGCGCTGAGCCCGGGCATCCTTATCCATAACCTCAAGCGAAGCTCCGACCATAGGGGCCAGATCAGTTTTATTTATTACCAGCAGATCGCTTTTGGTTATACCGGGGCCACCTTTTCTGGGAATTTTATCCCCGGCGGAAACATCAATAACATAAATGGCTAAATCAGCCAGTTCCGGGCTGAAAGAAGCACTGAGGTTATCACCTCCAGACTCAACCATCACCAGATCAAGATCAGGAAAAGCGGCGCACAATTCATCCACCGCAATCAGGTTGGCTGAGGCATCCTCACGTATGGCAGTATGGGGACATCCCCCGGTTTCAACACCTTTGATCCTTTCAGGAGGAAGAGCCGCACGTCTTGTTAAAAATTCAGCATCTTCACGGGTGTATATATCATTTGTAACTACTGCTATTTCATAATCATTGCGCAGGGCGTGGCACAACTGTTCGATAAGAGCCGTTTTGCCGGAACCGACAGGACCACCAATTCCAACGCGTAATGCCTGTGGCATAAAATTCTCCTTTGAAAAATTGATCAGGACCGAAAAAGTCTGGTTCGCTGACTTTCATGCAATGCCGAAGCCATGACCTGCCCGAATGAGGTTCCGCCGATTTCAGAGTCTTCAAGCTCAAGACCAGAGCGGACACATACCGGAATTGTTTCAACAGCGGATGATAGTATCCGCTGCCCTGCGGTCTGTCCCAACGGAACAGATTTAATTGCCGCAGCTACTCGATTTTCCATCCAGCTCCAGAGATAGGCGGAACATAATTCAGCAATATCGATATTCCAACGGCTACCTGCAAGGGCTAGCATATTGCAATATGTTCTGCGAGGATGCCTTATCCACTTTACAGCATCTGTAATTTCAAGATCATTTAAAAGCTTCGCCAAAGCTCCGGCAGTCTGTAACTCTTCCAGTCTCAGCTCGCAGGTTTCCCTTGAAGCATAGAGAAATGCCGACCACTTTTCTACAGCTTCGTGATTCCCTTCATTCCATGCTTCATGCAGCCTTTTCAAAATCGGAACATCAAGACCGGCAAGTGTCGTTTCCATTAGCCCGGAAACCCAGTCGGCGATCAGGCTTTCATTATCAAGTCCATTCTCAACCGCCCACTCCATACCCTGTGAATAAGCAAAACCGCCAACGGGCAGAGCCGGGCTGGCAAGCTGCATAAGCCTCAATAACTGCGGAGAGGAACTCATAATATATTCTCTTTAATTCTTTTTACCATGCAACCTTAATTTCCGGCAGATGATAAGCACCGGATTCAGGATGAAAAGCCTCTTCGGTCAATTCGATTGTATAGCCCATGCCCCGCAGCATTTCATCCACAACAGGATCAAACTTATAGCAGACCCTGTTATTATCTATCTGGAGCGGAACATGTCTGTTACCCAGATGAAAGCATATTTTCGCCATTTGCAGATGATCTGAAAATTTCACCTGAGAGAGCTGCTCTTTTTTAGCAATAATTCTAACCGTCAGCCCTTCTTCACAACCAAGAAAGTCATTATCTTTCAGAACTGTTCCGCGCGGCAGAAACAATCCGGCCTCTTCACCGGAATCAAACCGGACTTTCTGTCTGGACCTGTTGCGGTAGGCATAAGGCAATGTCAGCAGAAAGTCCGGTCTATCAACCGGAGTTGCAAGAACTCTGGTAAACTTCAGCATAATTTAGAACAGGAAGTACTTCTGAGCCAGTGGCAGAACTTCAGCAGGTTCGCAGACCAGCAGTTCACCATCTACACGCACTTCATAAGTCTGAGGATCAACCTCTATTCTGGGTGCAAGACTATTGAGCACCATATCCTTTTTACGGACAGTTCTGGTTCCTGAAACAGGAAGAACATCCCTTTTAAGAGCATACTTTTCTCCAATACCGGCTTTAAAAGCCGCATCGGAAACAAAAGTTACCGAAGTACGGTTCACAGCTGAACCGAAAGCTCCGAACATGGGACGGTAATGTACCGGTTCCGGAGTCGGTATGGAGGCATTGGGGTCGCCCATAGGGGCCGCAGCAATAACTCCGCCTTTGATAATCATATCCGGCTTGACCCCGAAGAATGCAGGATTCCAGAGCACGATGTCTGCCATTTTACCTTTTTCAAGGGAACCGACTTCAGTAGACATACCGTGGGCAATTGCCGGATTTATTGTATATTTGGCAATATAGCGTTTGGCTCTAAAGTTATCGTTACGTGATGAATCTTCCGGCAAAGCTCCCCTTTGAACTTTCATCTTGTGCGCTGTCTGCCATGTCCTGATTATAACTTCACCCACGCGGCCCATAGCCTGAGAATCTGATGCAATCATGGAAAAAGCGCCAAGATCGTGCATAATATCTTCAGCAGCTATTGTCTCTCTGCGAATACGCGATTCAGCAAAAGCCACGTCTTCCGGAATGGAAGGATCAAGGTGGTGGCAGACCATCAGCATATCGAGGTGCTCATCAACTGTATTTACAGTATACGGACGGGTTGGGTTAGTTGATGACGGCAGCACATTCTGGGCTCCTGCGGCCTTTATAATATCAGGCGCGTGTCCGCCACCGGCCCCCTCAGTATGGTAGGCATGAATAGTGCGATCTTTAAAAGCCGCAATGGTGCTTTCAACAAAGCCTGATTCATTAAGGGTGTCAGTATGTATGGCGACCTGAACATCATACTTTTCAGCAACATTCAGGCAGTTATCGATAGCTGAAGGAGTTGTACCCCAGTCTTCATGGAGCTTAAGCCCCATTGCTCCTGCTTCAAGCTGTTCTTCAAGCGAGGCGGGAAGCGAGGCATTACCCTTGCCGAGCCAGCCGAAATTCATAGGCATACTCTCGGAAGCTTCAAGCATCCGCCTGATATTCCACGGACCGGGAGTACAGGTTGTGGCATTGGTTCCGGCAGCCGGGCCTGTGCCTCCACCAATCATAGTGGTGATACCGGACATAAGGGCTGTTTCGACCTGCTGCGGACAAATGAAATGGATATGGGCGTCAATTCCGCCAGCCGTGGCAATAAGACCTTCACCGGCTATGGCTTCAGTTCCGGGTCCGACCACAATGTCTACTCCGGGCTGGGTTTCTGGATTACCCGCTTTACCGATAGCATGAATACGCCCGTTTTTGATACCTATATCAGCTTTAACAATTCCCCAGTAATCAAGGATCAGAGCATTTGTTATGACACAGTCAACAGCAACATCATTTGCAGCCTGCGACTGCCCCATTCCGTCACGAAGGACTTTGCCTCCGCCGAACTTGACTTCTTCACCATAGATGGCTTTGTCTTCTTCTACTTCAATAATAAGATCAGTATCGCCAAGACGAACCCGGTCGCCCTTTGTGGGACCGAACATATCGCCGTATGCTTTTCTGGAAATTTTAGCCATGCCGTCCCCCTTAATCCAATTTGCCTGAAATTTTGGCGTTAAAGCCATGCACAATACGTTTACCGCTCAAAGCGACAAGCTCAACTTCGCGCACCTGCCCCGGCTCAAAGCGGACAGCAGTTCCGGCAGGAATATTGAGCCTGAAACCTCTTGCGGCAGCACGGTCAAAATCAAGCTTAGAATTGACTTCATAGAAATGATAATGAGAGCCGACCTGCACCGGACGGTCTCCGGTATTGCTGACTTCAACCTTGACGGTCTCACGTCCTGCATTGAGTTCTATTTCACCGTCTTCGTAAAAAATTTCTCCCGGTATCATAACTCGCCTCACTGAATGGGATTGTGAACGGTTACCAGCTTGGTGCCGTCCGGAAAAGTTGCTTCAACCTGAACTTCATGAACCATTTCAGGAATTCCTTCCATCACATCATCACGAGTGAGCAGAGTTGTTCCATAGTCCATCAGCTCAGCCACAGTCCGACCTTCCCTCGCTCCTTCGAGCAGAGCGGAAGCTATGTAGGCAATGGATTCCGGATAATTGAGTTTAAGCCCCTTTTCCTTACGCTGGGTAGCCAGCATACCGGCGCAGAAAATAAGCAGCTTGTCTTTTTCTTTAGATGAAAGTTTCATACAGACACTCCTTAGTGGCTATGTATTCCAGATTCTGGGAGGACAACCGGCCCGCCCTGATTGTTTATGGCGCATCACGTTCCACGCTTCGGTCAGAAGGTCTCTTACTCTAAAAGCAGAATGCCCTATGGCGCGACATATTGTCAGCCCGTCCATAGCTGTCAGAGCAACTTCCCCGTTTCCGGCTTCGCTTTTAAAAAACGTGCGAAGCTTATCCAGTTCATCCTTATCTTCAAATGTTCCGACAAGAGTTCCAAAAACAGTATTACCTGATAGCCCCCATTGCTGATCAAGCATTGCTGATCCACCAGAATATGTTCCCCTCTCCATGAAGACAGGTTCACCATCCCGGAAAACTTCCATGGTCTGGATAAATTTTCCTTCAGTAAACAAAGAACCGGAAGCAGGCAGACCAAGGCAGATAATCTCCCACCCGAAAAAAGCGGCATCCCCTTCCAGATTTACTCTGGTGGCAAGACGTGCCTCTGATCCCGGATAAACTATTGTTTCAAGGGGCAGCCAGTCCAGAGCACCACCCGACTCAACAGACAACTCCTGTATCTGACTCGCAGCTGTTGCCGCAGTTCGATAAAATTTCCCGGCGGATGGAGTCGTTATCAGAGCATGGGCTCCGCTTCTTACGGTCACATCATAATGCAGACTATCCCCCCCGACGATACCGCCCGGAGGGTGCAGGGCATAAACATGACAGACTTCTTCACCTTCAGGATAAAACGGACGCTGGATAGCCAGAGGACCGAAATGCCGCCGTGCAGATATAATGGTTTTACTGCCTGCCGGAGAAAACTCCAGCTCAAGCTCCCCCTTCCAACCGTTATCGCCTGATAGAGAAGATGTACTTTCCAATTTAATCATACTGTCAGATATTCGCTAACCAGAGAATCATCAAGCTCATCCATAGCTCCATCGGCAACAATATGACCTCTGTCCATCAGCAGAAAACTCCGCCCGACCATTCTCGCAAATTTAAGTTTCTGCTCAACAAGCAGTATGGTTAAGCCAAGCTCTTCATTAAGTCTGATCAGGATATCACCAATCATCTGCACAATATTCGGCTGAATACCTTCAGTTGGTTCATCAAGGATGAGCATTTTAGGATCGCATGCGAGAGCACGGCCTATGGCAAGCTGCTGTTGCTGCCCACCGGACAAATCCCCGCCCTTGCGGTGCAGCATTTCTTTAAGAACCGGGAAGAAATCATAAATTTCTTCAGGAATAGTTTTAAGCCCGTCCCTTCTCCCGGTCAGCCCCACTGTTAAATTTTCTTCCACAGTAAGCCCCGGAAAAATTTCACGTCCCTGAGGGACATAACCTATACCACGGCGGGCTCTTATCGCAGCGGGAAGCGGAGCCAGATTTTCTCCTTCGAAAATAATTTTTCCATTCTTAATCGGCAAAAGGCCCATAGCGGCTTTAAGCAGTGTGGTCTTGCCAACACCATTGCGACCCATGAGGCAGACACTGGAACCGGGTTCTATTTTAAAACCAACATCCCAAAGGGTATGACTG
The DNA here is from genome assembly GCF_000429985.1 of Maridesulfovibrio bastinii DSM 16055. NCBI lineage: Bacteria > Pseudomonadati > Thermodesulfobacteriota > Desulfovibrionia > Desulfovibrionales > Desulfovibrionaceae > Maridesulfovibrio > Maridesulfovibrio bastinii. The sequence continues at coordinate 165,821 of NZ_KE387014.1, forward strand.
CTTCTGTAGTACTGATCCAATCCACTTATTTCGAACATTTTAAACTCCCAGATAAACTTCCACAACTTTAGGATCGTTCTGGACAAAATCCATACTGCCCTCTGCCAGCACATGCCCTTCATGCAGAACGGTCACCCGCTCGGCTATGGCGCGTACAAACTCCATATCATGCTCAATGACAACAACAGTATGTTTACCTTTGAGGGAATTAAGAAGCTCAATGGAATTTTCCAGTTCCTGCGGGGTCATACCAGCAGCGGGCTCGTCAAGAAGAAGCAGCCTTGGAGACTGCATCAGCAGCATGCCAATCTCAAGCCACTGCTTCTGTCCGTGTGAAAGCAGTCCGGCCTGCATATTTCCATTATCTTTTGCACCGATAATATTAAGGACTTCTTCAATACGGTCTTTCTGCTCCGCGCTAAGTTTCCAGAAAAGGCTGGGAAACAATCTTTTGTCAGCTTTCAGCGCAAGTTCCAGATTTTCAAACAAGGTCAACTGCTCAAAAACAGTGGGAGTCTGAAACTTTCGGCCTATACCGGCCCGGGCTACTTCATATTCATTAAGTTTGGTAAGTTCCAGGTCCGCTCCGAAAAAAACCGAGCCTTCATCCGGTCTTGTTTTACCGGTGATAATGTCCAGCATAGTTGTTTTGCCGGCTCCGTTTGGACCGATAATACAATGAAGGGAGCCGTCATTGATGGATAATGACAGATCGTTAAGAGCCTTGAATCCGTCAAAACTTACGGTAACCCCGTTAACATAAAGAATAACACCGTGGGTTACATCTATATCAGTGGACACAGCCGTGTCCGAACATGTATTTTCAATTACCATATCATTCCAACTCCTTATTTACCGGAGTTCCGACTGAAGATTCATTCAGCTCTCTTTCAGACTGCTGGTTATCAGCATCCTCTTCCTTACGGCTTGCTATCCATGCTTTCAGCTGACCGCCTATGCCGATAACTCCATTCGGGAGAAAGAGTGTTGTGCCGATAAAAAGGACTCCCAGAAAATAAAGCCAGTATTCGGGTGCTACAGCTGTAAACCAGCTTTTGGCTCCATTTACGATTCCTGTTCCGATCAGAGCTCCTATAAGTGAACCGCGACCGCCCACAGCAACCCATATTGCCATCTCGATCGAGTTTGCCGGAGCCATTTCACTTGGATTGATTATTCCGACCTGCGGTACATACAAGGCACCGGCTATGCCGCACATTATGGCTGAGAGAGTCCAGACAAACAGTTTATACTGCAATGGAGAATACCCGGAAAACATAACCCGGTCTTCGGCATCACGGATAGCTGTAAGCACTCTGCCCAGTTTTGAAGATGTGATGTAACGGCACACCATATATCCCAAGAGAACCGCAAGACAGGAAGCGATGTAAAGCCCGAGCTTGGTAGAATGTTCGAGCAGGGAAAATCCAAGCAGACTCTTGAAGTCCGTCAATCCGTTATTGCCTCCGAATCCGGTATTGTTCCGGAAAAAGAGCAACATCAAAGCATAGGTGAGAGCCTGCGTTATGATAGAGAAATAAACACCTTTGATTCTTGAACGGAATGCAAAAAAGCCGAATATGAGAGCAGTGATTCCGGGTACGAGAATTATCATAAGCATAGCGAACCAGAAGTGATCGAATCCAAGCCAGAACCATGGCAGTTCTTTCCAGTTCAGAAAGACCATAAAATCAGGCAGATCCGATTTATAGACTCCAAGTCCCGACATGGCCCGCATAAGGTGCATGCCCATGGCGTAACCGCCGAAAGCGAAAAAGACTCCGTGTCCGAGACTTAGTATACCTGTAAAACCCCAGATCAGATCAATGGCCAGCGCACAGAGACCGTAACAGAGAAACTTTCCTAAAAGCTGAATCATGTAATCCGGGACATGAAGGAATGACTGCTCCGGAGCCGCGGTATTGAGAACAGGGATTACCACCATGAATATCAGCGAAATGACAAGAATGACAAACCATGACTTTCTTGATTGAAAATGTGAGTAAGGATTCATATCAGTCCTCCGCCATGCGGCCCTTCAGAGCAAATATTCCCTGCGGACGCTTTTGAATAAAGATAATAACAAGTGCGAGAACGATGATTTTTCCAAGCACGGCACCGGTGAAAGGCTCAAGTATTTTATTGATTACTCCGAGACTCATGGAACCGACTACAGTACCGGCAATCTTTCCTACTCCTCCAAGAACAACGACCATGAATGAATCAACTATATAGGACTGACCAAGTTCAGGACCGACATTTCCAACCAGAGTCAGAGCAAGTCCGCCGAGTCCGGCAATCCCGGAACCGAGTCCGAAAGTCCACATATCAATGCGGGAAGAATAAATTCCCATTGCTGAAGCTGTTGATCTGCGCTGAGTAACTGCGCGAACCTGCAACCCGAGCGGGGTTTTGTTGAGCAGGAACCAGACCAGAGCTACGACAAAAATAACAAAAACAATTATGGCCACATGGTTATAAGTAATCATAAGTCCATCAGTCAGCTGAAACCCACCGGTAAGCCAGTCAGGATTGCGGACCTCCACATTCTGGGCTCCGAAGATAAGACGGACAGTCTGAATAAGGGCAAGACTGATACCCCATGTAGCAAGAAGAGTCTCAAGAGGACGTCCGTAAAGATAACGGATAATCCCTCTTTCAAGCAGCATTCCCACTGCGCATGGTATGGCGAAAGACAGCGGAATAGCTAAAATTAGATACCACTCTGTCATGGACGGCATAAATTTTACAAATAATTCCTGTACAGCATAGGTGGAATAGGCTCCCAGCATGAGCATTTCACCATGAGCCATATTGATAACGCCCATAAGACCGAAGGTAATTGCCAGCCCCAGAGCAGCAAGCAGCAAAACACTTCCGAGACTTATGCCGTAGAACAGGTCACGCGCGGCACGAACAAATATCTGCTTGCGCTTAAGAGTGGAAATAGCCTGATGGGCGGCCTTAACTATCTCAGCATCCTGTACAACGTATTTTCCCTGATCATCTTTTTCTATAAATTTGTTCAGCCTGTTGATCAGCAGCGGATTTCCGGAGTCACCGATAATCTGGATAGCTTTAAGTTCACGTCCCTTTTCGTTACTTTTGAGCGAGGTCAAGGCCAAAGCAAGTTTAAGGGCTTCTGCCACTTCTTTATCCTTCTCTGTGGAAAGGACTTTTTCAATTGTGTTAACAGCCTGCAGATTGGCTTTTTCAGCAAGTTCATTTGCTGCGGCAAGCCTTTCTTCCCGGTTTGATGAATAAAGCTGCAGTTCGGCTATAACGGGTTTGATGGCTCTGCGAACCATATTATTTATGCGATAATTTTTAAGAGAACTTTTATCGCCGGTAAAAGGTTCACCGGTCATGGCATAGACGGGATCTTTATCATCATAGACAATTACCGCTTTATTACCGTCAAACCTCAGATCACGATGCATAAGAGCCTGTAAAACAGGCAAAGCCTTAACATCACCAAGCTCTCCTATGTTTTTGATAACCGACACCATGTGCCTGCGATTGTGGGTGGCAAGAGATGCCACCGCATCCTCCAATCCGCTGTTTTCCGCAGCCTGTGCGGAAATGCTGAAAAGGAGCGTAAGCAGAACTATAAAAACTGTAAGGACATTTTTCATTAGATAACTCGGTATGCGTGCAGCACCCGGGCCTTGCGGCCCGGATGCACAATTAATCATTCTGCCGTATTATTTTAGTACTTAGGCTTTACGCAGTTGCCGCAAACATAAGGGTAGGTCCAGTCAGCATGCTTCTTAGCTGAATCAGGAAGATACTGACTCCAGGGTTGAGCACGGATAGGTCCGTCTGTTTTCCAGACGATATCAAACTGGCCGTTTTCGTTTACTTCACCGATAAGAACTGGTTTGTGGAGGTGATGGTTTTTAGGGTCCATGGTTACAGTGTAACCGGAAGGAGCTTTGAAAGTCTGTCCGGCAAGGGCCTGACGAACAGCATCAACATTGGTGGTTCCAGCCTGACGCACAGCCTGTGCCCACATGTTGATTCCAATGTAGGTAGCTTCCATGGGGTCGTTGGTTACACGTTTGTCACCACCGGGAAGATTGTTTTTCTTGACCCATGCCATCCATTTTTTAACGAAAGCGTCATTTTCAGGATTCTTGAGAGACATGAAGTAGTTCCATGCAGCAAGATGTCCTACCAGAGGTTTGGTATCAATACCGCGAAGTTCTTCTTCACCTACGGAGAAAGCTACGCAGGGAACGTCTTCAGCTTTTACACCCTGGTTAGCCAGCTCTTTGTAGAAAGGAACATTGGAGTCACCGTTGATGGTGTTGATAATGCATGTGGGCTTGGCAGCAGCGAATTTTTTAACATCAGATACGATGGTCTGGTAGTCGCTGTATCCGAAGGGAGTGTATTTCTCCATGATATCTTCGTCTTTAACACCTTTTGAATGGAGGTAGGCACGAAGAATTTTGTTGGTAGTACGCGGATAAACATAGTCAGTTCCGAGAAGAACAAAACGTTTTGCGGCGCCACCGTCTTCACTCATCAGATACTTAAGGGCGGGAATAGCCTGCTGGTTCGGAGCAGCACCGGTGTAAAATACGTTGTATGAGCATTCTTCACCTTCATACTGGACAGGGTAGAAGAGAAGTCCGTTCAGTTCTTCAAATACAGGGAGAACTGATTTTCTGGAAACAGAAGTCCAGCAGCCGAAAACAACGGATACTTTATCCTTGCTGAGCAGCTCACGGGCTTTTTCAGCAAAAAGGGGCCAGTTAGAAGCAGGGTCAACAACAACAGGCTCAATTTTTTTACCCAGCAGTCCACCATTCTTGTTGATTTCATCAATTGTCATCAGTGCAACATCTTTCAAAGAAGTTTCACTAATAGCCATTGTTCCTGAAAGTGAATGCAGGATACCGACTTTGATTGTGTCAGCAGCATGAGCTCCACCAGCCAGTGTGCTTAGAAACATCGCCAGCGTGATGGTAATAGCGATTAAACTTTTTTTCATGGCAGAAATCCTCCTTTCTGTTACCATTTCTTAGTTAAGAACAAGTCTCCAACCTCAACCCCTGAATTATAAATCTGACTCACTCATCTACTTAAACATGCTTGAATCAAAAAACTTTTTACAAAGAGGACGTTTGGAACAACCTTGCTTAACAAGTTCCATGCCAACAGCACCTGAAGGACAGCTAACCACCGTCAATTCCTGATTAATAACAAAGAATGTTATAGATAAAATCCGCTTAAATAACGTTTTTGGGAGTGAAATGCTCTTATTTATTTAACATTGGCGTTACTTTTTTCACCCCATTTAAAACAAAAATGTAAATTTTCCATTTAAGTTTAAACCAGTTTAAAATTAAAATTACTATTTTGTAAAAACTTAACAAACAAAAGCCCACGCTGATCCTAAATATAAAATGATCCTTCTAATTACCATTTGAATATCTGTTGAGTATATAATCAGCAATAATTCTTCTGTTTTAAAAAGAAACAGGAGAAATTAAATAGAAATACATTATAGATAATTTTTCAGAATCTAAACGACAGCGATAGTGATTCATTCAGATAAGATGAATTCCGAGGTAAGGGCTAAAAATGTAGCAGATTTGTACTATAGTTCAAATTTGCAAGCGACAATTTTGGAGCGGAATTGTTCTGTAGAAAGTGAATATGGCACAAAAACAAATAAGCGGGAATGCGATTAATCGCATTCCCGCTTATTTACTGTGATATAATTTTAGATACTAACCGCAGGTTGTGTATCCGCAGGCTTTACAAATCTTGCATCCACCTTCAGGAACATAAGCTTTTTTGCCGCATTCAGGACACACAGCCCCTAATTCTTTGGCAACTATTGTTTGATCATCCATATCAAGTGATACATACTGGCGCAGAATTCTTGCAATAATAGCAGCTGCATCAATTATATTGTAACTTGAGCGGTCAAGCTGGGTAAGAATTCTTTCAATTGGCATTCCTACACGCAACAGCAAACTTGCCAGTCTGGTGATAGTTTCCCACAACGAATATTTTTCCTGAAAGACCTGTTCGCTATAGAAGCCATCACCATTTACTCCGGCTTCTTTAGGGAGCTTAACAAATATTTCAATCGGATTACCGGACTCATCAAGAGATACTATTATATACATTTTGGAGCCCTTCCACATAACCCGATGTCTTTCGGCCCGTTCAATGTCATGCAGTTCTCTTTCCTGAATAGCGGCATCTTTCCGAATCAGGGTTGAGTCACTTTTCTTTTTATCCTCTTTTTTGCTGAGCACACCTTTTTTGCAACCATTCCTAAAAATAGTCACACCCTTTAAGCCGTGCTTCCATGCTTCAAGATAGATCTGATAGATAGTATCTTTAGGTGTTTCTTCCGAAAGATTGATTGTTGATGAAATGGAACTGTCAGTAAACTCCTGAATAGCAGACTGCATCCTGATACGGTCCATAAAATCAAGTTCATCTGCCTGAACATAGTTAAGCTTTTCTTTAAGCTCCATGGCCGTATATTTACCGAAAAGGTCTTCCTGATTGGTTTCAAGCATCCATTTAAGCGGTGGCATGTGGATAAACTCAAAAACTTTTCCGGCTTCAAGGCGTGTTTCACGGGTATAACTGAACATAAATACAGGTTCTATTCCTGAAGAGCAGTTATCTGACATAATGGAAATTGAACCGGAAGGCCCAACAGTATTAAATGCAGTATGCCGCAATCCGCTTTTCATTATCTTCTTGCGCAATTTTTCCGGCAGATTCAGATTTTTTATATATGGGCTTTCAAGAAAACGTTTTCTGGCATCAACATCTTTTAAAGCTTCAACCACGCCGAAACGTTCAGCAAGGTCGGCACTGGTTGAAATCTCAACAATGGCTTTTTCGCGGAGAATATCCTTAACAAAATTGACTGACTCAGCACTACCATAACGCATACCGAGCATTGCCAGCATGTCGCCAAGACCGGTAAATTCAATTCCGATTCTTTTGCCATAACGATCCGCATCACGATGCTCCTGCAATGGGTGCTTATCCTGATTAAGATCGGACATAGTATCCATGAATGCCAGAGTTCTGATAAGATCTTCCTGAAATAATTCAGAATCAAATCTTGCTTCTTTAGTATACGGGTTTACCACATAGCGGAAAAGAACCATGGCTCCCAGCAGGCAGTTACTCCAATAACCAAGAGCCTGCTCCCCGCAGGGATTTGTGGACATTGGTTTCAATCTGAGCGGATCGATATAAGTACCCGGTGTGTTGCGCTGTGTCGTATCCTGATAGAGTATTCCGGGATCTCCAGACTGCCATGCCGAAGCACTTATCTCCTCAAGCAGTTCACGGGCTTTAACCTTTTCATACTCCTTAAGCGGAAGTCCAAGCTCCTGCCATCTGCTGTAGTCGCCATCCCAGAGCGTATTATACACGGTACGGACAAGATCAAAGATATCCGAATTTTCACTGCGCCGTCTTGATACGGAAAAAATAAAAGATTCAGCTCCCAACGGGGCTTTGGCATCATCTGTTGAAAGATCCGGCTGAACTTTAATCAGACAATTTTCGGCATCCAGTTCAACAATTTTATATACTATTTCAGCTTCAACTCTATCACCGATGCGCGGATCAAGGGCTGCATAAACCTCAGGTACAAGCTGCAAGGTTGATTCATCATAAATTTTAGCTGATATTTTTGACCGGTGAGGAAAAACAAAAGTCCAGTCACCATCTTCTTCAACAGCCTTCATAAACTCATCAGTAACTTTCAGGCTGATATTAGCGCCGAACACATCCTGCATTTTACCGGTCAGTGAATCCACCCCGAAAATATCTCCGGGTCTGCTTTTGCACCAGATAAACCTTTTAGTGTCAGGGTGGCGGATATCAAGAGATATCATGAGCGCCCCGCGCCTGCCGTTCTGGCCAATGGTATTGGTAAGCTCACTGAATAACGGCATAAAACTTACAGCACCAGATGATGTTACCGCAGCATTGTTGACAGGATCACCAGCCGGACGGAGTATGGTAATATCTATACCGCTGCCGCCACGATAAGAATATGTTCTTGCCAGTTTTTTCTGGGCTTCAAAAATACCTTCCAGTGAATCTGATTCAATTTTTGCCAGATAGCAGTTGCTTAAAGAACATTTTGCGTGGTCATTTCCAAGACCGCAAAGGATAGAACCAGCAGGGATAAAACGCCCGGACTGGAGCATTTCACAAACCTGTTCATTTTCCTGCTTATTAAAACTGGAATTTTTTAAAAACTCACGGCAAAGCCTGTTTTTTACATCGGTAAACGAATGCTCAAGGAGACGTCCTTCTGGATCGCGGATCTGATATTTTTTGGAACTTACGGTTTCCTGAAAACGGGTATGCTCTTCAAGAGCCATCTTAGCTGATTCACGGGTGATAACTGATTGTTCGGTCATTAATTCAAACTCGTTTAAAGGCCTTTGCCTGATCTGGGATTTAGTCCACAAAAAGAATTCCCCACCTGATAAAAACACAACAATACCCCCAAACGGCAGCGCGGGCTGTCGCAAAGTAAAGCCGGAAATATCTATGGAGATCTTTAATGAGTGCAGGTAACCCGGAAGGTTGCACCTGCTGGACGGTTTTATGATTGATACTTTACGGTTAAAGTATCACTTTTATACATCGTCTGAAAAGACAGACATTCTTCAGGTTGGAGTTCTGGCTTATACTATCATTAATGATAGAAATTACAGAGGCAGCACCGCCCCGGATTTTAACCGGGTTCTCCAATTCAGACAGCCCGGAAGGCAAATTCCTGAAGACCACAAACTGATGAAAGAGACCTTAACAGAACATCTTTTCACGTCAACGATTTTATCTTTTTTTTATGAAACGTATTAAGTAACTGGTATAAATATTTAAATTTTAATCAATAAAAAAAAGGATAATAATCGTGGTCATCTATAAAATTATAATAGTTCACGAAACAAATTAAAGAGCCATCTCCATTGGTATAAACCTGATGCCATGAAAATTCTGTTCACTGCCTATTTGTAAAAATCCCAGCCTTTCATAAGCCTGAACAGCTCCCAGTGAAGAATTAACTGTCATACCTTTAAAGCTGCTGTTATCTGCAATGCATTTTTCTCTGGCTATGCTGAAAAGCCGACCGGCTATTCCGCGTTTATGATAGCGGTAATCTACAAACAGCATAGCCACATGATTATTATCTTTTATTTCAATAATCCCGACCGGATGATTTTCAATTTCCGCAATAAAGGCAAATGAAATTTCATTTAATCTGCGACTCAAGGCTTCTGAGCTGACAAACTGTTTAAACTCTGAAACTCCTTCATCTGAAAATTCAGAGGCCACACATTTATGAAAAACATCCAGAACAAGATTTATAACCGAGTTTTCAACGGTTAAAAGAGGTCTTATACTAACAGCTTCCGACATATACTTCTTTTCCCAATACACTTTTTTAGAAAAAACATAACATGCTAATTAAGTTTTCTGGAAACAACCCTGTTTCTTCCGGTTTCCTTGGCTTCATACAGGGCTTTGTCAGCAACTTCCAGCAGAGCCTGAAGTGTGGTCGATTTATTGGGAACAACCGAGGAACATCCGCAGCTTACCGTAACATAATCACCTATTTCTGATGATTCGTGAGGCATCTTCAAATTTTCCACTCTGACACGAATCTGCTCCGCAAGAACCGCGGCTCCATGCCCATCGGTACCCGGAAGTATTCCTACAAATTCCTCACCACCATATCTTGCCAGCATATCACCAGAACGCTTAAAAATACTTTTTGTATGCCCTGCAATTGTCTGAAGGCAGATATCTCCAGCCTGATGTCCGTATGTATCATTATAAAGTTTGAAGTAATCAACATCAAAGATAATAAGCGAGAGCATTTTTCTATCCCGCATCATTCTGCGCCATTCTTCTTCCAGTTTGATATCAAAATTACGGCGGTTGGCGATACCGGTCAGACCGTCCTGCATAGCCATATCCATAAGTTTCTTATTTGTTTCCTGCAAGGCTTTCTCAGCCTGCTTGCGCTCTGAAATATCTCTTATGGCTGTAACCCTGACCATCTCCCCCTTGTATCTAAAAATTCTTCCTCGAATTTCAACAGGAAAAACAGTTCCGTCTTTTTTTACAGATAAGGATTCATACAAACTGTTATGCCCTGTTAAAATATTGCTTTTAACCCGTTCGACTTCATCCGGGGCTACAAATCTGGTCACTTCGGACCCTATAATTTCTTCCAGAGGATACCCGAGCATTTCTGATAAAATATTATTCCCATCAATAATTTTACCTTTCTTAATTATGCTAACACCTTCAAAAATGGCATTTGAAAAAGCATGATACCGCGCTTCACTGTCTTTCAAAGCGACATTAGCAAGAGTCAGTTCACTTGTTCTTTCATCTACCCTTTTTTCCAGTTCATCACGACTTTTGCGGAGCATGGAATTTAAAACCGAGAGCTTGCTAAGCCAGATCACGGCACTTACTGAAAAAATCAACAGGCTTATACCAGCTACAATAAATTCACGGCGAAACCTTTGCCACAGGCTGACCGGATGATTTATTAGAACAGCTTTTTCAGGGATACTTTCCATATCAAGGCTAAAACGTCTGACAGCTTTCAAATCTATAAAAGTCCGCAAGGTTGTATTAGATTTACTGAAATGTCCTGACTCCATATAATCTAAAAGAGAATAAACCATCTGCTTACCGATACTCCCGGCATCAAGAAGATGTCCGCCGACAATACCGGTACCCATAAATGATCCCCAGAAGCTGTAAACCGGAGCATTTGAAATTGTCGCTATTTCTTCTGCCACTTCACGCGGCACCAGATGAGAACCAGTCTTATCCGACCAGATTAATGAACAAAAAATAATTGTATCACGGTCAAGCCCGGCAACTATCCTTTTCAATTCTGCTAAAGAAAAATCAGATACCGTCTTTACGGTAATTGATTTATAAGTTTTGAGCTGTTGCCTGACTCTTTCACACCTGTGCCTGCTGGAATCATTATCCCCTTCAATTATAAGTGCAGACCGGACTCCAGGATTCTGCTGCAACGCTATTTCAACCGTTTTATCAACAGAAAGGTTAACATCCCCCCATAAATGTAAAACTGTATCATCATCGTTCAAAGATTTTCGCTTAGTTGTATAGATAACTTTGGGTGCGTGGACGGCGAGTAACTGTCCATAGTTCAAGGTAAATTCAGCAGCAACGTCTGAGTTGGCAATGACTCCTGAAAAATGAATATTTTTATACTTTTCTTTTAGATACCTGAATAAAAATTCGTAATTGACCTCACTTTCCATGCCTTGAGCATCAAGATATTCCATAAATAAATGGATATTATAATCTGATTTTTTAGAAATTTCATTAAGCCCTTCATAAAAATCGTGAGACCAAGGCATAAAAGGATTGTAGGAATCAAGAATAAGTATATTAGTCTGTTCTCTTAAATTATCAGAAGCATAACTATCAGAATTTGAAACCAGCAAAGCATAGATCAATATGGCAATAGAAAATGTCCTGACTATATTACATAATACATTCATAACAACCTGCTCTCAGTTAATTCTGATAAATATCTACTGTTACTTGGAACTATAATTATTTACATCCTGCGGTGACATGGAAAAGTCATAATACTGATCAAATCATACATTAAAAACCAATATGATACAGCTATATCATAATACACTGCATCTATAACTAAATCGAGAATAAAATTTAAATATCTGAAGGCAAAACAGTATAAAAAAATAGCATGCAACTAACTGCTGTGATCACATGAATATTCAAATTCATGGCCATATTCCTGAATTCTCAAAAGAATACGCGACTCAATTTTCCTGAAAAATTTTACCTTTTTTTTAGACGGGCCAGATATAATATGATATTAAACAGGTAATAAAAGTAATCTTTTAATACAGGGAGGTTAACTAAACGCCAAAAAGACTTGTCCTGACTGAAGTTATCGGCATTATTTGTGTTGTTTAATTGTAGAATATAACAATTGTTGGTTAACAACCATTTTATGAACAATCAAACTTCAAAGAGGCCAGCATGAGCATACCGCCTAAAAGCAACCCCAAATGGAAGAGTATCGTATCCGGGAAAACGAGCTTCACTCCGAAATTTCTTGCCGGGAAAATAGCACTAAGCAAGCTTATAAAGCGTGTTCAGGGCGACCCCGGTGTCATAGACAGCGCCGTTGATGAACTTCACAGTCTCTATACCAAGAACGCTGACAAACCATCTGCACAGGAAGACATCAAAAAAATCTTCGGATAGGAGGATATATGCAACAGGAATTACTGACTATTGATAAAGTTAAAGACCTGATCTCAGCTGGCGAAACACTTCTTCTCGCCGGAGAAGAGAGCCTTCTTGAAAAGCTTCCCAAGGGAAAATGGATAGGCGGCACAATACCCTACTTTATTTCATCGGATAAAGGCGGACTGGTTGCCAAAGATAAAATTTTCGTAACTAATATTTCAATGATAACAGCTTCCACGGAAATAAAAATTTACACCAAGGACAGCCTTGGTGAAGTTTACTCCGATGCCGGAGACCGAGGATTCAGTTTCATCATTATCCCAGCTTCCAGCGAAGCACATATCTCTTTTGCCCTGAACGCACCTAATTATAAAGATTTTGGTTCGCAACCGCTCATTGGATGGATTTCCGGAGTTCATCTTGACGAACTCGGTAAAGTAGCTCCCAAAACTTTCGACGGGAATACTGGTGGCAGTTATGAAAATGAAGCAGTAGTAATGCATGTTACCCTGAAAGAAGGAAAAACTGTTGATGTCGGTATTATTAACAGCTTCCAGCAGGGAGACGGCGATACTTTAACCTTTGATACTGACGGATTCTCCAACAATGAAGTAATGGTCAACGGTGTTAAAGAAAAATTTGCAGCCTATATGGAAGAAAATAATTTTGATACGAAATTCCCGCTTGTTGCAGACTATTGCGGAGCTATGATCAATACCAGCTTCCAACAGGTTGACGATGATGGCGTAGTCCATTTCTACGCTCCGGTTTTTAAAGATGTTCAATATAAACATGCAAAACAGACAGGCGACTATGCCGCAGCATTCAACAATCAGTTGCTCGAAAATAATATATCAGGAGTAAATATTGCTTTTTCATGCAACTGCATACTTAACTATCTGTTCTCAGGGCTGGAAGGACAAAAGACAGACCCCTTTGTGGGACCGATAACTTTCGGTGAGATAGCATACCAGCTGCTGAACCAGACACTGGTTTATCTCACCGTTATAGATTCATAATACCACTGACGATTCTTACGATAAAAACTCCAGAGAGAATTTTCTTTCTGGAGTTTTTTATTTATTCAGCCTCAGCCGCTGAAAAAAACCGCTCAACTCTCCGGCTAACTATCCGGTTTGCCCCATCCGCCACCACCGGGAGTTTCGATGCTGACAATATCGCCCTTTTTTAATCTGGAATGAAACTTACCCGGTTTTTCTAGCTCTATTCCATCACGGATAAGAATATTTCTACCGCAGATTCCCGGTTTACCTCCCTGCAATCCATAAGGGGCATTCACTCTACGTTCTGAAAGGACTGTAATTTCACAGTCAGACAACAATTCAATTTCTCTTACCAGCCCATTACCACCTAGAAACCTTCCGGCACCACCGGTGTTTTCACGCACACAATATTTTTTAACTCTAAAAGGATAACTGTATTCAAGAGCTTCAACAGGAGTATTCAAAGTGTTCGTCATGTGTGAATGCGTGGCATGTTCACCGGGACCGGAAGCTCCTGCGCCCATACCTCCGGCAAGGGTTTCATAATAGGCAAAAGGTTTACCGGTTCGCTCGTCCACTCCGCCAATGGTCATATTATTCATAGTTCCCTGACTTGCTGCAGGAATCTTATGGGGAAGAGCTTTGGACAAAGCTCCGAGAACGACGTCGACCACACGCTGGGAAGTTTCAACATTTCCGCCTGCCACAGCTGCTGGGAATTCAGCATCAAGAATGGAACCTTTTCTGGTGATAACAGTGATAGGCTCAAGGATACCTGCATTTGTAGGGATATCCGCATCAATTAGAGATCGAAAAACATAAAGAACGGCTGATAATGTTATGGACCTTACGGCATTAACACTGCCGGAGACCTGATCCCCTGATTCACTGAAATCAAGTTCAGCACGGTCACCGTCAATATTAATGGCCACGGAGACAGCAACATTCTCACAATCAACGCCGTCACCGTCCATATAATCCGTAAATTTGTAAGTACCATCAGGAATGCGTTCAATCATTTTGCGGGTTATTGATTCAGCATATTTCTTAAGGCTGCCGGCATAAAAATCAACTGCTTTAAATCCATATTTGGTTACAAGTTCACCAAGCCTCTTAACCCCGGTGATATTTGCCATTATCTGAGCCTTAAAATCACCTTCGCGTTCAACCGGAGTTCTCACATTATTAAAAATAAGCTCCATCAGACTTCTGACAATTTCCCCGTTCTCCATTATTTTAACAGGGGGTATGATGATGCCTTCCTGAAATAAAGAGGTTGAAAGCGGCATGGAGCCTGAAGCCATCCCACCGACATCGGAATGGTGAGCTCTGTTGGCAACATAAAAAGACGGAGCTTCAAGACCGTCACAAAAAACAGGAGCGACAATAGTTATATCCGGCAAATGGGTTCCGCCTTTGAAGGGATCATTAAGCATAACCATATCACCATTATTCATCCGGCAGCTCTCTATTGCACTCTTGACGGAAAGCGGCATGGAGCCGAGATGCACAGGTATATGGGCCGCCTGAGCGATCATTTCACCTTTATTATTGAAGACAGCGCAGGAAAGATCACGCCTTTCCTTTATGTTTGATGAAAAAGCCGTGCGGGTAAGGGTCACCCCCATTTCTTCAGAAATAGCTGCAAACCTGTTTTTAAAAACTTCAAGAAGAATCGGATTAGCTTTCATTCCCCACTCCCGAACTATAAAATATCAAAAATAAGATTACCGTAAGCATCCACCCTGCCGCGGGCGAATGGAGGAATAACCAGAGTGGAACTGTACTCGACTATTATTGCCGGACCCTCAACCCTGTTACCCGGTAACAGTTTTTCACGATCAAATATTCTGGTTTTAAGCTTATGTGAATCAAAAACAGTCTCAGTAAGACCAAGTTCAGCTTCTTCAGGAATTTCAACAGTAAAATGTGTTGATTCAGAAAATTCAGGTTTGGCCGGAACACCCTTGGCCCGCAGCCTTATATTAACAATCTCAACTGTCTTATCTTCGTTTTTATAGCCGTAATTCTGTTTATGCAGGTTGGCGAATTCCTCAAGCCAGTCACCCTCAAATGGCACAATGATTTCAAAAGACTGACCCTGATACCGCATATCCAGAAAACGCTCTATGATGATACTTTCTGAAGAAAACCCCTCCGCTTCAAGTTCGGCCCGGCCTTGAGACTCAAGCGGTGCAAATTTATTTTCAATATCCTCAGCAGATGTATTTTTCTGCTCACACATAACGGTCAGCGAATAATCCTTGATCACGTCAGCCATTACCATTCCTACGGCGGAAAGAATTCCCGGATTCTTTGGAATAAATAATTCCGGGATCGATAAAAGCTTAGCCAGAAAAGCACAGTGCATGCCGCCTGCCCCGCCAAAGGAAAACATGCAGAACTCCCGCGGATCATAACCCCGCTCAACTGAAATAACCCTGATGGCTCTCTCCATATTGGCATTGGCAATATCAAGTATCCCTTCGGCCAGTTCAACAGGATCAAGACCAGCTTTTTGAGCCATGGCTTCAAGAGCATTATTCATCGCAGCTGTATCAAGCTGCATCTCTCCACCAAGAAAATATTCGGGGATCAGCCTTCCAAGATAAAGATTGGCATCGGTAACGGTAATTTCCCGACCTTTGCCATAACAGACCGGTCCGGGATCAGCTCCGGCACTTTCGGGCCCGACATTAAGCGATCCGCCTTCATCAATACGGGCTATGGACCCGCCACCAGCACCAACAGTATGGATGTCGATCATCGGTACTTTTACGGGGTAGTCGTCAATTTTAGTTTCTAGAGTCAGTGGCAGTGAGCCATCAATCAAGGCAACATCAGAGGAAGTTCCGCCCATATCAAAAGTTATCAACCTGTTATAGCCAGCAATTCTGCCGATAGCTTCCGCTCCGACAGCACCCCCTGCCGGACCGGATAAAATAGTACGCACCGATTCTTTCATAGCAGTTTCAACAGAAATGGATCCACCGTTACTCTGCATTATGCGTAAAGTATTGCTAGCTGATTTTTTACGAAGCCTGTTAAGATAGCCCGACATTTTTGGAGAGACATAAGAGTTGATGACAGTTGTGGAAGTGCGCTCAAATTCCCTGAACTCAGCCAGAATTTCATGGGAAAGAGATATAGGAGCCTCACATTCCGTCTGCAATTTGCGGATCATATTTTCATGCTCAGGATTCAAATAGGAAAACAGTAAACAGACTGCTATGGATTCAACTTCCGCATCTTTAATCAGTTCAAAAACTTTTCTTACATCAGCTTCAGAAAAATCCTCAATAATATCACCGTTTGAATCAACCCTGCCCGGAACTCCAAACCTCAATTCATGCGGAATAAGAGACTCTTTTTTAGAGAATGAAAGATTGTATAGTTCATAGCGGTTCTGACGGCCGATCTGAATAATATCTTCAAAGCCCTTGTTTGTAATCAGAGCGGTTTTAGCTCCCTTACGTTCAAGAATGGCATTTGTGGCAACTGTCGATCCATGAACAACCTGAATATCCCTATCTCCGGCAATATGTTTAATCCCGGCAAGAACCGCTCTGGAAGGATCATCAGGAGTGGAAAGCCTTTTGTGGACTTCCCATTTATCACCGTCCTTAAAAATAAAATCCGTAAAAGTTCCACCGGTATCAACTCCAACTATCAGCACAATTTCTCCTCAGGCATCAGCCGGGCAATTAAAAAACAGACTATTACTCAAGCTGACTTCTCTCAGTAAAAAATAGAATTTCATTCAAACTAAAAGCTACTGACTTATTTGATATTATGACAGTTTTCAATACGGATATTAACAGCTCAAATATTTTTACAGAATTTTTAGCATTGTAGTTACTTTGCACGACATACATAAATACTGATTTATATATATTGTTTCCGCTTTAATTAGTGTTCTTAATCCACGCTTAATTATATCAAAATTAATTAACACTCAGTTATCGAGGTTACTATGTTTTTTATTGCTCCCTATAAGTTAAAATCACCACAACTACTAATTTTGCTACTCATCATTTTACTTGCTGCAACAAATTCATTCGCAGCCATTAGCAAAGCAACTAATGAAAAGAACAGACTGGACAAAACCACTTCTACAAAAATTTTCAATCATCTCAGGCAGAATCTCTGTAATTTCAAGAAAAATGCTAACGGCAAAATCTATTCTTCAACTATTGATGGAGACCTTGTGTTTGAATCAAATTCAGCTTCAGCTGTATTAAAAAACGGTAAAAGCTGGTTCGGCCTTAATCTCAGTGGTTACGGCCGTGACACCCAAATATCCCAAACAATTGCCCCACGCATAACTTCATCCGGAACGACCTTAAACAAAACATATAAGAATATTACCGAGTGGTATAAAAACAAAGGTACAAATATAGAGCATGGGCTGGTACTGAACAAAAAACCATGTGGAAACGGAAACCTGAATTTCTATTTCACAACATCCGGGAACCTTGAGCCGCAGATGAAAGGTCAAAATATAGTTTTCAGCGGCAAAGATGCAATCAGCTATTCAGGCATGAAGGCATGGGATGCCAATGGTAAAAAAATTTCCTGCGCTATGAAAATCAGTGATGATAAACTTGTTTGGACCATTGATGACACTTCTGCCGAATATCCCATAACTATTGACCCCACTATTTCATCCATAAAAGAACTTTCCAATGAAGGTCTTGTCCAGAAGGACTATTTTGGCGGGGCAGTTGCCGTTTCTAAAGACACTATAATGGTCTCAGCCTTAAATCATGCAGTTAACGGAACTAACTACGCAGGAATAGTCTATGTTTTTTCAAAAGATGAGGGTGGCACGGACAATTGGGGTTTATCCCAGAAACTGGCTCCAGAACAACCATTTGAATACGGCTCTTTTGGAAATAGTCTGAGTATTTCGGATAATATTGCTGTCATTGGTGCTTTGAGAGAAAATTATATCGGCGCAGCTTATGTCTATAGTAAAGATAATAACGGTAAATGGGCGCTGGACCCTGAATATGGAACAAACGGCAGAATAGCTCCACCCTTGGATGGTTCTCTGCGCTTTGGATCAAGTGTTTCAATCAGTGAAGGAACTATAGCTATAGGAGCTCCATCCTATAAAGAAGATCACACTTATTCAGTCGGCATCGCTTTTATCTATAAGGCTGGAGACTCAGAACCAAAGACCATAAAATATTATGATCACAGTTATCAGGCAGAAGCTAATTCATTTTTCGGAGCAAGTATTTCCGTTTCACATGATACACTTGCAGTAGGAGCATACGGTATAGGTAAAGTTTTCATTTTCAGCAGACAGGGAGATACATGGAGACGCACTGCTGAAATCAGTGGAAACGAATCAGATATATACTTTGGATATGCAGTAAGTGTGAACAACGGGACGCTGGCAATTTCCGCACCGGGTCGTGTAAACATTTCTAGTTCTGAGGAAAAAGGATCTGTATATCTCTACAATGACAAGAATGGACAGTGGCAGCTGACTCAAAAAGTGGTTGCCTTGACTGACTCTGGGGAAGTTGAATCTGACGTTACCCATTTTGGTCAGAGTGTTTCTGTTCACGGGAGTAAACTTGTGGTTGGAGCTCCTGGTAAATTAGCAGACAGACATACATCAGGTAAAGCCTATATATTCTTCAAAAGAATTGAAGCTGATGGGGGTATAAATTGGCGGCCATTCCAGAAAATATATCCTGAAAACTCGATCAACTCCGCTAACCATAATTTAGGATCAAGTGTCTCGATATATGATAATATAGTTGTAGCAGGAGAACCAAGTCCAAATGAGGGACAATCTCAAAGTGGAGTTGGTTTGGCCTTTGTATGCCAGATACCTGAAGACTCTGATTCAGACGGCCTCAAAGATTCATGGGAACAAGGCTATTTTGGAAATCTGGATCAGACTGCTGACGGAGACTATGATAACGATGGTGTGAGCAACTATGATGAATTTTTAGAAGATACAAACCCGGCAAATGCTGAGGACTTCCCTAAAGGTGCTGTGCTAGATATCACTGCAACAATAAAAGTAGGCGAAGATGTAACGTCAATTGTTGTATATGTTGATGGAAAACCATGTGAAACATCTTTCACTGACCTTGGTAACGGTCAATATTCTATAGAATACACACTCCCATACGGAACTTCACCGACTGAACCTTTCTATATTAAAGTAAACGATAAATTCAGCGGCGATCCTTCTTCAACATCTATAATCATAAAAAAAGACACCATAAACATGGTCCCGGTATTTCATTTACTACTGGGGTAGTTTATAAAATCTATATAAGCATAATTAGATAATCAAAAAAAATATCATAATAGCAGCTTAAATCTATTTATATAAATAAATTTAAGCTGCTATTATTATGTACCAATTACATCATGCAAAAGCCAATTCTCAAGTTCTTCAACTTTTTCTGGCAAGAAAAACCTATCATTACAGTTCTTACGGGAAAATTCTTTTACCGCTAGAATCTGCTCATCAGACATATTTAGAACCTTTTCAAAAGCTGCTTCAAATTCTGCAGCTCCGGATTTAAATGGCAGCAGAAAATCACTAAAAGCATCCGGCCAGACTTCACAAATCCCACCAACATCTCTTGATATGGGTAGTAATCCTTCTGCCATGGCTTCAAGCAACGTATTCGGCAATCCCTCAAAATATGAAGGAAGCACAAACACATCCGCCATGCGCAAATATTTTGAAACATCTTTAGTGAAGCCTATCCACTCAATTTTATCAGCTAATCCTAATGAGTCGCAAAGTTCATGAAGTTCTTTTTCAATATTTCCGGTACCAAGAATAATACATTTGAAATCAAACTGAAATCTGGCAAGTGCGTTTAATACATCCTCATGCCCTTTGCCTTTGTTCAGCTGTGAAGTACATATAAATGTTAATGGCCTATTTACTGTAAGTTTATGTTCGGAAAATATCTTTCCATTTAATACAACCTTAGTATCAGACTTTTTTATATATGGAAGACTCTTCACAAATCCGTCACGTATATATTCACATGGACACAAAAAAAGGGGCTTAATCCAATTGTGCAGAAAATCTACCTTCTTGGTATATGGAATATCCTCTGGTAAACCTATTCTTTGGACCAAAGGTATACCAAGAAGCTTTGCAGCAATTCCAGCAGTGGTCAGGTCCTTACCAACATTAATAATAACTACATCTATCTTTTTAATTTTAAATTCATAAATAAATTTAGCAATTGCAACTGGATTAAAATCAGGTCCAAACCATGCCTCTTCCCCGTGTCCTGCTTTCTCTCTGCATTTTTCTACAAATGCTGGCTGTCTGCCCCAGATATAAACATTATTTCCACGGAGTTTAAGTTGTTCCGCAAAACTTACGACCCATGATTTTACCCCACCCCATTTATGGGTTGAGTTTACAAATGCAATATTCATCTTTGCCACCTAATATAAAAAATTAACTTGAGACCTGAATAATCAAAGGAATGAAATTTTACTTAAAAATTATACGGTTCAAGAAAATGGAGATTTAACCAATATCCCTTGATGCAGCAAGATTTTCTAACTTAAAATTTTTTCACAATTTCCATATAAATAAATCTTATAACTGGGGATAATATTTCTCATTTCCTTAGAAAAAATTAAAACAAAATCTCTTTCGCGATAATTCAAAAGGATAAAAACAATTTAGATTATTTTTTACTGGCAAAATCTGGTGACATTATAATTTTATTAAGAAATATAAAGATATCTCAAGTTCTGCCGATAAATAATTCATAGTCGAATATTACCGGGAGAAAATTATGGGACTTGATCTTAAAATTGGAGCTGCCAGTGCTAATCAGATAGACAGCTCTGCTTTCAAAATACATACAGCTGAGACCGATTCTGCTGAAAAAGAAGCAAAAGATTTAAAAATAAAAACCAAAGATTCTGTAAGCATTTCCGCAGAAGGTCTTGCGAAATCAGCTAAAAAGACGACTTCAGAAGAGTCGTCTCAGGAAGACCAGACTGTAAAGATGCTGCGCGAAAAAATTAAAGAAATAGAAAAAGAGCTTAAAGAATTAAGACAGAATCCAGAACAGAATAAAAAGGCTATAAAGATGAAAGAGCAGGAACTGCAACAGTATCAGGGAATGCTTATGGATATTCTTAATAAAAAGAAAGGAGCAACCGGCGGTGGTCAACTTGGAGCTGCTGGAGGGACACCTGTCAAAGGTAACCCAAGCTCACTGACCTAAGTTAAGGATAGATTTATAGTTTTAAGATGCTACTCCCATCACAGCACACAAAAAAGGGTTAACTTGATATCAAGCTAACCCTTTAATTTTGCTATTTGTGGATTTGTGTTCTTATGTACAAATACGATACGAAGAATCTTTCATGAAATTTAGATCATTATATTATTCCTGCCAACTACCAGTAGCCTTAAACAACATCATTTTCATTCATGACATGATCTCTAATAAGTTTGAGGCAGCTCCATACTCTTCTTATCCAAACAGTTATCAATTTCTACCAAATAGGGATAACTCCAGAAAATAATTATATAATTTTGCAAACTAATTAGAACCAAATATTAAATAAAAATAATAAAATTTAAATTCAGTTCTAGATTTTTAGAATGCATTTAGTTTACAGTTCAATTAAAGGAAAATAGAAAATCATTTTTCACACAAGATGATTTAAGAGTATCTGGATTTATTACTTAAAAGATCTACGATCACCTGTCTAAAAAAATGCTTCTTCGTTATTTGGATGTAAACATCTAAATAAATCATAAAAACGACTGATATCATATTTAAAATTTTAAGGGATAAAGTTTATGAGTAAACTAAAAATTGCAGTTATAGGCTCTGGCTATTGGGGTAAAAACCTGATCCGCAACTACGATCGCATAAGAGCACTCAAGACTATCTGCGACACAAACTTAGAAAAGCTTGCCAATTTTAAAGAACAATACCCTCAAGTAGAAGCCACTACAGACTATACAACAGTCTTAAACGATCAAGACATTGACGGAATTGTAATTGCAACTCCAGCAGAAACACACTTCATGCTTGCTAAAGAAGCCTTACTTGCAGGTAAACACGTCTATGTGGAAAAACCTCTCGTTTTAAATGAAGGTGAAGCAGAAGAACTTATTGCCCTTGCGAAAGATAAAAAACTTATCCTGATGGTTGGCCACCTTCTACAATTCCATCCAATTTTTATTAAACTAAGAGAACTAGCATGTTCAGGCGATCTTGGACGTATAAATTATATTTATTCCAACCGATTAAATTTAGGTAAAATCAGACGCGAAGAAAACATTCTATGGTCTTTCGCTCCTCATGATATCTCTATGATTTTGTCACTTCTAAATGAAGAACCTGAAAAGGTCATCGCAACTGGCGGCAATTTTCTGCACAAAAAAATTGCCGATGTAACCACTACCCACATGTCTTTTCCTTCTGGAGCAAAAGCTCATATTTTTGTTTCATGGCTTCATCCATTTAAGGAGCAAAAATTAGTTGTTGTAGGTGACAACAAAATGGCTGTTTTTGACGACACTCTGCCATGGGATGAAAAACTTCTGCTTTACCCGCACAAAGTAGAATGGGAAAACAACATTCCAATTCCGGCAAAGGCTGAAGCAGAAAAGGTCGAAGTTTTACAAGACGAACCTTTATTTATGGAGTGCAAACATTTTCTAGACTGCATGGAGTCTGGCAAGCCCCCTAGAACTGATGGAGAAGAGGGATTGCGCGTTCTTAAGGTTCTCAATGCTAGTCAAAAGTCGCTTAATGAACAAAGTAGAGAAGTGTTTATCAGTCCAAGTTCCAAGGAAAATCCTGTAAATATACATAGAACGGCTGTAGTTGACGCTGATGTAAATATTGGAGAAGGAACTAAAATCTGGCACTTTTCTCATGTTCTAGGTGGAACGACTATAGGTAAAAACTGTAATATAGGACAAAATGTTGTTGCTGGACCACATGTAAAAATTGGAAATGGATGTAAAATTCAGAACAATGTATCGATCTACAAGGGTGTAACTCTTGAGGATGATGTTTTCTGCGGCCCTTCTATGGTTTTCACCAATGTGTTTAACCCTCGTGCTCATGTTGCCCGTATGAATGAAATCCGTGAAACTGTAGTTAAAAAAGGAGCCACTCTCGGAGCTAACTGCACCATTGTCTGTGGAAATGAAATAGGTCAATATGCTCTCGTCGGAGCCGGTGCAGTGGTAACAAAAAATGTGCCCAATTTTGCACTGATGGTTGGCAATCCTGCTCACAGAATAGGATGGGTATGTAAGTGCGGAGAAATTCTGCCCAGCTCTCTAGAATGTCTTCGCTGTAATTCAAAATACGAAGAAAATAATGAAAATAACCTGACTCTTTGCGAATAGTGGAATAATTTTTTAAATAAAGTCTAAAGATATAGATAATATAATAAAAGTCTTTACCTTAAAACCAAAACCTAGCACTTGCTAAAATATTATAACAACCACAAACAAAGCTAATAGAATATCAAATGACGCACACCGATAGTATGACCAAAATAAAAATTATCATGGTACATGTTGATCCATGCATACGGGTTTTGAAACAAGTTTCAGCGCTTAAAACACGCGGAGTATCTGTAGATTTATTATGCACAACTCTTAAAAATAATCCATCTATAAAAGAGCACGTCGACAATGTGTATTACTATTCAAACTTATATAATTTACGATCATTCCTTGAAAACAACTATACTAATTGGGATATAATACATTGTCATAATGAGCCTAATTCTCATATTGAAGTTGCAATTAATGTTTGTAAGCATAGGCCTGTGATATACGATTGTCATGATATGACAAGTATGCGTACCAACGTTACAAAAGTAGAAGAAGAATTAGAGGAATACTGCTTTAAAAGAAGCGCAGCAGTTATTCACGTTAGCGAGGGGATAAAAAAATATGCTTCTCAAAAATATGGACGCAACCTTTCTATTGTTCTTCCTAGCTTTCCGTCATCAAGCCAAATGACATTCAAACGCAAGAACAAAGTAGATGGCAACCATATGGTTTATTTAGGAGGGATTGTAAATAATCCTGACACAAAGTATTCATATAGATACTACTTGCCCATGTTTAAAGCCATTTGTGACGCCAACATTCATTTACATGTATTCCCCGCCAAAAATGCTCCATGGAACCTTCTGAAAGAATACACAAATACATTCGCTGATAACAGTTATTTCCACTGCCATACCCCTTTACCCTACAATAAATTGATTGAGGAGATAAGCCAATTTCAGTGGGGTTTTTCTGGCTTTAACCTTGATTATATTACTTCAAAACAAACAATTAACTTTTTGCACAGTGCATTACCCAATAAATTTTTTGACTATTTGCTGGCAGGTGTATGCCCCGTTGTAATTAACAACAATACTGCGGCCGAATTCGCAATTAAGTACAAGCTTGGATATCAAGCTTCAAACATTGAAAATTTGGTAGAGATATGTAGAGACAAAAAGCCGTACAGCCCTATTGAAGATACGGGCATAATTGATATGAATGTACAGATAGACAAACTAATAGCTGTATATCAAGCAGTTTTAAAGGATACCGAAAAAGAACAAGAAGCGCTTACATTTTCCTACGAAACTCAACCCAAAAGGAATATTAATTTTCCAATTATTCCTTTTTTGAATCTAAAATCAAATGATTCATGCCATAGTATTCTACAAATGCTTCTCCAATACTATACATCCGGAGTGTGGCTACACAAAGAAGAGAATTGCAATTTCTCTCATACATCATGTGATACCCACGCATTTTACCTTAGTTCCTTCAATAAACTTTACCTTAGCGGTAACAAAGAAGTTATAAGTCAAATTAGACAAATAGCAGACCTCTTACTAGGATTAAACAATCAGAATTATAGAGGAAATTTTGGATGGGGTTTGGGAGCACCGTATGTGAACAGACTAAATTCTAATAAAAAGAATCCTCCAGTCAACCCTAGCAATACCTGCTATACATACACGTCCTCAATGGTTTGTTTAGCTCTACTTGAAGCTTTTGAGATCACCGGTGAGCAACGCTACCTCACTGCATGTACTAAATGGCGTGAATCTTTCTTCAAAAACATAGGTTTTCACTCTGGAAATGATTGTTGCCTCTATGCTGACAATGAAAGTTATCGCATTCCAGAACCCATTTTTATCCCCAACGTCACACCTCTCTTTATGGGGTTCTTGTCTGAATATTCTAGAGTAAGTAAATCGACAAATGATCATAGGCTCATTCAACGCCTTGGTGAAAAATTTATAAAACTAAAAAGTAATGGTAACTGGACCTACTCAACAGGAGCAACTGAAGATCTTCTTCATTTAGGCATGATCGCTGAAGGTTTTTATCTTTCTAAAGATATACTAAAAGAAGATGTTGATACTTCAAGCATCATTACTTCAATGATTGATATGATGTTCTACGATATTAAAGTTAATTTAACCCCTGTATGTTTGGGATCTTCAAACTGGGGTCCAGCTTGGGCCTTATATGCTTTTTTACTTCACAATGCTCCCAAAGAATATATCGCAGCAGGAATTGATTTTCTTGCGAACAACCCGCAAATAATGTTGTATAACATAAGAACAGCTTCACTTTATGCTCGCTTTTTTAGCAAATTGTAGCTTTTAAAATTCAAGGTGGGTATTTAATATGAAGCACAAAATTCGCTCACTAAAATTAATCGTCAACAACAATTGTAATTGTTTTTGCAAAATGTGTGATGTCGGCATGTACCGTAAACAAAAAGTTTGCAGTGCTAAACATTAAAGGTGTCGGCACTAGTCTTCAAGAAAAGTAACTATTTGGTGAGATAGGAGCTTACGCGAACAAGGTATATAAGCTCTGAAAAATTCAAAAAACTAGCTGATGGGGTTCCTCACAGAATCCCGTTGGCCCTTTTCAACTTGTGGTCTAATCGTCATCCGGCAGCATCAGGATAATACAAGGCTTCATATCATCATCTGGACCGCACTGGCACACCACTTCAACTTCTTAAAGTTCCTCGGCGATGACTACATTAAAAATGAAACCTAAAAGCTGATCCTACTCAGGTCCAGTTTATCCTGCATAGCTAGCAAGCACATGGAGAAGAGATCATGGAGCCGTCCTTCTACGCTCTGCCCTTCGCCTTCAAGACCTTTCGGTGGAGTGATGTATCTTTCGTGCAGATTCAAAGACACCGCTACTGGAACCTTGAATCCGGTCTCCTTGGCCTGTTCGGTCACATCGATTAGGTTTCCGCCTTCGATTGCTTGTTTCCGAGTGTAAGAAAAGATTACGTTGAACAGTGACTCATCAAGCCCATGTACCAGTAAATCTCCTTCAATTTCATATTGTTAAATAATTCTTAAAATTGAAAATTATCCTGATTGGTTTGATTTGGTCACTGGGGGCTGGTGATTTTTTGGGGTGATTCTGGGGATCAGGTGGGGATGTGGGCTGGTGGAGATGGTTTGTGATCGTTGCTGGTGTTTCGATTTCTTCGGTTGACCGAAGGTGACGGTGACGTGTTCTGTTTAAAACAAAAAAAACTTTTAATTATTCACCATATATTATAAACATAATTCTTATGAAAATTAAGAGTCAGAAGATATCACCCATGCTAATAGCATTCAGAAAATATTTCTTAACAATTGCAATATGTTGTTTCAACTTTATAATTATCCAACAATCTTGTGCAGCTGATGAACAATCGTTCAAAGAGATCACTGACAAAACAGAAGCTTTTTATGCAGGCTATTTTCAGGTGGTAGGGCATGGCGAAGGAGAGTCAAAAAGTATGGCTCTGCTTGCAGCTAGATCAATAGCTCAAGCTGAACTAATTGGAATCATAAACGGTATACAGATTGAACGGAAGACAGCAATTAAGAACGGAAAAATTGATGTAGATGTTATTCTAGCTAGAAGCCAAGGAATGATAAAATTTGCTTCTGTTTGTGGTGAAAAATATGATTCTAAGTCTGGCGAAGCTGAAGTTTGCCTGAAACTAGAATTACGTTCTGGTGGATTAGGAGATCTCGTAGAAGGACTGATTGATAATGTTAAGTAGCCCCGTCCTGTATACATTTGCAAGACCAATTTCTGCGTTGTTTTGCTTAGTATTACTCATATTAAGTCTTATCTTTACTCTTCCACAGACTTTATATGCTGATGGCAAAAAACAAATTTCAAAAAACTCAATAATTGTTGAGTCAGAAGGCATGGCATGCCTCGGGCAGGATAGGACAAGAACTCAAACTCAAAAATTAGCTCTCGATACTGCAAAAAGAAAAGCCTCTGAAAAAGTTAGCACATATGTTTCAATAAAAACGGAAGTGGTCAAAGGTAAACTGCATCAAGATGTCGTCGACGTTTTCTCAAAAGCGACCATTAAAGTCCTTGATGAGATTGAAAAAGGTTGGGTCAAGTCATCAGAACAAAGTGAATATGTAGATAGCTGTTATCGAATAAAAATCAAAGCTGAAGTTATTCCGTCTGAACATAAATTCCAAGAAAAAAGCATCGGTCAAATAGATAATCCTAGAGCTCCACTTAATATCCAATTATGGACAAATAAGGATACTTATAATCTTGGCGACACGCTTAAATTTTATTTCAAAGGAAATAAACCTTTTTACGCCAGAGCTATATATAAAGATTCTAATGACAATCTAATTGAAGTAACTCAGCATAATAACAACAGATATTATAGAGGTGGTGTCATCCACGAAATTCCGGGAAACAAGGACAATTTTACCCTGATGGTTACACCCCCTTTTGGAAAGGAAAAATTAATTTTATATGCATCAACCAAACCGATAAACGGATATCAAGGGCAGAGTGCCGGAAACCTGTATGTTGTGAAAAACAATCCCCGGAAAATAGGAATGGAGACTCGTGGGTTAGCCGTTTTGGCTGGCAATTCGGATGTAAATAGTGCGGGGGGGGCAGAGTTTGCTGAAGTTGATGTTGAAGTTCAGGTTATAAATTAGAAATAATTGATCGAGAATTTGAAATATTGAGCAGTATTCTAAACTGTTTTTAACAGAAGTAAATTCTAAATTAAAGCAATTTAAGTGTATGTTATTTTAACTATGTATACTGCACTTACATTATGTAATTCACAACAACTTAATTAAGAGAACTATGAAAAATATTTTTTTGTTTTTATGTTTCTTCTAAACTTAGCAGGTTGTGTTACTAATATTAATCCTGACACTGAAGTAGTGGAAATGTCTGAAAGAACATATTTAGTAAAAACTTCTAACGATAAAATGACAAAGTTCATTTTAATGTGTGAAAATTTATATATAAAGAGGGCATTTAAAAAATTATTGTTATTTTGTGAAAAAAACCGTGCAACAAATAAAAATGATATTGTTTATTCTTTAAATCTGATTGCCCATATCCTAACTTTTGATAATATTAATTATGAAAAAGCATTGGAACTAAATGAACAAATATATAACGAAATTGATATTACAGATTATACCTACCAAATAAGTTTTAGGAAAATATACACAGAAGAGGAATATTTCTCTGGAGAACAATATGCGCTAGGAGTAGCTGCAACTCCTATTGTTATGATTGCGACACCAATATTATACGTATTCGGTACGTCGGAGCAACGTAAAGGGATTGGTGGGTATTTTGATAAATTAACAAGTGGTAAAAAATCTGAAACTGAAAAAGATCTTATAAATTCCAAGTTTATAAATACTTTTTTTAATATTGCTCTCAAAAGAATAAAAAAAATATCAACCAAAAGACTTATTTATCTAAACAGGCAGATAGGAGACATAGACGAAGCAGCTATTTGGGAGGAAAGATATGAAGGTCTCTAAGTTTATTTTATGTCTTTTCTCTTTTTTAGTCAGTGTCAATGTTGGGACTGTTAACGCTGACAAACCTCTAATCTCTTCGTTAAGGCATTATTACGACGATGGCAAATACGTTAACGTGATTAGTGAGGGAACAAAATTTTTAAATGATGTCGATGGAGTTGATGTCGTTCAGCTAGAGGGGATTTACCAAAGTGGAGCTTTATTCTCACCGGATATTTTTTTTCTCTCGTTATTTCCAGCAGGATGGTTTATGTGGCCAGTAACGATTGAGGGGCTCTAATTGATGCTGAAATGGCAGAAAAAATTAAAATGGGTGCTGAAATTTTTGAAAATCCATATTATACTCAAATTGATCGGTTTTTAACAAAAAGACAGCAATCTGTTTTTTTTAAGTTAGTTGGGTTGTCATATTATCATCTGGGTGATTTCAAAAATGCAGAAAAATTTTTAGATCTCAGTTTGAGAATATTAAACACGTTTAGATTAACTGTATCTAGAGAAGATCGTCGGTTATCATACCTGGAAGGATATTCTTTAGCAATTGATGCTCTCATAGATTCTCTGTATAGGTTAAAAGAATATGATAAGTGTTTTGCATGTATTGAAAAATATAAGTCTATGGTTTTGTTTGAGGCTCTTACATCTAATCCTACTCAAAAGTTTAAAAGAATTATAAGAGAAAAAAATATAGAACAAGCAGAACAAGAAGCAATCATGTCAAGTCATATACTATCCACAGAAGGTCTTAATAAATTAAAAAAACGCGGAATTACAATTGTAAAAAATAACTATAATAACATTAATTTCTATTATTTTCATAGTAGTGTTGCGCAAGAGAATGCAAATGTAAAATCAACTCCACATAAAAAAAATAGAGCATATATTACGTATTTCCTTACAGAAGATTGTCTATATTCATTTCTTGTATATAATAAAAAAATAATAAGCCATGCAAAAATTAAAGTTGAACGTAGCACAATAGTGTCGTTGATTCATGGTCTTAAAGCTAATCTTTCTCATACTGACTCTGTATATAATGGTATTGTTCAAAAATTGTTTCAAATTACGTTAGGTGAGCACATAAATATTTAAAAAAAAAAAATCAATCGATTATTTAGTAATATCTCCTTATGGAGTGTTATCTGATTTGCCATTTATTGGTTTAAAAGGAGAAAAGAAAGTTCTTGAACTATTTGCCATCCAATATGTTTATTCATTAAGTTCATGGATAGCATTGCGTGCACGAGATGCCGCACACAGTTCGAGTTCAGACCAAAGCTTGAATACATTTTTGATAGTAGGTGATCCAGAAAATAACAAATGTGCGCCGCTGCCTGGTGCTACAGTAGAGGTTCTTCAGATAAGTGATTTGTTAGAAAATGTCCCAAAGGACAATGTTTGTTTATTGCTAGGAAAAAATGCAACAGAATCAAATGTTAAAAAAATGATGAAAAAAAGCTCGCTGGTTCATATTGCTAGTCATTCTTTTTTTGACGAGGATAAAGTTGAAAATAGCAAAATATGTTTATGTCCAAGTTCTGAAGAAGATGGTTGGTTACATCCCTCAGAAATCCAATCTCTAGTTTCTAATCATATTTGGAAAATATTTGTAATGTCTTCCTGTAGCAGCGGACGTTTGAAACAGCTAGGAGGAGACTATTATGGGTTTACTCGCAGTTTATATCTTGCAGGTGCGCAAAGGGTGATTTCTACACTGTGGACTATAGACGATGTTAGTACCAATAAGCTGATGGTAAAATTTTATGTAAATATGTTAATCTTGAAACAAGATGTCACAGTTGCACTCCGTAATGCCCAGCGTGACTTGGCTCTAACGGGTGACTCTAACTGGATGGCATTTAAACTAGATGGCTTAGGTGGCCGAATAGCAATTGATCAAGGTGAATAAATGAGAACTATTCTTTTTTGCATATTACCTGTTCTTATTATGGGGTGTAGCTCTGGAAAGCATATACTTATCGTAAAGGATAATACCGCATATACAGAATGTAATAAGTATAAACAGGTGTGTTCTAAATGGAAAACTATAGAAGCATTTCGATGTGCAAAGATGAATAAGAAAGGGCAATGTGTTAAAGCAGAGTACTATCCATTAAATGTATGTGATAAGTATAACAATGTTCGCGATTACACATGCAATGATGAGGGACAAAGAGTTGTTCAAGATGATGTCATGTCTTTTTGTAAAAAAGTAGTAAAGTCAGATGAAGAAAAAGAAAAATATATAATTATACACGGTGCTGTGCAAATGTATTGCAATGAGTATATTTTAAGAACTGATAATAGCATAGAAAATTCATTAGACTTTTACAACTAAAAAATAAATGCTTAATAGTTTAAACCGATTTGTCTTGGAATTAACCATAAATATTAATAGGCTCATTTACATAGTTGCTGGTCTATGATACATTTTTAAACATCAACTAAATCAGAAAGATGTCACAGTCTTGGCCTTTCTATCGGGAATTTAAATGCAATATTGTAGATTTGTTTTTTTGCTGTGGTGTATGTTATGGGTGCTGCCTGGAAACGATACCCCAAGAAAACTCTACTTTCGGATGGCACTAACTTGGGGAGGTTTACATTTTCAGTTGCTAATCTTTTAATTATAACGACAATCACAGCCCAACTACCCCCCGGTTGGCACCAAAGGTTGCCACCACCCCAAAAACACAGCAAATAAACGCAAAAAAGGGTTAACTTGATATCAAGTTAACCCTTTAATTTTGCTATTTGTGGTGACCCCGGCAGGAATCGAACCTGCGACACCAAGATTAGGAATCTTGTGCTCTATCCTACTGAGCTACGGGGCCACTTTATGTAATCGCCTACTATGGAATAAACCTATTTTAGCGGCTGAGGCAGAGATATATAGCTGACAGTTACTTTGAATGCAACTTATTTTTTAGCATAGCTCAGTAAGCATTCAAAATAGATTAAATAGTTTTATGGATGTTTATGCAAAGCTGAAAAGCTTTATGGCTATAAGGCAGGATGGGCAGAATGGGCAGATTACGGCAGGTGGGATAATTTTTATTTTCCGGCATTGAAATTATTCGAAAGCTATACCCTGAAGGTATAGGTAAATTTTCAACAAAATCGTTACGAAGTGTTGACAGCCGTAAACTTTCATGCCAGATACCACCCAGCTTAACACTGTTAAGCGAGGTAAAAAACTATGAACGCAAGCACTATTTCTCCCTTTGAAGGGACACCTAAGCAGCCGTTGAGAAATCTTATTCTCGACACTGCCAGAAAATTATTTGCCGAGCAGGGATACGCAAAAGTATCCATGCGCTTTCTGGCAAAAAGAATAGGCTATTCCCCGACAACTATTTATCACCATTTCAGAGATAAAAAAGAGCTTTTCCTGTGCCTGACAGAAGAAATCTACAGGGATTTTCTGAAAGTTACAAATGAAATAATTGATCGTGAACAAAATCCAAGAGTAGCTCTTAAGAAAATATTGTACACTTTTGTTGATATGGGGGTAAGAAACCCCAATGCCTATAGAATTGGGTTCATGATGGAAACAGATATAAGACCAAATCATGAAGCACATTTTTCCGGAAATCCACTGGGACGTACCATGTATGAGCGTATCAACGACTGTGTCTGCAAATGCATGAAACATCCCGAGAATCAGGATCAGGTAACATTATCCGCTCACGCTGTAGTTGCCGCTTCACACGGACTTACCGCTCTTTTCGTAGCTTATCCCAACTTTAATTGGGGGCCGATTGACAAACTGAAGCAGAAAGTCATTGACCCGGCCGTTGATGCTATAGAATAGCCGCTGCGAAATCATTTTACATCGATCTGCGCAGACTAAGAATCAAATCATTTTAAGGAATTCAATAATGCCTGAAACACGTAAAAGCTTATCAGCCAATACGGATCACAAACATTCAGAACATAGACAGGTTCTCCCTTTTATTCAGCCGGCGGAGGCTTTAAAACGAGTAATCTCACGCTTCAAATCTATCCAGAGCCCAGATGGCTACTGGGTTTTTGCACTGGAAGCAGATGTCACAATCCCATCAGAGTACATCATGTTCAACCGCTTCCTCGGCCGCGAAATGGATCAGGAAGTTGCTGACAGATTAAAAAACTATATCCTCTCCAAGCAGATGCCTGACGGAAGCTGGCCTCTGCACGATGAAGATGGAATAGCCAATATCAGCGCCTCGGTAAAAGCATACATGGCTCTTAAAATTCTTGGCGAAGACTGGAACGAAACGCACATGATCAGGGCAAGGAAAATGATTCTGGCCATGGGCGGAGCTGAAACATGCAATGTTTTTACAAGAATATGCCTGGCCATGTTCGGGCAGCTGCCCTGGCATACCACCCCGGCAATGCCTGTTGAAATCGTTCTTCTGCCGGAATGGTTCTTTTTCCATTTGAACAAAGTTTCATACTGGTCGCGTTCAGTTATTTATCCGTTACTAATTATTTACGCTAAAAAACCGGTCTGCCGTCTGCGCCCGGAAGAATCCGTGCCTGAATTATTTCAGAAACGCCCGGAAGACATTATCCACATCGACAGATACAGGGATAAAGGTCTGCGCAAAAACATGTTCATCCTGCTGGATAGAATCGTTAAGCGCACAATGCACCTGATCCCCAAAAAGATATCTAAAAAAGCACTGGATTTTGCAGAAAACTGGACTCGCAAACACATGGCCGGATCAGGCGGAATAGGAGCTATCTACCCTGCTATGGCCAACGCGGTGATGGCTCTTCAACTGCTGGGCTATGATGAATCAGATCCTGATTTTGCCAGAGGACTGAAAGCCGTTGACGATCTGGTTATAGACCGCTTCAACCATGATGCTGATGGCGCTTCTCCTTTCACCGTTATATCAGGTGGAAGAGACCTTTCAGCAGCTCCTGAGCTTGATATTTCTCCTGAGAATGAAACCGCTTCAAATCAGGAACAATCACTCTGCCAGCCCTGCAATTCGCCGATATGGGACACCTGCCTGACTCTTTCAGCTATACTTGAAGCAGGAGAGCCACAGGACAGCGACACCGTAAAAAGAGCTGTAAAATGGCTCTTCAGCAAGCAGATAACCTTCCGTGGAGACTGGACTTCCAAAGCTCCGGGACTCGAAGGCGGAGGCTGGGCTTTCCAGTTTGAGAACACCTTTTATCCTGATCTTGACGACACCGCCATGGTCCTCATGGCTCTGGTGCGCGCAGGGGTTCTGGATATGCCCGAATTTCATGAGAAATTCGTACTCGGTGTCAACTGGCTCATAGGCATGCAAAGCTCCAACGGCGGTTTCGCAGCATTCGATATAGATAACTGTGCCCTGTATCTTAATGATATTCCTTTTGCAGACCACGGAGCTCTTCTCGATCCGCCGACTTCAGACCTTACCGCAAGGGTCATAGAACTTCTTGGAGTAATGGGATTCCGTAAAAACTTCACTCCGGCCAAGAGAGCCATCGAATTTCTGAAAAATGAACAGGAAGATGACGGCAGCTGGTTCGGCCGCTGGGGAGTAAATTATATTTACGGAACATGGTCTGTCCTCTGCGGACTTAAGCAGATCGGTGAGGACATGAATTCATCCTATGTACGCAAAGCTGTTGAATGGTTTTACGAACATCAGAACTCTGACGGAGGCTGGGGTGAAACATGTATGACCTACAACGAACCCGGTCTTGCCGGAATGGGACCAAGCACCCCTTCGCAGACATCATGGGCACTGCTGGGACTGATGGCCGCCGGAGAAGTAAAAGATAAGCGAGTCAGCCGTGGAATACGCTATCTGCTCGAAAACCAGAAAGAAGACGGAACATGGGATGAAAAATTCTATACTGGAACCGGATTCCCGAGAGTTTTCTATCTGCGCTATCACGGATACAGCCAGTACTTCCCCATGTGGGCTCTTGGAGTTTACGACCGCCTTTCTAACGATGAACTGACCCTGCAACTTTCTTTGCGCCGCCAGTCACCCTTTGACATTGGCAAAGACTGGCAATAAGGTTTATCAGCTTCGAAAGATTAGATAATTAAATCCGTAAAAAGATTTAACACAGGATAAGACCACACAGAACTTATCTTGAATAAAAATCGTATTGTAAAAAAACGCGGAGGAGGTATTAAATGCCTTCTCCGTTTTTAGCATCCAAAAACAGACACAGCCATGAAAAACATCTGCGAAATATCTCATCCAGTAGCCCCTTTTGAAACAGGCCCGGAGAAAACAATCCATTTTCACTGCCTGATGCAGCGTCTGCAGGAAGTTGCAACAGCTCATGCAGAACGTGAAGGCTTCGGGATCACGCATCTTGAAGACAAAAACAGTTTCTGGGTCCTGACATCAATAAAAGTAGAAATCGAGAGGTTGCCTGTTCAGGAAGAACTGTTTACTGTTAAAACATGGGCTAAAGGAGTCAAAAGACTGCGTGCTTTCCGTGAATTTTTGTGTTCCACGCCAGATGAACATGGTATCATAAAGGCCAGTTCAGAATGGATGGTGCTCGAAAAAGAAACCGGCAGACCGCAGGATATCAATAAAATGGGGCTTGATCTGCTTCCAATACCGGATGCAGTATTTGATGTTCCCTGTAAAAGACTGCGTGCTCAGACAAATGTGGATCTTCTGTCATCGAAGCGGGTCCCCTACAGTGTGCTTGATTCAAACGGACATGTGAACAACACCAACTATCTGCGCT
Organism: Maridesulfovibrio bastinii DSM 16055; assembly: GCF_000429985.1. NCBI lineage: Bacteria > Pseudomonadati > Thermodesulfobacteriota > Desulfovibrionia > Desulfovibrionales > Desulfovibrionaceae > Maridesulfovibrio > Maridesulfovibrio bastinii. Next base: position 201,703 of record NZ_KE387014.1, read on the forward strand.
GGTGCGTTGATGAGATGAGATTTTCCGGATTTGAGCTGGAAAAAATAAAATCTCTTAGAATGTCTTTTCTATCAGAGCTTTTTGAAGGTGATAAAGTCAGCATTTACAGCTGCGAAACTGATCACGAAAAACAAAACAGGTATCAAATCGTAAGGGACAATGATGAAATACCGGTATTTGCTCTGGAAATTGAATGTTCATAACTGTTTCAAGACTTCTGAGCCTTGACTTCATATATAATATTAGTTAAAAAAACCGCCTTTCGACCTACATCCGGAAGACGAAAGCCGACCAAAGATGACTCTTGGCTGCCCAGTCGTTATAACTTAACGCATATAATACAGATCGTTGCAGCCCGGAAAGATCGATTTTAATGTTTTCTTATTTAACAAATTACAAATTTCTTAATTGCAACTTCCGCAGGGAGAACAGTTCGTGGAAATCCAAGTTTCAGGACAACAGGTAGAAGTGAAAGAGGGAGCCGCTTGCGGCGAAGTCCTCCAGGAGGCACTATCCAAAAAACAGTTCAAGAACGTTGTTGTAGCAAAATGCAACGACACCCTTCTCGATCTCAGCACTACCGTACCCACCGACTGTACTGAACTTGAGCCTGTTTTTGCAGATTCCGAAGAAGGTCTGGATGTAATCCGCCACTCAACCGCACACCTTATGGCTGAAGCGGTAAAAAAACTTTTCCCTACAGCAAAAGTTACCATCGGCCCATCCATTAAAAATGGGTTCTACTATGACTTCGACTATGAACGCCCTTTCACTCCCGAAGACCTTGAGGCTATTGAAGCAGAAATGCTCAGCCGTGTAGGTGCCAACGAAGAGTTCTGCCGTGAAGACGTTAGCGCTGCGGAAGCACTCGAAAAGTTTAAGGGAATGGGCGAAGATTATAAAATCGAGCTTATAAACGACCTTGGTGCTGATCAGGTTTCCATTTATACCAACGGAGATTTTTCAGACCTTTGCCGCGGACCTCATGTACCGCGCACTGGTATGATCAAAGCCTTTAAGCTTCTTTCTGTCGCAGGCGCATACTGGAGAGGTGATGAACACCGCCAGCAGCTTCAGCGCATTTACGGAACAGCATTTGCTGATCCCAAGGCTTTGAAAAAACACCTTAATCACATCGAAGAGGCTAAAAAGCGCGACCATCGCAAGCTTGGAAATCAGCTTGACCTCTTCCATATTGATGATGAAGTCGGTGCAGGTATGATCATCTGGCATCCTAAAGGAGCCATGATCAGAACCATCCTTGAAGACTTTGAACGCAAGGAACACCTGAAACGCGGTTATAGTTTTGTGCAGGGTCCGCTCATTCTCAAGAGAGAGCTCTGGGAACGCTCAGGACACTACGACAACTACCGCGAGAACATGTATTTCACAGAAATTGACGAGCAGGCTTATGGAATCAAACCCATGAACTGCCTCTCTCATATGCTTGTTTTTAAATCCCGTATTCGCAGTTACCGTGACCTCCCTCAAAGGTACTTCGAACTCGGGGTTGTCCACCGCCATGAAAAATCCGGAGTTTTGCACGGACTTCTTCGTGTCCGTTCATTCACACAGGATGATGCCCATATTCTGTGCCGTCCGGATCAACTCAGAGATGAAATCATAGGGGTGGCCGAATTCGTCGGTGACGTAATGAAACTTTTCGGATTTGAGTATGAAGCTGAAATCAGCACTCGTCCTGAAAAATCCATAGGATCCGATGAAGACTGGGATCGCGCAACAGACGCGCTTAAAGATGCTCTTGAAACCATGGGCCTTGATTATTCAATCAACGAAGGTGACGGAGCTTTTTACGGTCCCAAAATCGATATAACCATCAAAGACGCTTTAGATCGCCGCTGGCAGTGTGCTACAATCCAGTGTGATTTTACCTTGCCAGATCGCTTTGACTTGGTATATGTCGGCGATGATGGTGCCCGACACAGGCCGGTGATGCTTCACCGGGTTATACTCGGCTCCATTGAACGCTTCATAGGTGTTCTTCTTGAGCACTGTGGTGGAGCGCTTCCAGCCTGGCTTTCCCCCGTTCAAGCCAGAATACTTACTGTCACTGACGCACAAAATGAATTTGCCGAAAAAGTATTGCACAAACTGCAAGAAAAAGGCATTCGTGCCGAAGCCGACACACGAAATGAAAAACTGGGCTACAAAGTTCGGGAAGCTCAGCTTGAAAAAATCCCGTACATGCTTGTCATTGGTGACAAGGAAGTCGCAGCGGAATCAGTCAATATTCGTTCCCGTGATGCTGAAGACCCCGGTCTAAAAACTGTGGAAGAAGCCGCGGAACTTATTTTGACTGAGATTAAAGAACCTTTCAAACGCGGAGGCATGAGCTATATCTTTTAATAGAGATGGTAGGCGCCCGTATCGCAGGGATGACGGTGCCCGCCGAAACGAGCGTATTCGAGTTCCTCAGGTCAGGGTTGTAGATGATGAGGGTAATCAGTTGGGAGTTCTTCCAACTAATAGGGCCCTTGAAATCGCAAGGGAAAAAGGTCTTGACCTGGTTGAGGTTGCCGAGAAGGCAGATCCTCCTGTTTGCAAAATCATGGACTATGGTAAGTTCATGTATCAGCAGCAGAAACGTAAACAGGAAGCGAAGAAAAAGCAGACTGTAATCCAGATCAAAGAAGTAAAATTCCGTCCCAAGACCGATGAGCACGACTATCAGACAAAGCTCAAGCACATCCGTCGTTTTCTTTCCGATGGCGACAAGTGCAAGGTTACTATCTTCTTCAGGGGCCGTGAAATTGTCCATAAGGACAGAGGCTTAGCCGTTCTGGAGCGCGTTCAGGAGGAGACTCAGGATATCGCAAAGATGGAACAGAGTCCCCGGACTGAAGGCCGCACCATGAATATGATGCTGGCTCCTATTAAAAAATAAATATTCCGGCTTAGTGCCGGTTATGTTCTAAGGAGAAAAAATATGCCTAAGATGAAAACAAGAAGAGGCGCTGCAAAGCGTTTCTCCAAGACCGGCAGTGGTAAGTTCAAACGCCGCAGGCAGGGACTTCGCCACATCCTTACTAAAAAGGATTCCAAGCGTAAAAACAGACTTGGAAGAGGCACAACCGTTGACGGCGCCAATCTTGGCCAGGTCAAAAGGATGCTCCCCTACTCCTAACAGCCGGGTAGTCTTAATATAACTTTTTCTGCCCGTGTGTTTTTACCGTGGGTGGTTTCTCACTTCGGAGGATTGAAATGAGAGTTAAACGTGGTCTTGCCGCGAAGAAGCGTCATAAAAAATATTTGAAAATGGCGAAGGGCTACCGCTCTGCCGGAAGTCGTCTTTACCGTACCGCCAGAGAACGTGTTGAACGTGCTCTGTGTATGTCCTACACAGGACGTAAACTCCGTAAACGCGATATGCGCAGTCTCTGGATTCAGCGCATCAATGCAGCCGCACGCATTAACGGAATGTCCTACAGCCGTTTCATGAACGGACTGACAAAGGCCGGTATTGAACTTAACCGTAAAGTGTTGGCAGACCTGGCTGTCAGCGACGCAGCAGCATTTGCAAAGCTCGTAGATACGGCTAAAGCCGAGGCCAATTAAATGTCGGACTTAAGGTCCCTTTTACAAGATTTAGATAGCCTGGTCCCGGACTGCGAAGCACGTCTGGGCCAGGCTTCTTCTTTGTCGGATTTGGAAGAGGTACGAGTCGAATTTCTGGGCCGTAAAGGCCGTCTTGCCAAAATAATGTCAGGACTCCCGGCCCTTAGTAAGGAAGAAAAGCCCGCCGCAGGAAAAAAAGCCAACGAAGTAAAGACTGCCCTAACTGAAAAGATAGAAGACAGACAAGCCGCCGTTGAACGTGCAGCTGTACTTGAAAGCCTTTCCCGCTTCGACCCCACTATGCCCGGACGCAAACCCCAGGAAGGTTCGCTTCATCCGGTCACCCTCGCTATGGATGAAATCTGTGATGTTTTCATCGGTCTTGGTTTTGAAGTTGTTACCGGCCCTGAAGTTGAAAACGACTGGTACAACTTTGAAGCTCTGAACATCCCGCCTGAACATCCGGCGCGTGATATGCAGGATACCCTCTATGTTTCTGATTCTATCCTGCTTCGCACCCACACTTCACCTTTACAGGTGCGCACAATGCTGGAAAAGAAGCCTCCTGTAGCAGTAATTGCTCCGGGCAAAGTTTACCGCAGGGACTCAGACATCACCCATACCCCGATGTTTCACCAGATTGAAGGCCTCCTCGTTGATAAAAATGTCAGCATGGCCGATCTGCGCGGAACCCTTACAGCTTTTGTACGCCAGCTTTTTGGAAGCAAAACAGACGTAAGATTCCGTCCAAGCTTTTTCCCGTTTACCGAACCAAGTGCCGAAGTTGATATTTCCTGTGTTATGTGCGGCGGAAAAGGTACCGTTGACGGAAAACCATGCCGAGTCTGCAAGCAGACAGGCTGGGTTGAAATTCTCGGTTGCGGTATGGTTGATCCCAATGTTCTGGGATCAGTTGACTATGATGCCGAAAAATATTCAGGATTTGCTTTCGGACTGGGCATTGAAAGAGTCGCCATGCTTAAATACGGCATAGGTGACCTGCGCATGTTCTTCGAAAACGACATCCGTTTTCTGGAACAGTTCGCTTAAACCGGACTGCATTTTACATAAATATAACAGCCCGCAGGCCTTGCGGGCTTTTGATGGATTGGCTGTTTCCGGCAGCTTGAGAGCCTGTAAACCGGGTTCTTAAAATTTCTGAAATTATACGGCATTTTTATCTCTCTGAACGATATATTTTGCGTTCACCCACCTTATAAATTTCAATAGCCTGCCTCCTGTTTTTCAAACTGGAGACAGGCCGCCGGAAACATAAAAATCGGAGGCTCACGATGCTTTTAAGCATGCAATGGCTGCGAGAATTCGTACCATACGAAGGCGGGGTACAGGAGCTTGGTGACAGGCTGACCATGCTCGGCCTTGAACTTGAGGAAATAATAAATCCTTTTGAAAATATTTCTTCCGTTGTTGTCGGCCATGTTGTCGAATGCGGAAAACACCCGGAAGCAGACAAACTTTCCGTTTGTAAAGTAGATGTCGGCGAAGCCGAGCTGCTTGATATCGTCTGCGGTGCCCCCAATGTTGCTAAAGGACAGAACGTTCCTGTTGCAAAAATCGGATGCGTACTTCCCGGTGGCCTGAAAATAAAAAAAGCCAAGCTCCGCGGACAGAAGTCCTGCGGTATGATCTGCTCTGAAAGAGAACTTGAACTTTCAGATGCCCATGACGGCATCATGGTTCTCCCGGAGGAGCTTAAGCCCGGCCAGATTTTTATTGATGCAATGAACATGAACGACACTGTTCTTGATCTTGGCATCACCCCCAACCGTGCCGACTGCCTTTCAATCCTCGGTATTGCCCGTGAAACAGCTCTGGGGTTCGACCTGCCGCTGACAATGCCCGAGCTCAATCTTGTTGAAGCAGGCGGAAATGCCGCTGATATGCTCAAAATCGAGATTGAAGAAGGTGCTGACTGTCCGCTGTATATGGCCAGAATCCTTAAAGGAGCCAAGCTGGCACAATCACCCGACTGGATGCGCTACCGCCTTATTTCAGTAGGTGTACGCCCGATCAACAATGTAGTTGATGTAACCAACTATATACTTTTTGAACTGGGACAGCCCCTGCACTCCTTTGACGGTGATCTGCTGAAAGGTGATAAAATCAGAGTCGGCCGCGCTCCAGAGGGAATGAAATTTACTACTCTTGATGATCAGGAACGTTCACTGCTGAACAGTGACCTGCTCGTCTGGGATGCTGAAAAACCTGTTGCTTTAGCCGGAGTAATGGGCGGACAGAATTCTGAAATCAACGACAAGTCTACCAACGTAGTACTTGAAAGTGCTGTTTTCAAACCTGCGCTTATCCGCAAAACTGCCCGCAGACTTTCACTGCCATCAGAAGCTTCATACCGTTTTGAACGTGGTGTGGACCAGTTGATGAGTGCCTACGCCCTTGACCGTGCCGCCCAGCTCATCAATGAGCTTTCCGGTGCTGAAGTTGTGAGCGGTGTAGCTCAAAACGAATCACTCCCGTGGCAGACAAGAACCCACACCTACCGTCACAAGCGCTGCAACGCTCATCTTGGTCTCAATCTTGAGCCGGAGTTCAGCAAAAAAGCTTTCACCCTCATGGGGCTGGAAGTTGATGACAGTGACAGTGATTCATGGAAAGTCACAACTCCTTCATACCGCCTTGATCTCGAAAGAGAAAATGATCTCTATGAAGAAGTTGCCCGCTATTACGGCATGGACCGTATCCCGGCAGTGCTTCCCAATATCTCAAAAACATTTGATTCAGCTGTCCTTGGCGATACCCCTTACGGATTCTCCCGCAGAATCAAAAACTGGGGCCGCGGCGTAGGACTGCATGAAGCAATCAACTATAGTTTTGTTGGAAGTGAAGATCTTGATCTTCTCGGACTCCCGGAAGAAGGACGTGTATACATTGCCAATCCTCTGAGCGAGGACCAGAACGTAATGCGGACCGCTATTACTCCGGGGCTGCTGAATACCGTTCGCCATAACCTTGCACAGGGCAATAATCATATCCGTCTTTTTGAAGTCGCCAAGAAATTCGTTAAAGATGAATCTTCGGTAACTGAGACAAGAGAACAGAACAGACTTGGTCTGCTTGTTACCGGACCGCGCAGTCAGCGTGAATGGCCCGGTGACAATGAAGATGCTGATTACCTTGATATAAAAGGACTGGTTGAACATCTTCTCACAGACCTGAAGCTTAATGACGCCGAGTATGAAATCCTTGAAGGCTGCTCCTATCTCGAACCTTGTGTTCAGGTTAAGCTTGATGGTGAAGAACTTGGAATTATAGGCATGGTTAAACCGGAAATAGCGGATAAATACCATGCTAAAAAAGAAATCTGGGTAGCTGATCTCAATGCGGATATGCTTAGAGACAAAGTTATTGCCAACAAGATTCAGTTTGAGAATCTCCCGGTATTTCCGCCATCAAGAAGAGATGTAACTATTATATGTCCCATGGACCTGCATGCGGCAACCATTGAGAAAACTATTCTTGATCAAAAGCTGCCCCTGCTTGAAAGTCTTGAACTTGTCGCGGTCTTTGTGCCTGAAAATCAGGACAAGGAAAGGAACCTTTCATACCGCCTGACATATAGACATCCTAAAAAGACACTCAAGGATAAAGAAGTTGATAAAGAGCACACCAAGGTTTTAACAGCCCTTGAAAAGGCTCTGCCTATTCACTTCTAATTCTTATTGTTAAATATAGGTATAAAAGCCCTCTGCCGAACTAAAGCAGAGGGCTTTTTTTATGCAGTTAACACAATTTATGTTATATGATGACATTAATGACAAGTGACAAAAATGAATGTAAGATAATAAAATCCAAAAGGAAAAAAAGCAAAAGGATCAGGAAATACAATGGCAAGAAAGACTAAAGAAGAAGCTGAAAAAACCCGTCAGGCCATAATTGAATCAGCTTTCAGAGTTTTTAGAACAAAAGGATATTCTAAAACAACTCTCCACGACATTGCTGTAGAGGCAGGAGTCACCAGGGGCGCAGTTTACTGGCACTTTAAAAATAAACCGGATGTCTTCGGCCAGCTGATGGATCACGCCTTCAGACCTTTTGAAGTCTTTTTTGAAGGTATTCTGGAGAGTACTACATCACCTATCGAAATTCTTATTAAATTCATGGATGCATGGCTGTCACGAGCTACAACCCAGAGTCATTTCAGGGCAGCTTTTGAAATTGTTTTTCTCATGACGGAATGGTCAGATGAACTTATGCCGTATAAAATGGAATATAGATCCATGGAGCTTAAGTTCATCAAAGATATTGAAGAAATATTTGATAAAGGAATTAAAGACGGTTCTTTCCGGGCAGACCTGAATGCCCATACGGCGGCAGTTTATTACTATTCCAATATATTTGGTCTTGCTCAGGTTTCTTTGTTCTTTGAGGAACAGCTTGAGATAGGAAAAAGTAAAAGAGATTATATGATCATGTTCCTTAATTCCTGTGCGGCAGAAGAATATGACATATCCGAACTAATCGCTTAATCATTAGCCACAATAAAAGATTAAAAATTAACGGCTGAATCCGTAAAAAAGATTCAGCCGTTAATTTTATATTATCTCAAACTGTTAAAAACAGCGTGCAATAAAGTTCGCAGCTACTCGCATTGAAATTCACCGCTCTCGTATATTAAAACTTCAGAACCATCTTTAAGTATGGCGTACACTTTTTTATCTTCCGTATTAACAAGATCCCAGTGCAGAGCAGAATCGTTAAAACCAAGTTCTTTCTTCAAATCAGAAGTAAGGTCTTCCTGATTTCCACCGTAAGTATCAGCATAAGAAGCACCTACTGCCACATGGCAGTTCCCGAATTCTCCGCCATAATTTTCATCATACAGAGTATTAGCCATAAATTTATCTATCTGAGAAAAACGCCTGTCAGTCAGTGAAAATTCGCCAAGACGTGCTGCCCCTTCATCCATAGCCAGCTGTTTTTTGACAAACTCCTCACCCTTTTCAGCGGTGATCTCTTTGGCAACTCCATTTTCAAAAACAAGCTTTACACCCTGAACAAGATTACCGGATCTGAAAGAAGCCTGATCAGCATAATAGACACCTTCAGTCCCACGCCAGTCAGGAGAAATGAAGAGTTCAAAACTTGGAATATTATGCCCGGAAATTCCAATCCAGCGGCGTGATTCCCCGTGGCTTACTTTAAGATCGCAATTTTCAGTAACAACCCTGTAGCTTTCTATATCCATGCCGTTCAGCCAGTTTTTAACTTTGAGAGCACTGTCAAAAACTTCCATCCAGCGCTCTGTCGGCTTATCGTCATCAAGATAGCAGGCCTTGATAATCTGTTCAGCAAATTCCTCAATTCCCAAACCGGCAGCATCAGCCATAGCTTTGGTCGGGTATGAACAAAGGGTCCAGCCAAACTCCCCTTTCTGTTCCCGGACATCCATTATGTCGCGGATAAATTTTCTGGCAACAGCAGATTTACCGATCCTCGAAGGGTCCACTTCTGCAAGATGAGTGAGTGATGACGGTGCAAGCAATGCTATCAGACCGTTTAAATTGTTAATCAGCTCTTTTTCACCGGGAGTAACAAAGGTCAGCTGTTTATCATTACCCTTGCCATAAAAAGATTTCTCCATGTCCGGGGTCAGCCCCATCCTCAAAATAGGATTCATACCCTTTTCCACCAGCAGTTTGAACATAACTTCTGCCAGAGGAAGAGCCTCAATTTCGTAGCGCAGCAGAATATTATCTCCGGGCTTGAACTCTCCTGTTCTGGCTGTAGTGATTCCCCACCATAAAACTTCACAATATTTTTCGAGCTGCTCAGCTGTCAGCATAATATATTCTCCTTGATTATTGATTTGAAAAGCTACGATAGACCAGCCGGGAATTTATCTCAATAGCCCCGAAATCAACCAGTTACAGGGCCAAGAGTCATATTGACATTATCATTTTACAGGCAATAAATTCATTGCACTTTAAAAAACATATTATTTTAAGATGTTAAATAATTTTGGAATCTTATTAAGTTAAAAAAAATGAATTATAAGCCTTGATTTTACATATCGCTTCTTGACACAGAAGAGTCATATAGCTATCTCCATTTCAAAAGCCCGGTACCACATTATGCCACGAATTTCTTTGAATTCGTGACAATTGGGAAAATGAACTTTTTGCCGAGGCTGAACAACCCAGCCTCATCAAAATACGTTCAGAGGCTGAAAAAAATAATCTTTTGGAGGGTTAGACCATGGCCTACAACGTAACTGTTGATGTTGAAAAGTGTGTTGGTGACGGCGAGTGTGTTGATGTATGTCCCGTAGAAGTTTACGAACTTCAGGACAGCAAAGCTGTTGTTGTAAACGGCGAAGAATGCCTCGGCTGCGAATCCTGTGTTGAAGTTTGCGAACAGGATGCCATCACTATTGAAGAAAGCTAATTTCTTCCTTGCCTAAGGCAGGACTTTAAGGCGGGAATCCTTTCCGGATTTCCGCCTATTTTTTATTCCACAACAGCCTTTGATTCCCCTTGGTGCGGCTGTCATCAATCATCAGCGGATTCGAATCCGGCTGACCAAATCGTATTTTTTCCAGCCTGAGCATTGACTGTAAGGATTGACGACTTACTTTTAAAAAGTTTATCCGGTAATCCCGGTTAATATGCTCTGAAAGAGAATGGAGGTTGTATTTTGGAGTTCAAAGATATTTTTACGAAATATGAAGCAATTGTCGCCGAAGTGGACAGTGCTTTTAATAAAGTTGCAGAACAGGCTGACGACGGCATAAAATGCCATAAAGGTTGCAGCGACTGTTGCCATGCCCTTTTCGACCTGACACTGGTTGAGGCTCTGTATCTGAACCACAAGTTCAATGAAAAATACAGTGGCATGGAGCGTTCACAGATTCTTGAACGTGCGGATGAAGCCGACCGCCAGATTCATAAAATCAAAAGAAACGCATTTAAAGCTTCGCAGGCTGGAAAATCAGCCTCTGAAATCATCAAAGAAATTTCACTCGCAAGAGTCCGCTGCCCTCTTCTTGGTACGGAAGATTCCTGTGATCTTTATGAATCAAGACCGCTCACATGCAGAATATACGGAACTCCGATGAACATCGGCGGAGAAGCCCACTGCTGCGGAAAATCCGGTTTTGATAAAGGTAAACAGTACCCGGCCATGAATATGGATGTGCTGCAGAACAAGCTTTACGAATTGAGTAAAGAAATTTCTGACAGCATTAATTCTTCTTATAAAGAATTAAGCGAGATGCTTATCCCGGCATCAATGGCCCTGCTGACAGATTTCACTATGGAATACCTTGGTGCACGGACCAGTAAAAAGGCCGAGCCCGAACCGGAACCGGAGCCGCTGGAAGTAACTCCGCAAGCCTGCTCAACCTGTTCGGAAGACAAGTCTGCATGTGCCGACTGTAATTACTCTGTTTCACTCGGACAGGCTCCGGAAAAGGACTAACAGGAGCTTAGTATGAGTACCATGACGCCGGAACAGATTGAAGAACAGAAAAGGATAATGTACGAAAAGCTTTCGCCCAGACGGCGCAAGTTTGTTGACAAAATAGGCTATGACGAATGGGAACCTTTTGCCATGCCCTTTGACCCGATTGATCTGAGGCAGGATATAACAGGCAGAACCTCCCAACAGCTGTGCGAACAGTTTATGAGAGAAACAAGGTCCGCCCAAGATCCTGAATACCTTCAGGCTGCTTCTGAATTCGGCGTGCTCCTTGTTATGAATATCGAACGCGTCAGACCTGTTTTTGATTTTTGCGTATGGTACAACGAACTACTCAAACGCGAAGGTAAATCTATTGATTTAAACAAGTAGGCTTCCGGCATTATGCCGTATAAAGCTTCCTAAACTGCAAGCAATATTAAGAGGATAATAAAGTGCAGCAATTCGATAACCTTGATGACTATATTGAAGACCTCAAAGCCAAATCAGCCAAGAACCCTACCTGTAGCAACACCCACTACAATCTTGGCGTTGCATATCTCTCCAAACGTGATTTCATGGAAGCTGAACGTGAATTCATAAGTGCAATCAACGAATCCCCGAAAATGGCTGAAGCATACGTTCAGCTCGGCGGAATCTGCCTGCAGAGAAACGACATAGACGGATGCCTGCGCTATAATATTCAGGCTTCACAGCAGCGTCCTTTCTTCGCTGTTCCGTGGGGTAACATAGGCTTCGTATACCTCCAGAAAGGTGATGTAGATAAAGCCATTGGTGCTCTCAAACGTGCTGTAAAATATGATCCGAATTTTGTTCAGGCCCTCTCCACTCTCGGAAGTGCTTACTTTCAGGAAGGAGAACTGGACGACTGCATCGAAGTTTGCGAAAAAGCAGTAAAAATTCAGGAACATTTTGGTCCGGCATGGAACAACCTTGCACTGTGCTACATAGAAAAGAAAGATTTCGACAAGGCTGCTGAATGTATTGAAAAAGCAAAACAGAGCGGATATGATATTCCTGAAGAAATGATCAAGGATCTCGAAGAATCACGTTCTTAATCCGCTTGGTATAATTAAATTTAAAACAGGCTTCCGAATTTATTGCGGAAGCCTGTTTTTTAATATGCGCAGGAGGTCGGGGGCTGCCCTTCTCTGGAAAATATAAAACTTTTTTGGTATCTTTTGAAAAAGAGTTTATATACTTTTCAACAATCCTGATAATAGTAACTTCTCACTGTGTTTGAGAATACTGCGGATGCAAAACTGAATGACAAACCCCAGCTACTTTTTATGCGTGGCAGGCATTATAAGTTTCGCAATAGCTCTGCTGCACATAGTAATAATAGCCGCCGGACCTAAAGCATACGATTACTTCGGGGCCGGAGAGGATCTGGTCCTCATGGCCCGCAGGGGGTCCGTGATACCACCCCTGCTGACAATTTTCATCGCACTTGTCTTTGCCGTTTTCGGACTTTACGCTTTTTCCGCAGCGGATTTATACCGGGATCTTCCATTCAAAGGTCCTCTTGTTGTAATCATCGGTATTTTATATTTTCTCAGAGGATCAGCTGTTTTTTTTCAGCTTTTAAATCGCGGGTCTTCAGCATCGGGAACACGGGAAATTATTTTTTCGCTGATTTCATTTACAGCAGGGATATGCTATCTTGCTGGGGTACTCGGCAACTGGGAATCAATCACAGGCGGGCCGCTCTGAAATTTTAGCAACGTATAAAAGTAACCATTCTGCAATATTCCTGATGCATATAAAATCAGGAAAAGTTAAATACTCGATCCGGCAGGCAGAACTTGTAATCATCAAAATTCAGGACACCTTCTCTTTACAGTTGTCTTTTTGGGCCTGTTTGATAATCTTGAATTTCACACGAAAAAGTGGAGGATATTATGTCTTTGAGCAATCTTGCGGGCAAACTTGCCCCACCTGAAATTCTGGAAAATATTCCACGACTCGTAGCTGCATACTACACGATTAAACCTGATATTTCCATTCCTTCAAACCTTGTGTCCTTCGGAACGTCAGGACACAGAGGATGCCCTCTGGACGGCTCTTTTAACGAAGGCCACATTCTGGCTATCAGTCAGGCCATTTGTGAATATCGTGAAAAAATGGGGTATACAGGTCCGCTCTTTATAGGAAAGGACCCGCATGCACTGTCTGAACCGGCACAGATAACAGCTCTGGAAGTTTTTGCAGCAAACGGAGTTGATGTATTTATAAATGACAAGGGGTACACTCCCACCCCGGCAATTTCGCATGCTATTTTAACTTTTAACAAAGGAAAAAGCTGCGGCAAAGCCGATGGTGTGGTAATAACTCCATCCCATAACCCTCCACGTGACGGCGGATTTAAATACAATCCTCCGGAAGGTGGCCCGGCAAGCACCACGGTCACAAGTACCATCCAGAACAGAGCCAATGAAATAATGCAAAACGGGCTCAAGGATGTGAAAAGGATTACTCTCGAAAAGGCAATGAAAGCCGGCACCACAACTGAGCACGACTTCATAACACCTTATGTCAATGATCTCTGCAATATTATTGACATGGAAGCTATAAGCCGTGCAGGACTGAAAATAGGTGTGGACCCTCTCGGAGGGGCAGCAATTGATTACTGGGAACCGATTGCCGAGCGCTACAAAATTGATATCAACGTGGTCAACAAAACCATAGATCCGGCTTATGCTTTCATGCATGTGGATAAAGACGGCAAAATCCGTATGGACTGCTCTTCTCCTTATGCCATGGCCGGGCTTATTGAACTGAAAGATAAATACGATATTTCTTTTGCAAACGACCCTGATACTGACAGGCACGGTATAGTCACCAAAAGCCGCGGGCTGATGAACCCCAATCATTATCTTGCCGTTGCAATTGAATATCTCTACACCAACCGCCCGGATTGGAGAAAAGATCTGATGGTGGGTAAGACTCTGGTCTCCAGTTCTATGATAGACAGAGTCGCAGCATCAATTGATCGCCAGCTGATGGAAGTTCCGGTTGGATTTAAATGGTTCGTGGAGCCACTGCTCAGCGGAACCTGCGGATTCGGCGGTGAAGAAAGTGCTGGAGCATCATTCCTGCGCAAAGACGGTTCTGTCTGGACCACTGACAAAGACGGTATCATCATGAACCTTCTTGCTGCGGAAATAACAGCCATAACAGGTAAAGATCCGGGCGAACTTTACACCGCCCTTGAAAATAAATTCGGTTCACCTGTTTATAAAAGGATTGATACCGGAGCAACTGAAGAACAGAGAAAAGCTTTCAGCAGTCTTACCCCGGATATGATCAAGGCTAAAACCCTTGCCGGAGAACTGATTGAAAGCAAGCTGACAACAGCTCCCGGAAATAATCAATCCATAGGCGGATTGAAAGTTATAACCGAGAACGGATGGTTCGCGGCAAGACCTTCAGGAACCGAGTCAATTTATAAAATTTATGCGGAATCATTCAAAGGTCTGGCTCACCTCGTTTCTATTCAGGAAGAAGCCAAGAAAATAGTCAACGAAGCTTTTTCAACAGCAGTATAGCCAGCCATAAGAGCAAAAATATAAAGGGCCGGATAATTAAATTATCCGGCCCTTTTTCATGATAGATCATTGGTGCGGTTTTACATAATTATATCAGCAAGAACTCAAATAGGAGCCTGAGATTATTTGTAAGATTCAATGGCTTCACTTATGCGCTTGTTTTCAGCCTTGAAAGATTCAACCAGTTTTTCAAAGCCGCTACCTTCGTGATAGCGAAAAGCCTTTTCCATTTCATAAGCTATGTCTCTTGCCCTTGGAGCGCAGATGGCCGCACAGGTGCTTTTCAAAGTATGGGCTATCCTTTCCGCACTGCGAAAATCTCTTCTGGAGGCTGCTGTCAGAAGCTGTCTGAGGTCTTCCGGTGTTTCCTCAAGAAACATTGAACATAATTCCTCAAAAAGCTCATTGTCTCCATGATACATTTCTTCAGCTTTCTGCCTGTCCAGAACCGGAACTCCAAAATGCTCGTTTTCGTCGAAATCATGGTCCCCGGAGTCAGCCCGTCCTTCCATAACCTTTTGAATCTTAGCCTCAAGGTCGGCATACTGTACCGGTTTTGTAATATAACCGTTCATACCGGATTTGATACTTTTATCCCTTGTCCCGCTCATGGCATGAGCGGACATTGCAATGATCGGGATTTCAACACATGCCGATCCAGCACCGCCCTGACGAATAGCCTTTGCAGCATCAAAGCCGTCCATCTCAGGCATTTCAATATCCATCAACACCAGATCAAAATGTTCTTTGGATAAGGCTTCAACAGCCTTCACCCCGTTTTCTGCTTCCCTGCAGGTATGCCCCATTTTTTTAAGCAGACGACCCGCAACTCTTACATTTATGGAATTATCTTCTACAAGAAGGATATGAAATCTCTTTTTATCAGCATCCGGCAGAGTATCAGACTCAAGGGCATAAAGTTCAACTTTGTCCGGGTCTCCCGGAGAAAGCAGAACATTGAAAGTAAAAACACTGCCAAGGCCGACAGAACTGCGTACACCTATCTGCCCGCCCATCATCTCCACAATTTCACGAGAAATTGCCAGACCAAGACCGGTTCCGCCAAATTTTCTTGTAGTTGAGCTGTCAGCCTGACGGAAGCTTTCAAAAATAACATCCTGCTGATCTTCAGGAATACCTATACCGGTATCTCTTACAGTGAAAACAACATCATGCCGTCCTGAAACATTTTGATCGATGGAAGGGGAAACCTGAACATAGACTCCTCCCTTACCAGTAAATTTCAAGGCATTTCCGATCAGATTAAACAGAACCTGTTTAAGCCGACCCTGATCACCGCAGACTATTTCAGGAACATCTTCATCGATATCAAGGTCGATAACCAGTCCCTTGGATTCAGCCTGATGAGACAGACTGCGTACTACAGAATATAGCACATCGCTCAAACTAAAATCTTCATTTTCCAGTTTAAGCATCCGCGCTTCAACCTTGGATAAATCGAGGATGTCGTTTACTACGCTTAAAAGCTGGTTGGCGCAAAGCCCTACGGTTTCGAGGTTATCTCTTTGTTCCACATTAAGATCAGTCAGCAGTGTCAGATCAGTCAGACCGATAACAGCATTCAAAGGAGTCCTTATCTCATGGCTCATTGAAGCCAAAAACCGCGACTTGAATTTATTGGCCTTCTGGGCTCCGTCACGGGCCATAATAAGTTCCCGCTCAAGCTTCTTACGTCCGGTGATGTCGATTACCGCGGCAACAGCTCCTCCGGTTTCCCCGCCCATGGGGGTAATGTCGAGCTGACACCATTTTTTTTCGCCCTTAAAGGGATAGGAAAACTCTATTAGAAAATGTTCATCGTGACCGTTTATAACTTCCTTTAGTCCATTGGCTACGGCCACCAGAATATCTTCCGGGCAGCCAATGGCCGAAAGTGATTCAAGAAAATCAGAGCCGACCAGAGTTTCACCGGTATCTATAGCGAAATAATCATTCCAAGAAGGATTTGCTGTAATCAGCCGGCCTCCCGTATCAAGAACAGCAATACTTGATGAAATTGAAGCCAGAACCGAACGAAGCTGCTCCTCCTGATGAGCCAGCTGACGGTAGGCCTGATCCAGCTGCTTTGATTGCAGCAGAGCGTTTTCATAAGTTGCAAGCAGAAGATGGAAGACTTGACCGAAATCGGCACTTATTGAATGCTTTTCACCGTGAAATTCAAATTCTATTTCACGGGTATTTCCTGTTTCAGCTTCATAATGATTGTGATCAAGTACATGGCGGATACGGGAATGCAGAAAATCTTCATCATAAGGTTTCGTAACAAAATTTATTGCCCCGCTCTTAAGCCCGCGCAGGACATCGCCCGGATCAGAAAGACTGGTAAGGAGAATAACCGGAACTGAATGAAATTTATCGTTTTGCCTTATCTGTGAACATAATTCATACCCATCCATTCCGGGCATAACAACATCACTTATGACCAGATCGGGATTAAAACTGTCCATTTTAGATATGGCGCTCTCGCCATCATCGGCAACAAGAACAGAGTAACCTATACTGCTTAAAAAATATTCCAGCTTTACAGCCTGCGTAAGACTGTCCTCAACAACTAAAATCCGTTCAGAGGTCATGATTTTATCCATGTTAATATTGAGCGTCAGCTCTTTATTCCTGCAAAATTCAACAATTCTCCACTTATCTCTTCAAGAGGTAAAATATCAATTGCCGCGCCGAGCTTTACAGCTTCCCCCGGCATTCCATAAACAGTACAGCTCTCTTTATTCTGCGCAATGGTATACGCCCCCGCTTTGCGCATCTCAAGAAGTTCCGCCGCTCCATCACGGCCCATTCCGGTCATAATAATGCCTGCGGCTCTATGCCCGAGGTTTCTTGCGGCTGAGGCAAACAATACACTTACACTTGGAATTATGCCATCGGAAGCTGAACCTGAAGAAAATGATACCGTCAAATCAGAATTTACACGCATGTGTTTTTCTTCCGGGGCAAAATAAACAAAACCGCCTCTGACTGTTTCTCCGGCATCTGCCGCTTTAACTTTCAGGGGGATAACATTATCAAGCCAGCTGACCATCCCTTCCAGAAAACCTTTGGACATGTGCTGGACGACAAGTATAGGCAAAGGATAATTTTCAGGCAGAGCACCAAGAACAGCTTTTAATGCCTGTGGTCCTCCGGTTGAAGTTCCTATGCAGACGGCTTCAATATTTTCTTTTGGAGTACTGTCT
The DNA here is from genome assembly GCF_000429985.1 of Maridesulfovibrio bastinii DSM 16055. Taxonomy (NCBI): domain Bacteria; kingdom Pseudomonadati; phylum Thermodesulfobacteriota; class Desulfovibrionia; order Desulfovibrionales; family Desulfovibrionaceae; genus Maridesulfovibrio; species Maridesulfovibrio bastinii. Next base: position 219,491 of record NZ_KE387014.1, read on the forward strand.
TTAATACCGGACCGTCCTGAAAGGACTGGACCCGAATTTATTAAATTCTTTTTAATCCTTCTACGAACGACTTTTACTTCGGACATAAGCCTGACAGTGTGAATTATGTCGTTCATATTGTCTTCAAAATCTGAATCGCATAGCCGCGGCTTATCAATAAGAGTGAGAGCACCGGAATCAAGAGCGCGAAAACCGTCGTCAGAATCATCCGGGCTGGCAACGGAGCTGATGATTACAATGGGAAGTGGCGATTCCTCCATAATCCGGCGTGTGACCTGAAACCCATCCATATCGGGAAGGTGAATATCCATTGTCACAATATCAGGTTTCAGCTTATGAACTTTTTCAATAGCTTCAGCACCTGTCACAGCCATGCCCGCAACTTCCATATCTTCCTGATCGGAAAAATATCTGTATAGAAGCTCACGCACAGAGATTGAATCATCAACTATTAAAATTCTGATCAAAAAAGGACCTCTCACTGTAATTAACAACCAGCCGGTTACACTGAAATTTCTTTAACAGAACCTTGCAATAACGTCTAAAAGATTGCTCTGGTCAAAATTTGATTTGACAATGTAAGCATTTGCCCCGGCATCAACACCTTTTTCCCGATCCTCTTTCGAGCCGAGTGAGGTTACCAAAATCACAGGAAGATTGGCAAAGCGATCAATTTTCCTGACCTTTTCAGTAAGTCCGAAACCATCAAGGTTAGGCATTTCAACGTCTGAGACCAGAACATCAGGTTCCGCGCTTTTCACTTTTACAAGGGCATCCTGTCCGTCTACCGCGGTAACAACATTATAACCTGCAGCTTCAAGAACATTTTTCAAAAGAACTCTTGAAGTTATGGAATCTTCGGCAACGAGTACGGTCCTCATTTCCTGAACCTGCTTAACATGCGAAACTGAAATCGTTCCCACCCCGGAGTGAAGGCCCATAGCTGTTTTAAGTATATCCGGTACATGCAGAATAGGAGCTAGAGTTCCGCTGCCGAGCATTGAAACCCCGGAAACATTGCGGACTCTTTTTATTTTGGAACCGAAAGGCTTGGACATAATATCCTGCTCGGCTGCAAGGGAATCAACGGTGACCGCAACGAGCATACGCCCCTTTCCCAGTATAAGCGCAGGGAATGAACGCCTTTCCTCGCTGTCATTCTTCAGTTCAAGAATATCAGCCAGCGAAACAATAGGAATGGTCCTTGAACCATAAATAATTGTTTCCCTGCCGCCGGAAAGTTCCACATCCTCATTGCGGACCAGTACAACTCTTCTGACGACATTTTTGGGTATGACAAAAGACTGCCCGGCACTTTCAACAACAAGCCCTCTAAAAGAAGTCAGTGTCACAGGAAGATTGATAACCACCCGCATTCCCTTACCGGTAATGCTGGAGACAAAAACATTGCCGCCAAGGGTCTCAATCCTGTCCCTGACAATTGCCATTCCCAGCCCGCGGCCGGAAATATCGGAAATAATCTTTTTGGTGGACATCCCGGAAAGAAAAATAAGATTGATAAGCTCCCTGCGATCCATCAGGTCAGCGGCATCCTTTGAAATAACACCCTTGGCTATGGAAGAAGATTTCAAAACATCAAGATTTACACCACCGCCGTCATCCCTGATAATTATACGGATTACATCACGGTCCAGCCTTGAAATTTCGATTGAAACCTTACCGGTTTCAGGCTTTTTACTGGCAAGCCTTTCATCCGAAGATTCAATTCCGTGGTCTATTGCGTTTCGTATAAGATGAATAAAAGGGTCTTTAAGTCTTTCAAGAATTCTACGGTCAATTCTGACATTCTGCCCTGTTATTTTAAAATCAACTTTTTTCTCACTTTCGCGGCAGATATCCCTGACCATTTTAGGGAAAATATCCAGAAGAGAAGAAAAAGGAAGCAGCATTGAAGTCTTGAATTCACTGATCAATCCGTCAACTCTTGAAGATAGCTCCCAATGCCCTTTTCTCGAATTGTATGAAACTCTCTGCAACTCTTCGCTAAGGGATTTCATGCTCATCTTGAAACGTTTGAAGTTTTCGTCAGTTATCTGTTTTTTCCCAACCTCACGTTCCAGAGAAAATTCACGTAATGATCTGGATAACTGCTCAAAGCGTTCAGAGATATCAAAAAGAACTTGAGACCTCGATTCAAGGGCATTTCGTGAAAAAAGCAATTCTTCAGTCTGCAAAAGCAGATTCGTAAGCAGTGAAGCATCGACCCTGACTGTTTCTCCCAGTGAAGGAACAGGAGCTGTATTCTTATGTAATTTTTCTTCAGCAGGATTTTCGGGCTTAAGCGGTTCAAAATTTTTTTCAGTTGAATTTATATTCCCGTCAGGCTCTGTTTCAGGACTGGCAGATTTTTCTCCGGATTCTTCATTGGAATTTTTTTTGCTGCTCAGGGAGATATCATCATTACCGTGTCCATCATCAAAAAGCCTTGCAGAGGTTGAAAGCTCCCGCATTTTGGACAGAGCCAGAGAAATTCTTCCATCTTTGCCGCTACCATCACCTGAGGGCTGCAATAATAAATCTGAGAGCAGATCAACCCAGCTGACCAGATATTCACGGGCCTCCGACGATGGAGCGCGTCCCGTTTTTTTAAGAACGGAAAAAACAGATTCCATCGCCTGACAAAACCGCTCGACATCACTTAGCCCAACGGCTCTTGCTGCTCCCTTAAGACTATGGGTTTCCCGAAAAGCACTTTCCACAAGCACCTGTGTTTCGGTTTCGTCAGGGCCTTTCGCAAGAGCAAGAATATCAGCGGTCAAAACCTGAATTCTTTCCCGGCCTTCTCCCTCAAAGGCTTTCAGCAGTCTGGCTTTTAGGTCATCATTCATTTAGCACCTACAAAAAAATGGCAGCAGATTTATTAACCTACCAGTTGCCCGAAACAGCTCCGGGAACAGAAACAACATCCTCATCAATTTCCAGTCCGGGATCATTTATGAGTTTTTCCGTCTGAAAAACAAAAACTCTATCCCCGGTTATTCCGGCACAATATGCGGCCCCGGCAAACCCTTTTTCTGTCTGTCTGGAAATCTTTGAGTCTTCAATCAGGCGGACATCATGCACTGCTTCAACCAACAGACAAAATTCAATATCCTCATTGCCGACTATAACCAGCTCATCCGCGGAATTTTTACCGGAACGGCTGAGGCCGAGATATAAGGACAGATCAACAACCTGAAGGATATATCCCCTTAAGCTGACAATTCCAGCCATCCAGCCCGGAGTGCAGGGTATGCGGGTCAGCCCTTCAACTTTTCGTATTTCCTTAATGAAACCTGTTTCAATAGCAAATTTTTCACCTGACAAAGTAATAATGAGATAGTCACGCGCGCCTATATGCCTGCTCTCTTCCTCAAATAAGAGGTCATCCCGGTGGGCAAGGTTTTTCGCACGTTCACGCAGAATTTCCCGATCGTTTTTGTGTCCAGCTGATTCATTCACAGTGTAATCCTGTTGCGCTGCTGACGATCTTCACAGACCGTGGCCAGCTTTTCTATCATTTCGGCAAGCCGTCCTGCGGTAAGATCGCCGGAATATTTTATGATATCATCTTTTTCACAACCGCATAAATTTCTGAGAGCAGACCTGAAATGGACTGAAGCTGACCGCAGGTCTCCACGGTCAAGGTAGATATTACCAAGCATTACGTCAGCCATCACAATTCCTGAATCTGCATAAAGTGTCTTGCGAAAAAACTTTAAAGCTTCATCAGTATTCCGGTCTTTAAAATTTATTTCTCCAAGCAGATAATAGGCTTCAGGAGTGATATGGTCCACTTCCAAAATTTTCATGCATATTTCTCTTGCGGCTTCACAATCTCCGGAATTGAGGAGTTCACGCCCCTTCAAAAGCAACTCACTTACAGCATGGTCGCTTTCGACAACAGCAGTACTATCAGATTCCAAATCTGACACAGAATCAGAATATTGATGATCTATTGAACCTGAATCTGAATAACTGTCAACAGCTACAGTATTCCCGGAGATAGTGCTGTTATCATCTATTGTATATCCGGAAGCATATTCTTCATAAACTAAACTTTCGTCTATGCTCAAAGAATTGCTTTCAGCTCCATACATGCTGGACTTATCTATTGCTTCGCATGCTGAAAATGTAATGTCGTTACTATCAGCATGTTTTGAAAACAAAAGGAGTCCATCGATGTTTTTGCAATGGAAATTACCATGTTCAAGTATAAGACATGATTCACTTGCTGTAGAAACAAAATGACCCTGCTCTGCTAAGGCCTTATGCATTTTATTAAGTACACTGCCGACAACACTGTTGCAGAAATACATCAGCACATTACGGCAGAGAATCAGGTCAAAACTATCCATGGAAGCAGGAATCATCCCTTTGACCAGATTAAGTTTCATGAAATTAACCCGTGTAGCAATTTCAGAACTCAATTTAAAAGAATTTTCACCGATCGTCTCAAAGTAGCGCTCTTTCAGAGCAAGGGCCTGCTCATTACGAAAAGACCATTTTCTATAGACCGCTTTTCTGGCTCGCATAAGAGCTCTGGAATCAAGATCTGTAGCAACAATCTCCATAGGGATACCAAGCTTGTCTCCCATCATTGCAAAAGTATATGGCTCTTCACCTGATGTGCAGGCAGCACTCCAGATTCTTACAGCACCATCCCTGCCGCTGCCTTTTCCAGACAGAGGTTTGAGGATATGCTGTTCAATGACTTTTAACGCTCTCGGTTCTCTGAAAAAATAAGTCTCGCCGATAGTCAGATGATCAATTAATATTTCACGTTCCCGCTCAGTAAGTCCGCCGCGAAGACATCTTTCTATAAATCCTGAAACAGGTTCTTCGGGTGAAGCTTCACTGATAAAACTGCTCATAACCCGGTTGAGGTCCTCACAGCGTTCCGGGGTAAATTCCAGACCGAACTTATCCTTAATAATATCTGCAAATTTTAAAAGCTGCTGTTCATTTAATAACTTCATGCAATCATCAGGCTCCGGTTTCCTTGATACCAGCTGTTTCCATAGCTTCCACCAGATTGAAGACCTGATCTTCGCTTAAAAATCCATCAACACTCTGAATATATATTATTTTACCATCGTGTCCCGACACGGAATCAACAAGAGTAAGCCCCGGCCAGAATGACTTTGAACCTTTAATTTCAAATTCGGAAAGGGTTATGACCTCTGAAACTTCATCGACAACAAGAGCCAGTGGAAGCTCTCCGCGTGATGTAAAAATAAATTGATCATTCAAATCCACTTCGTGTGAAGGAAGCCCCATTTTACGGCGCAGATTTATTACAGGTACAGTCTCACCAGCATAGTTGACGACTCCCATAACCGGATCAGGAGCGTCGGGCAAAGCGGCAACCAGAACGGATCTTTCAACTGAACGCACCACGGAAGTAGGCAGGGCGAGATGGAAATCCCCAATCCTAAACAAAACAAAATCCTGATTCTTCATCATGTTCCTCTGACAAAATCTAAAAAAATTCGTACTTTGACAGACAATACTTCACTGAATCTTCTACTGATATTATAATTCAAAGCTTTAAGCTATAAATCATCTTTTATTTTTCATTATCAGATACTTTTTATAGATTTGCCGTGCGTATACTTCCGCTTTCTCAGGAAGATTTGCCGGAGATCCGGTATGGTAGGCTCCGACAGCTTTCCAGTTGTTTCCATAGCGTTTGAAACAATATCTGAGTATCCATGCTCCAAGCCGTAAATTTTCATCAGGAATTATGGCATCGGCAACATCAAGACCGAACTTTTCAATCCAGAATGAATTTACCTGCATCAAACCAATATCGTAACTTCTTGCACCTGATTTTTTAATTATTTCGAGGGCTCTTTTGCGTGTAGCGGGATAGTAGCTCCTGCCGGAAATATTAACGGCCCACGGTTTGTAATGGCTCTCATGGCTGGCAACAGCGTGCAGAAGCTCCATGGGTAAATCAAATTCATCAGCAACCTGACTGAACAAAGAAGGAATAGGGACCAGATCCCTTTTTCCAAGTCTGAACCTGTTTTGAATGCTTTCCCGAAAGACCGGAATCTCAGGTTCTTTCTCAAAAACAATCAGCGGAATGAAAGCATGAAAAAATAAAAGCCCTGAAAGAATCAGATATATTGGTATAAGATATCTACCCATCCTTTCAATGCCAGCCGCAAAGGACTACCCTGCCAGTCTCGACAGGACTTCAGCAGCTTCCTCAATTTTTCCCTGAGCCTCAAGGGCGTCAGAAAGAGTTTTCCAATATCTGTTGTTGCCCGGTTTAAGCGCGGAACTCTGTCTTGCAAGAACCTCTGCAACCTGAGGGTCCTCACCATTATCAAGATAAAGTCTGGCCAGAAGATTCATGGACGCGGCATCATTATGGTTGGCATTAAGAGCTAGATGCAGATATTCTCTGGTCTTGTCGGCTTCACCGGCATTATAGGCCAGCCTTGCCAGATGGCGCATTGTAAGAGAATCACCGCCCTTAAGAACTGAAGCCCTCAAATAATATTCCTTTGCTTTTTCAAAATCAGAATCATGCTCAGCAAGAAGTCCGAGCCTGACAAGGCTGAAAACATTGTCAGGATCAAGCTCAAGACACTTTTCGTATGAGCATCTGGCTTTGTCCATTTCGCCAATCATGTGGCAGGCCCAACCGAGATTATAAAGAGCCATAATATTATTCGGAGTGATATCAAGAACCTCCTCAAACATTCTGGCTGCTTGTTCAGGCCGCCCGATCTGGGCATAACATATTCCCAGAGAATTTCTGGCAAGAATGTTATCAGGATCGGCAAGAAGGGCTGCTTTGAACTCCTCTACAGCAGCGTAAATATCACCATCCACATAAAGGCGGTCAGCGGAAATATTTAAAGAAACAGAGTCGAACTGGGCAACTTTAGGCTCTGCAAGCATCATGGCATGATCCAAAGCTTTACGGCAGTTATCCAGAACCTCGCTGCGTGAAAAATTAAGAAAAGGATAACCGGCAACACCGGAAGATAGATCAATTGCAAAATCTTCCGCACATTCCCGGACAAGCCTTAAGGCCAAGCCCATCACATTATCACTTTCAGTTGAGGGAAAGTAATATATGAGGCTGTTTAAACTATAACGACCGCCCGTAACATTTTCGGGGAAGAAAGTTTCTGCTCTGGATGCAACTTTTTGAACCAGCGCATCGTTGAACTTTTGAAAATTTCCGCCCTGCTCTCCGGGACTGCCGGAAAGCCTGAAAACGGCAATGGAAAAAAGATCTTCATTTTGTCTGAGTCTGCTGTAACGGCCGATAAAATCACGATAGCTGTACAGTCCGGTAACCATATCCTTCTGCGGAGATTTTCCGCTTTCAGGACCGGCCTGAGTATCAAAAAAGCTGTTCTTTTCTTCGAGAAGAGTAAGCCTGTCTCCTGAAACAACAGGCCATGCAGGATCGCTCAAATGCAGAATTTCAGCAAAAGCCACATCATTTTGAACCTCAATGAGTACAACTTCAGCTTTATACATTGTCGGGTAGGAACCGGAGATTCTTTCATCTTCGGTAATACGTCCCTGATATCCGGAATGAAATTCAGGAGCCCAGACAAGAAACCGTGAACCTTCACGGGCATCAACACTGTGACCAATGCTTAAAGCCAGCCGTTGCAGCGGCAGAACTTCGAGAACCTTGCCGCCTTTTTTAAGGATATCTGAATAGGCAAAAACCTGATTGCGCCCCATATCCTTAGCGGTGGATACAGCTTTTTCAGCCTTGCGCATTATGATCCGGCTCTGCTCATAAGCGGAGGTTTTAAAATGAGCACCAGATAGGCTCTGAGGATAATTGGCATACCCGACACTGGCAGAAATTTTTATAATATCACCGGTAACATCATCCGAGACCGGAATACTTTCAACAGCTTCCCTGAGACGCTCCGCAAGATCGGCACATGTGCGGGGTCTGCCGTCAGGAAGCATTAAAGCGAATTTATCATCAAGATAGCGGGAGCAGATAACAGGGTGCGGAGCAAGCTCACGAAGTTTTGCAGCCACCCGGCTTATAATTGAATTTCCGAACTGGAACCCATAGCGATCGTTAATCCGCTGAAAATTATCAAGATCGACAAGAATAACCCCAAGAGAACCACTGAAAGTAGGTATGCCGGGGTCTTTACATCCGCCTGGAGCGGGCATAAGGCAGTTTTGTATAAGGTCCAGTTCCTTAACTACCTTTTTAAGAAACTGCTCCCGGGTCAGCAGCCCTGTCAGTGAATCGGTAATCGAAGATTTATATAGCAGCAGTTTTTCCAGAGCGGCTGAAGCCAGAGCCTGAAGATAGAAACCGGTTGATTCCGGTGATTCTATATCCACACCACGGGCGATGAAATACCCGAGCTCTGCGCCTCTTAAAACCAGCGGAAGCATAAGCTCCCTGCTGTCACGAAGGTATTTAGCCTTCAGAGACGAGGAAGTATCACCGGTTGGCTTCGGAAAATACAGACTGTATGATTCATAGGGAAGAAACTCGCTTACAGCGTCTTTAAGGGCATGCTCATAGTATATGAGATCCTGCCTGCTCAGGGTCACATTATCTTCAAAAAGGCTATCCTTGTTCATGGAAAATGTTGTTACCCTGCAACGGCTTTCAATACAAGCTTCTATTTACTATAGACAGCCCGAAATGATAAAGGTAACTAGGCTTCGCCTGTTATCCGGTCCACTAAAACTTAAACAGTATTCCATATTATAGAGCTATCATGGAAATCATAAAAAATCCTGAAGAGTTACAAAAAAGAGCGCTGGAAATACGCGCTCAGGGTAAAACCATAGCACTGGTTCCGACCATGGGCTACTTTCACAATGGACATTTAAGCCTGATGCAAACAGCCAGGCCAAAAGCTGATGTCCTGATCTGCTCCCTTTTTGTTAATCCGACACAGTTCGGTCCGAATGAAGATCTGGAAAGTTATCCTCACGACCTTGACCGGGATGCTGCTCTGGCTGAAAAAAACGGGGTCGACATCCTTTTCGCACCGGACCCGGCAAAAATGTATCATGAAAATCACAGCACCTGGGTTTCCGTTCCAGACCTGACCCAGAATCTCTGCGGAGCATCAAGACCCATACATTTCAGAGGAGTTGCAACGGTTGTAACCAAACTCTTTATGCTGGCCCAGCCTAATGTTGCAGTTTTCGGCCAAAAAGACTGGCAGCAGCTGGCAATGATAAAAAGAATGGTCCGTGACCTTGATATTCCTATTGATATTGTTTCTCAACCTATTGTAAGAGAAGAAAGCGGTCTGGCTCTCAGCTCTCGAAATGTTTACTTGAAAGAAGATGAACTGGCTCAGGCTCCCAATATACGCAAGGGTCTGCTGAGATTGAAACAGCAGGTGGATGACGGCATTGTCGATTGTGAAGTACTCAAGGAAAATTTAAAAGAGTTCTACAACTCGGAAATCCCGCTGGGAACAATTGATTATATTGAGATTGTTCATCCAGACGACATCACTCCGCTTAAAAAAATTAATGGCCCGGCACTCTGTGCTGTTGCTGTTAAATTGATTTCAGCAAGACTTATAGACAATATTCTCGTTTAAATGTAGGGTTCCGACCCTAAACTGCCGGGATTTTCCGGTATGCATAATTACTGAAGGCATCAGATCGGTAAAAAAAAATCAATACCGGTCTTTTTTATCCAATTCAGGAGGAACTTTAATGATCTGCAGCAAAGGCAAGTACTTTTTCACCTCTGAATCAGTAACTGAAGGCCACCCCGATAAAGTGGCCGACCAGATTTCAGATGCTATTCTCGACACCCTGCTTGAGCAGGACCCTAACTCAAGGGTAGCATGCGAAACACTCGTTACCACCGGTATGGCTTTTATTGCCGGTGAAATCAGCACCAGCGGTTATGCCGATCTTCCGGCTATCGTTCGTGATACAATCCGCGAAATCGGATATGTAAATTCTGATATGGGCTTTGACGCTGACACATGCGCAGTGCTCTCTTCCATCGACAAACAGTCCGTCGACATTGCTCAGGGTGTAGACCGTGAGTCCCCTGAGAGTCAGGGTGCCGGAGACCAGGGAATGATGTTCGGTTTTGCATGCAATGAAACCGACACTCTCATGCCTGCTCCTATTTACTGGTCCCACAAACTTTCCCGCAGATTGACAGAAGTCCGCAAAAACGGAGTTCTCAATTTCCTGCGTCCCGACGGAAAAACAGAAGTTTCTTTCGAATACTTTGATGGCAAGCCGGTTCGTATTGCAGATGTCGTTATCGCTGCACAGCATGACGAAGAAATCGGTCATCAGGACCTTTATGATGCAATCAAGAAAGAAGTTGTTCTGGCAACTCTGCCGGCAGAAATGATTGATGATAAGACCAAAATATACATCAATACCACCGGACGTTTTGTTATCGGCGGCCCAATGGGTGACTGCGGACTGACCGGACGTAAAATCATTCAGGATACATACGGTGGAATGGGTAACCACGGTGGTGGTGCTTTCTCCGGTAAGGACCCGTCCAAAGTTGACCGCTCCGGTGCCTACATGACCCGCTACATTGCAAAAAATATTGTTGCAGCCGGTCTTGCTGAACGCGCTGAAGTTCAGGTTGCATACGCGATCGGTGTTGCTGAACCTGTTTCAGTTCTGGCAACTTCACACGGCACTGGACAGGTTGATGATGAAACCCTGACCAAAGCTGTTAAAGAAGTATTCGATATGCGTCCCTGGTACATTTCTGAAAGACTTGATCTTAGACGCCCCATCTACAAGCCTTCCGCATGTTACGGCCATTTCGGACGCAACAACCCGGACTTTACATGGGAAAAGACAGATGCTGTAGACGATCTCAGAACCGCCTGCAAAATCTAATTGATTTAAGTGCACAGATAATCCCCGGCAGATTTTGTCTGCCGGGGATTTTTTTTGAAATTCTGACAAAAAACTGACAGCAATCATTACAACAATAAACTTGAATACCTTCGAACGGGCGTGTAAACCCAGCCCATGAGCGATAATAAAGACGACAAACCATATATGATGGAAGACGGAACTCTGGTTATCCCGTTTGCCTGTCCTGACCACAGCTACAAATACTGGAAAAAGGAAGGAAGAAAAATCTCGGAGATACTAACCGAGCTTAATGTGGATAAAGATCTCTGGAAAAAGTATACAACTGACCACTACCCGGAAGAAGAGAAGAAAGAGGAGTAACCTGAGACTTATGTATTCTTTTTTCAGACGTTATCCTGAAGCGCTCCATTGGATATTTGCTTCAGCTCCGCTTCTGCTTGTTCTGCTAATCTGCTTTTTTTCATTCGGATCAGAAAATGAACTTATTTCCTTTTGCAGGATGCACAGCGCAGCTCATCCTGACCTTAAAAATTTCGCAGGACTGGTAACCAATTGGGGTAATGCTGTATTCTACCCTGTTTATCTGTACTTTTTAATTTCAGGAATCAGGCAGAAAAAGAAATCACGCATTAAGTTCGCGCTGGTATTCCTGATAGTACAGCTTGTTGTAAGCCTGCTGCTGGTTCGCATTACCAAAATAGCCATAGGCAAACCACGCCCCTATGAAGGCGGGTTGTTCGAGCCTATGACCCATAAGGGTGCCTACCATTCCATGCCTTCCGGGCATACCAGTGAAATATACGGAGCCAGCATGCCTCTGGTTTTCCGCTACCGGGCATTCCTGCTGACCGCAGCCCTTGGAATTTTTGCCGCTCTTGTCGCTTTAAGCAGGATATACCTGACAAGGCACTACCCGAGTGATGTCTTCTGCGGCTGGATAATGGGTAGTTTTGCCGGATTTTCAATTCATCTACTGACTAAAGAGGATTAATATGCGCAATGATTCTGCTTCCGGGATATGGAATATTCTGGAACGCCATCCGTGGATAACTCTATTTATAATTATGGCCGTCCAATCCATGTTCGCACTGGATTACCGCGCCTTGTGGTTTTCTGATGAAGTAAGACATGCCGATGTCTACCATCAGATGATAAATGCCGGGCACTGGATTGTCCTGCATCTCAACGGAGTTCCATACCCTGATAAACCACCAGTATATTTCTGGTTCTTATATCTGCTTGATTCAATAGTACCGATAGGCGAGCCGGGACTCTTTTTTCTGGGATCGGCTATCTCCGCTCTGATTTTCCTGTTCTCCACAGTAGCTCTTGCCAAAACACTTGGATTTAACCGGAAAACAACATTCGCAAGCGGGATGGTTCTCGTCACAAATATCTTTTTTGTCGGGATAGCCCATTATTCCAGAATGGATCTCATGTTTTCCAGCATGATTATCTGGGCTAATATCTGCTTTTTTAAAAGCTTTGAAACCGAGAACAACCGTAAATGGATAATCAGCGCCTTCATCATCATGGGTGTGGCAACGCTTACCAAAGGACCACTGGGACTGATATTTCCTCTCCTCACTTCCTTTGTGTACCTGATCTGGAAAGGCCGGATAAGCGCTTTAAAAAACAAAGCTTTTCTAAAAGGCCTGCTGATTCTTATAGCAATTTTGCTTGTCTGGATAATCGGGGCCGTTATAACTGACGGTACAGCCTTCATTCATAACATTTTCTATAAGCAGATTTACGAACGTGCTGTAAGCTCATTCCACCATGAAGAACCGTGGCAGTATTATTTTATCGCCCTGCCACTGGCATGGCTGCCCTGGACCATGGCAATATTCTCAGTGCCGCTGCACAGACTTCTGAGCATAGGACACTGGTATGATATACTGAAATCACGTAAAAATTCCGCAACAAACGGACGTGACTGGGCATGGATCATGCTGATCAGCGGTTTCATCCTGCTCAGCTGCCTCAGCATCAAAGTTCTTATCTACATAATGCCTCTTTTCGCGCCTCTTTCAATACTGACTGCCCGGGGATTGATGGAAGATGAAAACGGTAAAACAGGAATAAACAGCAGACGAATCTGGGTCTGCGTGGGTTGTATATACTTACTGCTCGCCGTAGCAGCACCCTTTGCAGAAATATTCCTGCCTTTCAAAACCCATATCAAAGGTCTCGGATTCACAACCCTTATTCTCGGTGTCGGCGGAGTCTTAATGCTGCGCTGCAGAAACAAAGGGGTCAGAACCGGTCTTCTTATTATGGCCCTGACAATGACCGTCTGGATTCAACCACTGGCCAAAATAACTCTGCCATCAATGGATAACCTGATGAGCCCCAAACAGACTGGAGAAATCATCAGGGAATACCACGAAAAAGGATACTATCCACTGGCTCACAAAATGTATTCCGGCATCTTTTCATATTACGCCGGAACAAATATCAAAGAAATAAGTGACTATCAGAAAATAGACGATATCCTTAACAATAAAGAAAAAGTAATTCTGGTTATGCAGAAAAAATATTATGACAGATGGAAGGACAAACCTGCCGGAATAAAGGTCATCCATGAACAGTTTATATCCGACAGACCATACGTTCTTATTGTCAAAGAATAGCTGTTATTAAATTCCAGACCCTAAGCCTGAAACTGAAGTTATCTCAGTTTCAGGCTTTTTTATTACGATTTCACATTCACAGATAATTCAGCATTTCCAAAAGCAGATGCCCGTGGTATTATAAAACAAATCCAATCCGGCAGTTCTATAACAGTTGCGATGTAGGGATAAGATTTATGAAATTGTTTATCCTATTAATTTCAATCGGGTAGAGCAGATGACTGACATAAAAAAGATTCTCTTTATTGATGATGAAGTTGACCAGTTGAAATCAATGCGTGTTCTGCTGCACAGGAAGAGAAAGGAATGGGAAACTCATTTTATTTCAGATGGAAATGAAGCCTTAGAGCTTCTCAACAAAGAAAAATTCGATATGGTTGTAACCGACCTGCGAATGCCTGAAGTTACCGGATATGAAGTCCTGTCCCAGATAAAAAAAATTCAGCCCGGTGCTATTCGTTTTGTCCTCTCAGGATACTCCGACCCCAACCAGATATTAAGAGCGGCTAAAGATGCTCACCAGTTTTTAAGCAAACCATGCTCACCGGAACATCTCACAGAATCAATTGAACGAAGTCTTAAATTACAAAAAATTATTTTAAATGAAAATGTTGCGCATGCAATAGCCTCGCTTGACGAGCTTCCTACTCTGCCGGAACTATACATTCAGCTTGAAAAAGAATTGAAGTGTGAAGATGCCTCGGTAAACAGAATCGGAGAGCTGATCGGCAGCGACCCGGCAATGACCGCAAGCATCATGAAAATAGTTAACTCATCTTTTTTCGGTATATACAGTAAAGTTTCGTCTCCGGTAAAAGCGGTGACTCTCCTTGGGCTGAACACCATCAAAGGTCTGGTTCTTGGGGTTCATCTCTTCGGCAGGGTTGAAGATGTTCACAAGGATTTTTCAATTCAACTGCTTGGTGAGCACTGCCAGTTCACAGCTCTGCTGGCGCGGGAAATAGTAAATATGGAAGAAGGCGGACGAGAAATGGCTGAACAGGCTTTTCTCGCCGGATTCCTGCATGATCTGGGTAAACTCATCCTGTTTGCGGCATTCCCGGAAAAATATGAAAAAGTTCTGAACTTATTAAATCACGAACAGATTTCCACCTGTGACGCTGAATCACAGATTATGGGCTTCAGCCATGCTGAAGTTGGAGCCTATCTTCTGGCATTATGGGGATTTGATGTTCCGGTTGTTGAAGCTGTGTACAGCCACCATGATCCATCCCGGCTCATGAGCTTTGAATTCTCACCCGGAGTCGCTGTGCATATTGCAAACTCTTTTGAGCATGAACTGAGAACCAAGCACCAAGATTACAATCCCCACCTACTGGCCGCCCAATGGCTGGAAGAGGGAGAATATGCGATAAAACTACCGCGTATGCTTGAAAAATGCGCCGCAAAAATTGATCAGGACTCGGAATAGATAACTTTTAACAAGTTGATTTATTTTATTAATGTTCAAATTTTAATTTTAGTAGAGCTAAAAAAAAGAGCCCATCCTTTTTTTAAAAAGGATGGGCAGATAATTTATAATATTGCGAACTAAATTCTATCCCCTGAAGCGGCAGGCTATCGGCATTCTCCAGCCTGTTCCGAATGCTCTGGAAGTAATTTTCAATCCCGGTGCAGCCTGTTTACGCTTGAATTCCGAAAATTTAACAAGCCTCAAAACCTTGGCAACAACTTCAGGATCAAAACCTGTTTCAGCGATGATCTCATCTTCAGACCTGTAATATTCAATTCTCAATTCCAGTATTCTATCAAGTATATCGTAGGGCGGCAGCGAATCTTCATCTTTCTGATCAGGACGAAGTTCGGCAGATGGCGGCTTTGAAATTACTGACGGTGGAATTATTTCTCCACGTCCAAGGGTATTAAGCCAGCGGCAGACATCAAAAACAATGGACTTAAAAAGATCGGAAATAACAGCAAGCCCTCCTGCCATATCTCCATAGATAGTACAGTATCCGACAGCCAGCTCACTTTTGTTACCGGTTGTCAGCAGCAAGGCTCCAAGTTTATTGGAAACTGCCATCACGATATTTCCCCTGATTCTGGACTGAATATTTTCCTCGGCTACATTAGGCGGCAGTCCCTTGAAGACTGGTTCAAGAGCCTGTTCAAATCCGTCCATAAGGCTGTTTATAGCTATTGTATGGGTTTTGATGCCGAGATTTGCAGCCAGTGCCAGAGAATCATCAACACTGCCTTTGCTTGAATAAGGGGAAGGCATCAGAATACCAAGTACGTTTTCAGCACCCAGAGCTTCTACCGCTACAGCAGCAGTAAGCGAAGAATCTATTCCGCCTGAAAGCCCAATGACCGCATTAGTGAACCCTGTTTTGGCCATATAATCGCGAACACCGCAGACCATAGCCCGCCATGCTTCAGATTCTTTGGAAAAATCATCTTCTTCTATGCGCCCTTCGGACATTTTATCGGTATCAATTATAAGAATATCTTCTTTAAAACCGTAAGCCCTTGCAGCTAGTTGTCCGTCCTTACCAAAAACGCAGCTCCTCCCGTCAAAAACCAGATCATCGTTTCCACCGACCTGATTGGCATAGCAGACAGGAACACTGTATTTTCCCGCAATATCGCCCAGCAGTGCTTCGCGCTCCTTCTGTTTGCCGATATTAAAAGGAGAGGCGGAAAGGTTAACTATAATTTCCGCTCCGGCTTCAACCAAAATGGAAACAGGATTGCCGGAATAGCGTTTATTTCCTTTAATATCACGATCGTTCCAGACATCCTCACATATAGTTATTCCGACACTGGTACCATCGGTTTCAAAAATATTTACATCTTTGGATGGCTCAAAATATCTCTGCTCGTCAAAAACATCATAGGTTGGCAAAAGCCATTTGTAATATGCCCTGCCCTTTTCACCTTTTTTAACAACCCATGCAGTGTTTTTCAGCGGGTTGCCGTCACAGTTATTGTTACGGTCCACCCCCCCTACAATAAGGGTCACTCCATCAGGAAGAGCCGAGGAGAGTTTATCCACTGCACCTCTGCATTTTTCAACAAAAGAGGAGTTCAGCAGTAAATCACGCGGCGGATATCCGGTAACTGCCAGTTCCGAGGCCACACACAACTGTGCTCCATCCGCTGCCGCCTTATTAATAGCGGAAACCAGCCTATCAAAATTGCCTTCAACATCTCCGACAGTAAAATTCAACTGCAAAAGGGCTATCTTCATTCTTTTTCGATACCGTCCTTATTCATTTATGGAAGTCGTTTATTAACCTTTGAAAAAATCTTTGTCCAACCCGTACCTCCCGTAAAAGCAGGATTTAAAATCAGTTTCCTTGCATAGGTGATTACAGAGTGTTATTATCGCTAAAGTTGAAAATTTATCTAACCGACCTTTTGAATACAGGTATTAAAATTTGAAATTTCTCCAAAGAGGAAAAATACAAAACAGGATTACTTTTATAATCCTGATAATTTCTGCTGTAACGTTCATCGTATCAGCTGCTTATGACTATACAATTATGAGCAGAAATATGCTTGATGAGCTGAACAACAAGGCAGATACGCTGATTGAAAGACTCTCGGAATCCTTGATTACTCCTCTATGGAATGTTGATCAGGCCGCACTGAACAGAATTATTATCTCCGAAATGGAGGATAAAAGAATTCAGGCTATTCTGGTTACGGAAGATAACAATCACAACATCTTTGCCGGAAAAGTCAGAAATTCCGAAGCCGAGATTGAAGATTTCAAACGCTGGCCTTCCGGCGATCTTATAACAAGAAAATCTGTAATAACAGTGCTTAGGCAACCTATTGGCTCTGTAGAAGTCTTTTTAACCAAAAAATATATCCAGCAGGAATTGCTAAACTCCCTGTTTAAATCACTTCTGCGCACCATGATTATGGTTGTTCTGCTTATGGTGAGCATATTCATCACCCTGCGTAAAATTCTGCTCGTTCCTATGATGCAGCTCTCAAGGACTGCGGAAATTATATCAAAGGAAAAAGACTACAGTGTCAGGATGAAGGAATACCATTCAGGAGAAATGGGTAAATTTATTCGCAATTTCAATAACATGCTTGAGCAGATTCAAGATCAGGACAGTAAACTTAAAGAATATTCGAAACAACTGCAGCAAAAAGTACAGCAAAGTAATGAACACCTTGAAAACAGCTATAAAGAGCTGAAAATAACCAACGAAAAACTTAAACAGGCCAGAGATACGGCCGAAACAGCATCAAGATCGAAAAGTGAATTTCTGGCTAACGTCAGCCACGAAATCCGTACTCCCATGAATGCCATTATCGGCATGACTGATCAGGTTTTGACCACAGAACTGACCCACAGGCAACGCGCCAACCTTAAAGTTGTACAGAATTCAGGGCGAACACTGCTCCATTTGATAAACGACATACTCGATTTTTCAAAAATTGAAGCAGGAAAAATGGAGCTTGAAGAGGTAAATTTCGATCTTTATCAGATGATAAATGATGTCTCTGATCTTTTCGTAGATCAGATGAATACCTCAAAAACAGAACTGATTATTGATATTTCACCCGAAGTTCCCAAAAGAATTATCGCTGACCCCCTGCGCTTAAGACAGGTGATAGTGAACCTCACGGCCAATGCGGTAAAATTCACTAACGAGGGTGAAATAACCATCGGTATTTCCGTTGAACGCAGTCAGCCCAGAAGTGTCGAGCTGCTCTTTTCCATCAAGGATACCGGTATAGGTATCCCTAAAGAAGCACAGGAAAATCTTTTCAAAGCATTTACTCAGGCTGATGGGTCGACAACCAGAAAATATGGCGGAACAGGTCTCGGACTTACAATTTCTAAAAAAATTGTAAATCTCATGAATGGCCAGATTTGGGTCAAAAGTACACAGGGAGTCGGAAGTACTTTCTTCTTCACCGGTGAATTCATGCGCGCACCGGAAGCCAGTGTCTCCAATTATCAACTCCCGGATTCCCTGAAAGATTCAACGGCTCTTATTATTGAGGACAACATCGGGGCGCGAAACGTTGTAAAAAGATATCTGGAACAGTTTGGAATAAAATCTGAAGCAACTTCCTCGGCAGAACAGGGTATCGAATTAATAGATAAAAAGTCAGAAAGTGAACCTTATAAATTTGTTATTATGGACCTGAGCCTGCCCGGCATGAGCGGGGCTGACGCTTCAAAAATGATTAGAGAATCATATTCGTCAGCAACTCTGCCTATAATACTGATCACCGCAACGGAGCTTGGTGAAGCAATCTCCAAAGCAAGCCGCAGCGGCATCAATAAAATTCTGACCAAACCTTTACGTCAGTCTATTCTTTTTGACGTAATCATGGATATTTTCGGCCACGGTGAACAAAAAGAACCCCAGAAAGAAAAGGCCGTGGAGATTCCCGAAGAATTCTCCGGCTATAAAGCTCTTCTTGTTGAGGATAATCCTGTAAACAGGCAGGTCGCCATTCAGATTCTTGAAAGCTCGGGACTTGAAATTGAAACATCTGAAAACGGACTACAGGCCCTATCAAGGATTCGTGAATCAGACTTTGACATTGTGCTTATGGATATCCAGATGCCTGAGATGGACGGATATGAAGCTACGAAGATGATCCGCACCCAGCTCGGATTGAAAGATCTGCCCATAATTGCAATGACAGCCCATGCCATGCGCGGCGACCGTGATAAGTGCCTTTCAGCCGGTATGAATGATTACATCCCCAAACCGATAGACCGGGAAACACTTTTTAATTCTATCCGCTACTATCTCAAGGGCAAAGAATCATCCCGCTCACGCAAAATGGCCACAGCGGAAAAGGCAGATGATGAACTTTCAAAATACACGGAAATAGCAGTCCATGAAGCTCTAAACCGTATCGGCGGAAATATGAGTACTCTGATAACAATTATGATGAGTTTTCTGGACTACAATAAAGATTTTGCCCCAAAAATGGAAGAAATGCTTGATCAGGGCAGGCTCGATGAAGCCGGTGATTTTGCACACACTTTAAAAGGATCAGCTGCGAACCTTTCAGCATTTAAACTTAGTGCCGCAGCCAAAAGACTTGAAAAAGCCTGCAAGGAAAGAAATAAGATTGAAGCTGAAGAAGCCTTTCAGGAGACTGTAAGAAGATTCGAAAAATACAGTATTGATGCCATGAAGTTGAAAGAGGACCAATCCTGAACAGAATGCTTGAAATTTCCGGTACTTTGATGCAACTAACAAATATCAATTCGAGAGCATAAATACATTCACCGACCGTAAGGTCATCAGGAACAAGGGATTCATGCATGGCATTAATATTTGGTAATCCATCGCGCAAGGGACGCACTAATATCGAAGAAGCAAAAAAAGATCAGCGCCTCGAAATGGCCCGCAATCTTTACCTTGGCGGAAAAATAAATATCGTTACAACACAGGAAATTCCTAATCGTCAGGTTGCAGGAACCTTCGGACTGATCGTATGCCGCAGCTACAATTTTGATAATGCCTTCTACGGGCTGATTGCACAGGCAATGGATGCCAATGCGGATGCTATCTTAAGCTACCGTGAAAACGTTGCATTCCATCCTGAAGGCGATAAATATTATTCCTGCTACGGCACCGCTGTAAGAATGAAGAAAAAATAAATTGTGTAAAGCGGACTACATCCTGCGTTGAAGTAAAACAAAGTCCGCAAGACTCAGCATCGCCATAGCTTTCAGAACAGGAACAATTCTCGGAATGGCACAGATATCGTGACGGCCTCCGATACTTATAGCCACTTCCCTGCCGTTCTTATCAACTGTCTGCTGCTCTTTTGCTATGGACGGTATGGGTTTTACATGGGCTCTGACTATAATCTGCTGCCCGCTGGAGATTCCACCAAGAATGCCTCCGGCATTATTTGATTTGAATCCGCCCTGTTGCATAAAATCATTATTAGTACTTCCAGTCGCTGCTGAAGCGGCAAATCCTGAGCCTATTTCAACACCTTTTACGGCACCGACACCCATAAGAGCATAAGCAAGGCGGGCATCCAGTTTATCAAAAACAGGCTCACCAAGACCTGCCGGGACTCCGTTCAGACATATTTCCACGACTCCACCGAGAGTATCGCCATCTGAGCGGACCTTTTTAATCTTTGATTCCCATTCGGGGATAATAGAATCATCAGGACTGAAGAAAGGCCTGTTCACAGCTCCTTCAGCATCAGTAACCTTTGCGTTGATGCCACCGATAGCAACAGTATAAGCCTGACACGAAATCCCTGAAGATTTCAAAAATTCCTGAGCAACAGCTCCACCGACAACGCGTGAAACAGTCTCACGCCCGGAGGAACGCCCGCCACCACGATAATCCCGGACGCCATATTTGGCATCATAAGTAAGGTCAGCGTGTCCGGGACGATAAACATCCATTATTTTGCTGTAATCTTTTGAACGGTGATCTGTATTTTCAATATGGAATCCAATAGGGGTACCGGTTGTGCGGCCTTCAAAAATACCTGAAAGCAATTTTACTTTATCGGCTTCCTTGCGGGCGGTGGCAGCTATTCCCTGCCCCGGTTTGCGCCTGTCCAGTTCAAGCTGGATAATATCTTCAGTCAGAGCTATCCCGGCAGGACATCCGTCAATAACACCGCCAAGTCCGGGACCGTGGGACTCTCCATAAGTTGTCAGGCTGAAAATTTTACCGAATGTATTGCCGCTCATGCCATATCTCCCTTAATTCCAATATTAAACCTTTCAATCAATTCCGAAACGATATCCAGCGGATCCCGCGTTGCATCTATTTTTATAAAAGCCGATTCTTCATATAAATTTCTACGCTGTTCCAGCACATCGCGAACTTCCTCAACAATGCTTTTACCTGTCAGCGATGGACGTTGACCATGTATCGGGTCTGCTTCAAGTCTCTCAGCCAGTACTGAAGACGGGGCTTCAAGATAAACAGTGCTGGATTCAGAAAGTATTTTACGATTTTCAGGGCGCAAAACAATTCCACCCCCGCATGAAACAACCAGCCCTTTACGCCTGCATGTTTCACGCAGCATATTTGATTCAATATCGCGGAAGCGGTCCCAGCCTTCATTTTCCACCAGAGTAGCTATTTCACAACCGCAGAAAGAAACACTCATCACATCGGTATCGGCAAACTCAAGTCCGCTCTCAGCAGCCAGAAGTTTACCTACGGTAGTTTTACCACAGGCTCTGTACCCGATTAAATATATATTTGAATTTAGCATATACCCACTGAAGGAATCCCGAATTTATTGCGGACTTGCTGTAAGCTTTAATCCGCATGCAATTGTTTGCCACAATTGAAACCTTTCAGCATTTTAGCATAAAAAAGCTGAACGGCTCCAGATCATACTAAATAAAATAGTATGAAATAGAATACGATATAATGAAATATGTTTCAGGGAAAATGATTCTAAGTCTGAATCACTTAAAAGAGACGTGAAATGGATTTATCCAATAAACGCAAAGCAGGTAGTGTTGTCAAGTTAAGTGTATTATATAAAATTATCGGGATGCCCTGCTGCATAATAAATTTTCAGAAATTAAAAACAGCCTGTGGCTTTCACCATAGACATCCCGTTCCATCCGCATAAATTGAGCGTATCATAACCAGATCAGGGAACCTGCGGGAGACAGATAACCATAGCTCTGCATCAGCAGCACTTTCCACAAAGACTGATGACTAAAAGGCCTTAAGACACTCATCCTTGGTGTTGTGGATAGGCAAAAATGAGACAAAACCAGACAGATCAAAGACTTCTTTGATATAATCTTTGAGGGAGCACAGCAGCATCTGGCCATCTCCACCCTTCAATTCTCTGGCAGCCTTCAGCAGAACCCTCAGACCGGCACTTGAAATATACTCCAGATTCTCAAAATCCAGAATAATCTTGGATTCGCCACCCTGAATAGATCCAAGAAGCTTTTCCTCAAATTCACCGGAAGTATTGGAATCAAGTCTTCCCTTCAGCTCAAAAACGATAATATCAATATCTTTATTTTCAATCACTTCAAGTCCCATAGGATCCTCCATGAATTATTGTACTGGTATTTTTTTTCTAAGTTTAAGATAATTTCTGCCATTTTCCCAAAAATATTCCACGCTATCCATAAGTTTACGCATGAAATGCACTCCAAGACCGCCTATTTTACGATCCTGACAATCACAATGGATATCTGGTGCGGGGACTTCAAGCGGATTAAATTTCTTTCCGTTGTCCTCAATAATCAGCCGCAGCTCAACCTCATCGTACTCAATTTTAAGATTGAAATAGTGTTCATCAACACCGTTACAACCGTAACTGACCAGATTTGTAAAAAGTTCATCGAGCACAAGATTGATTTCAAAAAGAATTTTCTCCGGCAGGCCGGAAACCTGAGCAAACTCTTCAAGTCTGCAGGCCAGAATGTGTAATTCTGAAATATCGGCCTTCAGCGATAATGACATTCTGGTTTTATCAAAATCCTTGTATAGTTCTTCCACCTTAAACCATATCCTTGTGAAAAGTCCTCAACAGACACCGTATACGGACTATAAAGTCTTAGAAACTCCTTGTCCATGTGTCCACAAAACGGTAATTAACATTTATTCTTAAGGAAATCATTTAAAACGAATTAAAACAGAAAAATAGAACATAAAATATATTTTTTCAGCCAAGGAGTCGGTTAATGATTACAAAGCGGCCGCTTTCATACTGGATCAAAAAAAGTGACCTGAAAATTCAGTTACTCCTCATAGGGATAATACTGATTACAGTTGCCACAAGAGTTATCCCGCTTGAAATGCAGAAAAAGATCATCAACCAGGCTATAAGCATGCGCAAAATGGACCTGCTGCTGATGTATTCAGGCATGTATCTGGCCGCCGTGGTTTCCGCAAGCCTGCTCAAGGGAGTAATAACCCTGCTCCAGACATATCTGGGACAGAAAGCCCTCGCCAGAATGCGTAAAGAACTTTACGCACATATCCTGACCCTGCCTTTGAGCTATTTTCGTAAAGCAAACCCGGGCATGGTCGTTTCTTCACTTGTAACAGAGCTTGCACCGGCAGGAGAATTTGTTGGCCAGTCTATTGCTGTTCCGGTCACTAACATACTTACACTGCTCTCTTTTGCCGGCTACCTGTTTTACCTTAACCCGACAATGGCCGCTATATCAATGGCTCTTTATCCTGTTGTAATAATTCTAATTCCTAGATTGCAAAAGCGCAGCAACCGCGCAAACAAAAAAAGAGTTGATATCACCAGAAACTTGAGCAGCCGTATAAATGAAACAGTTACTGGAATTCATGAAATTCATGGCAATGGTTCTTACAAAATAGAAAACCGTAAATACGGTCAATTCGTCGACGAATTATTCAAGATAAGAATTGTCTGGATTTTATATAAACAGGGCATAAAAGTTTTCAATAATTTCTTCCAGAATCTCGGCCCCTTCCTGCTGTTTTTAGTTGGTGGATATCTGGCAATACAAGGTAAGTTCGATCTTGGTGCTCTCGTGGCTTTTCTTTCGGCCTACGAAAAAATTTACGATCCATGGAAAGAGCTTATGGATTTTTATCAGGTTCATAACGATGCCTCGGTTCGTTACGAACGGGTTATGGAATACTTTGATGATGAACCTGAATTCGAGCTTGAACCTGAAGGCAGGGAGCCTCTTAAGCTTAAAGGTGAAATTAATGTCCAGAACCTCGGCTTTGCAGTAGCCGGAGGAGTAAGGCTTCTCAAACAGATCAATATGCACCTTGATCAGGGAGAACAGCTTGCACTGGTTGGTTTTTCCGGTAGCGGTAAAAGTACTTTGGCACAGTGTATTTCACAGCTTTACAAATATACGGGAGGATCAGTCAAAATTGACGGCTATGAGGTTGCTGATCTTACCAAAGCTGATGTTGTAAACAATACCGGAATAGTCTCCCAGTCTCCGTACATTTTTTCAGGATCATTAAAAGAAAATCTGCTCTATTCCTGTACTGCTGTGCTGGAAGGCGACCCGCAGGCCGAAGAAAAAATGCCCACTCGGGATGCTATGATCGAATCAATTCAACAGGCTGGAATATTTGTTGATGTTCTAAGATTCGGACTTAATACAGTTCTTGATACCGATCAGAATCCTGAACTGGCGGAACGCATAGTCCGCATCAGAAAAAATTTTCACACCGATTACGGGCAACAGCTCGCAGACAGTGTGGAGTTTTATCATGAAGGAGAATATCTGGAATACTCATCAGTAATGGCCAACATTATTTTTGGTAATCCGAATGATGAAAAATATTCTCCTCAAAACATAAGCACCAACCCGGCTTTTCTGGAATTTCTGCGGGGAGCCCAGCTTGAAACACCACTCTTGAGCCTTGGCCGTGAGATAGCAAGACAGACGGTTGATATTCTGGGCAATATGCCGATGGATGAAGTTTTCTTTGAACAAAGCCCGATACCGACAGAAAAATTTGAAGAATATAAGAAGCTTGTAAATCATATTGAAAGGCGTCCGCTACAGGAACTGGAAGCTGAAGACCGAAAAATGCTTATGCGGCTGGCAATGGATTTCATTCCCGGCAAGCATAAAATGGTGGTTCTACCTGATTTACTGCGCAACCTCCTGCTTGACGGGCGCAAACTCTTTTTCGAAAAAGTTCACCGTATGATGCCCAATGCCTTCTCGTTCTTCAGAATGACGGACTATATAAGTTCACAGACTATTCTGGATAATATCCTTTTTGGTAAACCTAAATCAGATCATCCAAAAGTTCAGGATGCTATCAACCAAAGCATGATCCAGCTTCTCATTGAAGAAGATCTCCTTGAAAAGATAGTAGAGATAGGCATGGAATTCGATGTAGGCACCAAGGGGGATAAGCTTTCAGGAGGTCAGCGGCAGAAGCTGGCCATTGCCAGAACCTTCCTCAAGAACCCGCCCATAATGATTATGGATGAGGCAACGTCAGCTCTGGATAACTCCTCACAGAACCGCATTCAGAACCTTCTGGAAACAAAATGGAAGGGTCGGTCAACTTTGATATCAGTAATCCACAGACTTGACACCATTAAGAACTATGACAAGATTGCAGTAATGAAGGCCGGTAAACTTGTTGAAATCGGCCCTTATACTGATCTGATGAATAAAAAGGGAATCCTTTACGAACTCGTACACGGAGCAGATTAGTCATGAGCAATCAAACCAGTGAATATAAGCAGCATCTGGAACTGATCAGGGAAATCAAGTACTTCTCAGCTGTCAGTCTTGAAGCACAGAAGGTTCTTGCATATTTATGTGTAAGGGAAACTTTTCAAAAGGGTGAGACTGTTTTTAAAACTGGAGACATTGACCTTTCAGCCTACCACCTCCTTGACGGACGGCTGGAAATATTTATTGATGAATTAGATGAACCCATAGGGCATTTTAAACAGGGAGACTTTTTCGGAGCTCTGACTCTCTTAGGAGAATCACCACGATTATTCACTCTAAAAGCTGCTGAACAAACAAACTGCATCCGGCTGACCAAAGATAAATTTACCAAGGTCAGAGAACAATTTCCGGAACTCTCGGATAAATTTATGCTTATGACGGTTGAAGACGTTAATACATGGGAAAAACGATTTCTGAAACACATGGTTCCGGAATGCGTAGGATGCCTGTCGACACTGGGCCTTACTTTAATATAGCCAGAGACTTGTGAGGTAATATGAAAAAAATAATCATAATATCTTTTTCTATTTTTATTTTAAGCTGCTCGGCCGCTATGGCTTATAGCGCACCTGAAACAATCGCAGGTGTTTCCCTTGGTAAAAGTTACCATGAACTGAGGTCTGTACTGGATTTGGATTCAATGGACTCTCAGTGGAATGAAGACTATCTCAAAAGAATCGAAATTATGCCTATGCAGGGCTATCGAAGCGGATACGTAGTTGTCGGTAATTGTAAACGTAAAGATGTGGTTCTTAAAATTAAGCTTAATTATAAGGATGACAGCGTTGAATTTTTCAACTCACTCTACACCAAACTTCGCAAGCGTTATGGCAACCCGGTAGACTGGCGGGGCAACCCCTTTGGAACTCTGAAAATTTGGAAGTGGTCACTGAAAGATTCCAAAGGCAATATAAGCCTTATCCTGCATCATTTCAGTGGTGATGACGACAGCACAACACAAGGCAATTGTATTAAACTCTCACGGCCGGAATTTATTAAAGAAGAAAGGCTCTGCTGGGAAAAGGACCACCCGGAACCAACAGACAATATAATCCCCGCTAAAATAAAAGGATTGGATTGGTTCCTTCCATATTAATATAAAAAATGATTTTCACAAAGGAGTCCTCTGAGAATATCGGAGGACTCTTTTGTATACAAAGTCTGAGCTTAAATTTTCATAAGCAATAATTCAGCAATACCAATTCAACTAATTCGCTACGGATTAAACAATATCAAGCTCTGCTGAAATGAAAGAGCTATGACGGGTATACCTACCTTATATTCTACAATTCTCTTACTATTCCCAATTCATATTGTAATTTCATCAAACTGATTTTAATTAGAGCGTATCCGCCATAAATTCAGGCAGCCTGAAAATTACTGAATTTATCTTAGATCATCTGAGCTTAGCCTATTCAGGCTTTGCCAGTCCTAGATTAGCCCTATTTTAACATAGTCATCGAACTCATTTTTAGCTCAACAAAAAAGACCCGCTCCATAAGGAACGGGTCTTTTAAATTCAATTAAACCTATGAGACTACTTATTCAGCTTAACTTCCTGCGGGAATACCGGGAGGTATCTGTAGGCGAGGCTGATAACCAGTGCGCCGTAAGCAACGATCATTCCTGAGGTTGCCCACTCTGCCCAGTTAGGTGCGTAGGTCTGCCATTTATCAAACGGCATAACAGGCACAGCAATAGACTGAACAGTGAATACATACCTGTTGATGGTTATACCTGCGCAATCAAGTATTGCTGCGGTATAAAGCCAGAAAGGTTTGTTTCTGATAGAAGGAGTTATCAGCATGATAGCCGGGAGAACTCCGCAAAGTCCAAGCTCTGTCCAGAGGAGCCATTTTCCGTAGATAGTTCCGTAGAACATCTGATCGAAAGTCATTCCAACGGAAGGGAGATAGCCGACAGCCCATGCCCAGGTATCAATGATCTTGAAGAACATGTACAGGCAGAGCATAGCTCCGGCAATTTTACCCATCAAAGCTTTAACTTTGTAATCAACAAGTTTTCTACCTGTAAGTTTCTCCATGAGAGCGCAGATCAGAACAGTGAAAACAGGTCCTGAACCAACAGCAGAGAGAACAAAGAGGAAGAAAGTCCAGGGCCAGATGAAGAAACCTTCACGGAATGCATACGGGCGTCCGAACATTACACCGTACATACCACCGAGAGAACCCTGATGGAATGTTGAAAGGAAAGTTCCGATTCCGGCAAACAGAGCCATGTTCACATGAAGATTGTGAGCAAGGTGATGCAGGAAAGGAATCTTATTGAGCTGCTTCTGTTCAAGAATCAGCGGAATAAACTCAATAATCAGAACAGTGCAGTAGCATGTAATACAGAAGATAACTTCTGTGAGCATGGAATGCACATTAGGGTGCCAGTAACCGAACCAGGCTCTACCGGGCTGACCGATATCCATGGTCAGAATGAGCATAGCTCCGGAGTAGCAGAGAAAACCGACAATAACTGTCAGGTTGATAATATTTTTAAGTTGATCAATCTTGAGTATGTATTTCAGGAATCCGGTGAAAAATGCACCGGCTCCAAGAGCAATTACTGCAAGGTCGAAGGTAATCCAAAGTCCGAACCCAAAATAGTTATCAAGGCCGGTGACTCCGATTCCATGATAGAATACCTGAAAAGAGGCGTATACACCCCAAAGCAGGAACAGGAGTATGAATCCGCACCAGGCCATAAACTTGGGCAGACCACAACGAGTCACGCCTTCCGGGAAGAGATTTCTGTCCATTTTCCTCTCTCCTAATGCTTTTCTTCAGCCGTATGATGGTCGGCCTGTTTGCGGACCCACTCGCGACGGCTGATGTAGTAAACCTGCGGATCCATACCCAGTTTCTCAAGGAGACGGAAAGCATACTTACTGTGTGCAAGTTCGTGTACCTTGTGTTCCGGGTTGTTTATATCACCGAAAGTAATCGCTCCAGAAGGACAGGATTCAACACAGGCAGGCTGATACCAATCTTCAGGCATCTTCAAAGGATCAACACCTTCCTGACGTGCACGCTGGCGTGCATTCATAAGTCTGGTGTGGCAGAAGTTGCATTTCTCAACAACACCCCTTGGGCGGGTTGAAGTCATCGGAGAAAGAGTCTTGTCCATTCCTTCAGGCCATTTAGGATCGAACCATCCAAAATAACGGGCATGGTAAGGACAGGCAGCCATGCAGTATCTGCAACCTATACAACGAGGATAAATCTGGCTGACAATTCCACCCTCTTCATCTTTTGCAGTAGCAACAACAGGACAAACAGGAACGCATGCAGGATTTTCGCACTGCATACACGGACGGGGAAGATAAGCTACTTCACGATCCGGAAAGTTTTTACCGTTGTTGAGTTCATAAACGAGCATCCATGTGAGGGTTTTAAGCTTGTTGGAGCCATCCTCCATGGGAGCAATATTGTTTTCTGCCTGGCAGGATACCATGCATGCACCGCAACCGGTACATTTATCGATATCCACGCACATGACATATCTGGTCTCAAAATCAATATGATTATGCATGACAAAAATCCCCTGACTTAAATTTTGGCAACGCTGACTTTAGATCCTTTCCAGACAGCCATGCCTGAACCAGGCTCCGTGCTGACAGAAAGTACCTTATTAATATTGTCGCCTTTTCCTTTGGAATAAACATCCCAGGCGGTATGCCCGAGACCAAAGGGAGCGGCAACGACACCAGTCATCACGCCTTCGTTCACATGGACCCTTGCCACACACTCTCCAGCTGCGCCACCGAGCTTGACTTTGCTGCCTTCGGCAACACCGAGTTTTGCTGCAGTTGCACTGTTGAGCTGTACAAAAAAGTCCTTACCCTTCAGCTCTTCTTCAGAAATGGTTACGCAGTTGAGAGGCGGAATCGCCATAGTTGCGGAACCAATATTGAGCTGAACATAGGGAGCCAGTGTGATTTCTCCGCCCTTAGGCATTATGACAGCCTTGGAAAGAGCGGGAGCTGCAAATGTCAGAGAACCATTGAAATCAGCAGAATCAGCAACAAAGGTTTTACCTTCGAGCAGTTCGTCAAAATCGGCTCCTGCTTTCTCAGCCTTGCCCTTAAGCATTTCTTCATAAGAGTCATAACCCAGATCAATACCCAGACCGCTTGAAACATCAAGAAGCACGTCCACTGTCTGCTTGCAGTCAAATGGAGAATTCTCGACAACAGGTCCGCAGGCTGCAAGCATGGCAGCACCTGATCCGTAGGGAGACTGAGCGTCATCAAAACGCTCGAAACTGTGCGGATTGGGAAGGATAAGATCAGCTTTAACAGCGGTTTCATCCATCCAGGTGCTGAAACTTACAAGAAAGGGAACCTTTTCAATTGCGGCGGCTGCGGTTTCAGCCTGAGGCATTGCATAAACAGGGTTGGCTTCATGAACTAACAGAACATCAGGAGCAGCAGTCTTGCCGGAGGCAATCTGCATCAGATATCCTGCAAAATCTCTGGTAGCCATCTCCGCTTTTGTAGGAGCAGATTCAACAGCTTTAGGAAACTCAGAAACAGCAACCATGCCGCCCTTTCTGTTCACGCTTCCAAGCAGCATATTAAGAGCTGCACCGGCTACAACGTCTGCTGTTCCTGCACCCTGACCGGACTCGGAACCGCAGATAACCAGAGGAGCTGAAGAAGTTCTGAGCTGCTTGGCAAGCCCGGCAAGTACAGCCGGTTTTACGCCAATGGCTTTTTCAACTTTATCAGGTGAAAATCTGGAAGCAACCAGAGTTTTGAAATCTTCGAAATCAGAAGCTGGAGCAACGGCTCCCATTTTAAGCAGATGATAAGCGAGTCCGAGACAGAAGATGGCGCCTGAGCCAGCCTGAACCGGAATCCACTTGTCACTTACAGATGCTGTACCATTTACAAATGGTCCGGCATAAACATAAACGGCTTCAACGTCTCCGCCTGTGGGACGTTTTTCAGCAAACACACGCTGGTTGCGTACGGCAGGACCCCATGATTCCATGATATCAGCACCGACCATCAAAACGAAGTCGGAGTTATCAAGGTCATATCCCGGCTGTCCTTCACCGCCCATCATAGCCCATGCCTGTGATGCAGCCTGAAAATCACCGGGCATCATGTAAGCGTTTTCGCTGCCCATTTCCTGAACGAATGCGCTCAGAGCTTCGGCAGCTGTTCCGGTTTCATCACCACTTACAGAAGCGATTTTTCCGGGTTTTCCTTTCACGGCAGCAAGTTTGTCTGAAAATATTTTTTCAGCGTCTTCCCAGGATACGGGAACGAGCTTGTCACCCTCTTTTTTCATAGGGCTTTTCACACGTGAAGGGCTGAAAAGCATCTGGGCTCCACCGGCGCTAAGTGCGTCAATTCCGCCCTTGCTAAGTTCGCTTTCAGGGCTTCCCATAACACCGTATGGTCTGCCTGCGGCTGTTCTTACCTGCAACTGGCAGGGAGAAGCACCGAACTTTGCGATGGAAGGTTTAGTTGAAAGTTCTCCATATTTAAGCTTTGGAATCCAGGACCAGTTCTGGGTCCAGATGGACACGTCATCCAAAGATTTCCAGATAACAGGTGTGAAGAGAGATCCTACAACACCGCCTGCTACAACTTCTATAAATGTTCTTCGATTAATACCCATTGCAGTCCCTCACTTACTTATGGCAGATGTAGCATGCGTTGCTTGTGCCAACTTCAGCGTGACAGCGTTCACACTGCCACATCTTCATGGTCTGCTTGCTGTAGCCACTGATCCTGTTTTCGTAATAAGCCGGCAGCGTGTCGCTATTGCCTAAGTCGGGATGGCAATCGGTACACTCGAAGCCTTCGTGTGCTTTATGGGAAAAGTAAACGTTATCAGGCTGATACTGGTATACAAGCCAGGGAACTTCTTTGTCCTTCTGCAAGTATTCAGTAACAAAAATTTCTTCATCCTTGGTATCACCAAGAACGTCTTCACTGTGACAGTCAGCACATACAGCATTTGAAGGAAGTCCGTTAAATGAACCGTCCTCCGCGTATGTGTGACAGGATTCACAGTCCATACCTTCACCATCGACATGAACCTTGTGGCTGAAATTGAACGGTTGGGCCTTCTGGCTGTAAAGAACCTGCGGGAAAACCCACCAACCAATGATCAGACTCGCAAGGACGCCAATGAAGAAGGGAAGAACGCCTCCACACTGCTTCGATGCTCTTTTCTCCTCCATAACCTCGCCCCACTACTCCTTAAGTTTGTGAAACATAACAACCAATGAATCCCGATTTTTTAATTTACACATACTTTATGTGTCAAGAGAATATGAAAGTTTTCACAAGGGTTTCCATATCTCTTGTGTTGATATCGATCACCATGGGGCCATGGTATCGAAACTTTCCGCGCTGCATTTACGCCGTGAATTCGAAAGGAGTGTCGAACTCAGACAAAAACGGCAGAACGGAATCTTTTCCAGACAAAATCGGGTTTTCCGCCTTCCAGGGAATTGATAAAGCCGGATCATCCCAGCGAATTCCACCCTCATGGTCCGGCGCATAAGGCGCATCAACCTTGTACATGAACTCTGTTTCTTCGCTCAGAGTTTCATAACCGTGGGCAAATCCGCGTGGAACGAACAATCTGCGGAAGTTTTCAGCAGACAATTCAATCCTGTAGTACTTTAAATAGGTTGGGGAACCTTTTCTTAAATCTACAACCACATCAACAACCGCCCCTCTGGTGACCCACACCAGTTTTGCCTGTGCGTACGGCGGAAGTTGAAAATGAAGTCCCCGCAGAACTCCGCGGCCACCGGAATAAGCATGGTTATCCTGAATAAATTCCACGTCAGGGCCATTCTCCTGAAACTTTTTTTTATTATAAGTTTCAAGAAAAAATCCTCTGTCATCGCGAAAAACTTTCGGTTCCATAACCAAAAGTCCGGGAAAACCAGTCTCAGTAAAATTCATATTTACTCCTCCGGAGGCGAAGAGTCCTCCTAAATAAACTACTTATCCTTTCCCTCAAAATTACACGAGAACTACCCGAGATCAACGAAGGTTACAACCTCATTTTTTATAAATAAGCAACTTTTTCATTATCATGGCCTCAATACATAGTGTTCACATTTTCGCTGTGGTCTGATATTCGTACCATCAACACACAGGTGCGAGGATCGGCCTTCACCGTGTAAAACGCAGGCAACATAAAAAAAATAAATCGGAATTAATTATGACAACAGAGGGAATGGCTTTAAACGCTCTTGATATCATCCTCATAGTTATCGCCGGCGGTCTTATTTTCAGAGGTCTGTTACGGGGAATTATCCGTGAAGCTTTTTCCATGGTTTCACTGGCCCTTGGCTTTTATCTGGCGGCAACCTATCACTCTGATCTGGAACCTTATTTTGCCAGATTTTTTGACGGACCGGGAACGGTTAAAGCTGTCAGTTATGTATCCATAATTCTAGCGACAATCATTGTTGCCGTAATTATTACCAAACTGCTGCAGAAACTGCTGACTATTTCAATGCTCGGCTGGGCCGACCAGCTTCTCGGCGGTATTCTGGGATTTGCGGAAGCTATCCTTGTCGGAGGAATAATTGTGATAACTCTAAGCAGTTTCACACCCAATTCGGATTTTCTAAAAAAATCCAAACTGGCTCCGCGTGTTTTAACAGCGGCAACATTCATCATCAGCTTCGCTCCCGATGATGTGCTGGACTCACTTAATATTGATTCAATTCTACCAAATAATTCACCTTTTTCATAAAAAACAGCTGAAATAAAATGCATAATGAATCTCTTGAAAAACTTCGTGGAGTAATTTCCACTTTGATAGGACCTGATGGTTGTCCCTGGGATAAAAAACAGACTCCTGAAAGTCTTTGTGATAATTTTATCGAGGAAGCTTTTGAACTTGTCGAGGCCATCCGGTCCGGCGACAAGCATGAGGCTATGGAAGAGCTTGGTGATGTTCTTTTTCTTGCTCTTTTTCTTGCTGAACTTTTTGACAAGAGCGGAGATTTCAATCTTAGCGACTCACTGAACAACAGCTCGGCAAAAATGATACGCAGGCATCCGCATGTTTTCGGAGACTGCAAAGTTAAAGATCAGGACGAACTTCTTAAAAACTGGGAACAGATCAAAAGGAAAGAGAAAAAAGAATCTGATAAAATTTTCGATTCTCTTCCAAAGGGTCTGCCGCCGATGCTTAAAGCCTACCGCATAAATTCCAAAGCAGCCCGTGCAGGTTTCACTTATCCAAGCGATAAAATTGCTGAAGAGCAGTTACAATCCGAATGGAATGAATGGCAGGAGGCACTTAATAAGGGAAGTGAGGCTGAAATCGAAGAAGAGTTCGGCGACTACCTTTTTACACTAATTGAACTTGGACGCAGAAAAGGCATCAAAGCAAACACTGCGCTTGATATCGCCAACAACAAATTCCTTGATCGCTTTTCAAAACTTGAAGATCTGGCCAGAGAGAACGGCTCTGACATAACCGATCTTGATCTGGATGAACTGAACAGACTCTGGGATAAAATCAAAAATAATTAAAAAAATAATGCATAAAATTTACGCCGTATGCCCTTTTGCAGGGTATACGGCGTTTTTTATTCATTACGGGTATAAAGATATACAAAAATATACCGATAACCGGATTAAGGTGTTTTGTATAATTTTGTCATACTGGAGGAAAGTCCATGGAAATCACTGGAATCGACAGCTCTGTTTCAACAACTACGGCCTCGGACAAGCAGACCTTTGGCGCACAGGTTGTGACAAAGACTCTGGATTACA
Source organism: Maridesulfovibrio bastinii DSM 16055 (assembly GCF_000429985.1). Classification (NCBI taxonomy): domain Bacteria; kingdom Pseudomonadati; phylum Thermodesulfobacteriota; class Desulfovibrionia; order Desulfovibrionales; family Desulfovibrionaceae; genus Maridesulfovibrio; species Maridesulfovibrio bastinii. Next base: position 253,929 of record NZ_KE387014.1, read on the forward strand.
TGAACAGTGACTCCGGTAACTCCGGAAGCACAAACTCCGATTACGACTTTCAAAAAAGCGTACTCGGCTCACACTACTCAGGCCTCGGCGCCATTGCCGATACAAAAGCCTGATCCCATATATCAAAACACCCGCAACATCCCTGCCGCTAAACCGGCAGGGATGTTCATTTTAATCACACTCCAGCTTAATGGCAGAATGATGACTGATTAAAAAATCTAGTTTTTACCTTTCAAAAAGAGCGGCATGTAAGATGTAAAAAGTAAATCCTTATAAATAACAACTCGAACATCTTTACCTATAAGCTCTCTACCAGCCTTTTTATTCTAAAATCCAGCTGTACTTCTTTGCAAAATATTTACACTTAGCGGCAGCTTCAATTTTTTATTCTTCACGAAAGACTAACGCTCCAAAGCATCAATTTTTTATTAATTATCAACTGGAAACAACCACAGAGCTAAAGGTAATATAATTCTCGTGATTGAAGTGCTGTTACTATATTCTTTGCTGGCAGCCGCGGCTGATAATATTTTTTTAAAACTTTGAGCAACTAAGCCAACACACCGTAACAATTACTTTTTCAACAATGATTTCATATTTACAACGCTACACAGGGTGGCTGATTCTGGCGACCCTGATCATTTTCATACTGAGTAGATTCAATTCAGGGCTGGTTATCTTATTAGCAGCAATTGCTTGGCTGGTAGTGATAATAGAATGGTTCAAGCTTCCACTAAGTTCACGCAAGCAGGCGGGGATACTATTCATAGCAGGAATAGCCGGGCTGATTTTTGCGGCAGCAAACGGAGTTTTTCTTGGCTGGAACAAAATTTTAACCCAGAATCTGCAATTACTGCCGATGTTTATAGCCGTCTCATTTCTATCGCTGACGAATCCGGTAACTCCGGATGCCAATATGCCCAAAGGAAAAAAGACTATGTTAACCACCGCTGCCGGAACCAATATACTCGGAGCGGTGATAAATCTTTCTATTCTTTTTGTGTTCGGAGACAGGCTGCAACGTGAAAATACTCTGACAAAATCGCAGGCAATACTGCTGGCACGCTCTTTTTGTGCCGCAGCGTGGTGGTCACCATTTTTCATCGCTGCCGGTGTTGCACTCACTTATGCTCCGGACATGCAGTATCACCGAACGATGATACCGGGCCTAATTCTCAGTGCGGTTGCCATTTGCTATTCTGTAATTGAATTCGGTTTTGTCCGTAAAAGCGAATTTACCGGCTATCCTGTACGTATGGAAAGTATGATCGTTCCTCTGGTTCTGGCGGTGACGGTTATAGTCGGACATTATTTTTTCCCTGAAACGGGAATGATTATGCTGATCTGCATAGTGGCCCCTCCGGCAGCAATACTGCTGATGCGAAACAGACCAAGACTATTTCACCTGCATGATTTTATCAGCAACAAAATCACGTCTACAATAAGCCAGTTTGTACTATTTTTAACGGCCGGGGTTTTCTCAATAGGCATTACCTCGGTCATCAACGTCTACCCTGAACTATTTAATTTCACAGGCAACGCCTTTAATTCAGGAATGTTCGCCGCTATATCAGCTCTGCTTATAGTTCTGGGCCTTATAGGTGTGCATCCCCTTGTAGGGATTTCAATTGTAAGCCCCCTGCTGCTGCCACTGCATCCGGACCATTCTCAACTGGGGTTTCTTTTCCTGACCAGCTGGGCAATATCCACCGGAAGCAGTCCGCTTTCAGGTGTCGGGCTTGTACTGACCAGCAGATACCATGTTTCACCCTCAGCAATTCTCAAAAGTAATTATCACTATGCCATCATTATGTGGCTTCTTTCCAACGCCATCAATAAACTTTACTTCGGGTGATCATTGATAATTTCAAAACCATAACGACTTGTTAGAAACAATTTTATATGCTTTAGTTTTTTCTATTCATTTCCTGAACCGAGGTAGCATTAATTATGATTCATATTTTTGGATGCGGCGGCCATTCGTTGGTTGTGCTGGATACTTTAGAAGCCCTCAATAAAACAGATATTGTATTCTATGATGATAAAGTAATAACTGATCCTGAATTCGAGCAATATAAATTCGGCGGAGCCATAGCTGACTGTGTTCCAGACAAAATAAATGACAGCTTTATTGTTGCCATTGGGAATAATGCTATCCGTAAAAATATATTTTTAAAATTCAGCCAGCAGATGAAAGCATTAAATCCGGTTCATCCGAGTGCAATAATTTCAAAGCATAGTAGCATAAAGCAGGGAAGCGTTGTCTTTGCCGGTGCAATTATAAACCGAAAAGCATGCATAGAGGAAAATGTCATCATAAATACAGGCGCTATAATAGAGCATGAATGCATTATCGGCAGCCATACTCATGTTGCCCCCGGCTCTACTCTTTGCGGCAGTGTTACAATTGGTGAGAACTGCCTTATTGGGGCAAATTCAACAATCCTGCCATGCCTCACTGTTGGAGCAGGATCAATCATCGGAGCAGGCTCCGTTGTAACCAAAAATGTTCCTCCGAACACCGTGGTTAAAAATTCATATTAACGGGCAGAAAAATATCTGACTTGAATTAATGAGCAACGCTAAATACTGCCGCTAAAAATACCTCTAAATAACAATTCGTTATAAGCTCTACATGAACCGCTAGTTACCATGATTCCGATTTGTTTGAGCTGGCCAGACCGGCTATCAATAATCTTTTTAGAAGAGCTAGCACACAGCTATAATTTTAAGAGCGATAAGCCAAAATTTCTTTTATCAATTTTTACTTCCTGATGAAATTTTTTGAATTCTACATATTAATATTATTCTATTAGTTTAAAAAAATAGCTAACCATCCATATTTTTTATAATTTTAAGCAAAATTTATAGGAAAATTTATTCCTATAAATTGATAAAAAAGCTTTCCTTATTCTTTATGATATAATAAATATCATAATAATTATTTTATATAAAAAATAAAACAATCTTCATACTCTGCCTCATAAGATCATAATCGAATTCTACATTCACCGAAAGCCTCCATTGGTACTGCTAGACACATTAACCTTTCATTTTAAAGGAGAAAAAGATGAAGTATGTGTTGTTGGCTTTAATTATGTTGAACTTATGTGCCTGCGCAACAAAAGAAACACCTGTCATCGAAAAACATGTTTTTGTAAAAAGCGGTCCGGGCTTGGATTACAAATTTATTGGAGTAATAGCGACAACAGCTCAACGCAGGGTGATTGTTTTTAATGATAAAGGACTCTTCTGCGCAGAGCCTTCACCTGACGCAACAGATAATCTCATTAGTAATGTTACAGCTTCACTTGAGGCCAGCCTAAAAAGTGAAACCGGACAAAGCGGAAGTATTGCCGCCAACGCTGCCAGATCCATGATATCCGAAGCCCAATTCCTTATTCAGCGCACGCAGGGATTACAGCTGTTTCGTGACGGAAGCTTCACTCTCTGCACTATGCGCGCAAATGGCAATCTCACAGACGAGGAATACATAAAAAAGCAGAAAGAACTTCTCGAAGAATGCTCTTCATTAATAAAAAAGGAACTAGCATTAATGGCAGTAAACAAAGAAAAATACTTGAGCCAAAAAATATCCAAATCTGATTTTTCTGATCGTATAGAAGAACTAAAAAAACTACAGGAAATTACCAAGCCGCAGGAAAAACCTGAAAACAACCCTACCCAGCCAGCTCAGTAGAAATCATATCTAAAGACCGCTGTCATTTCAGGCGGCGGTCTTTATACATAATTCAATTTCCCGCCATTATCTGAATTTCCCAACAACTTTCCACAACTAGCATATCTTTTTTCCCGCATAATAATGTTCATGCTTCAAATCTTAGCACGCTCTAACTTGCAAATGAAATTCATAATCAACAACGAAATATTCATCAGATGAAAGAATTGTAAAACTTATTTTGCCTATATTCGTGACCGATTTTTCAATGTTTTCCAAATGATCGCTTGTCAGGAGACTTTATGAATAAATTTGTCACTCTTCCATTGCTGCTGCTTTTACTTTTTGCGGCACAAGCCCAGGGCAATACGCAGGTTAAAGCTACCCACGAAAAAATTGTAAACGCAATTTCAGTGGAATCAGCAGCCCAAAAGCAATACCAAAAATGGTCTGAACAAAAAGAAGAAGATTCAGACGAAATCAGGGAGATGAAAGCCACAGAAGCATGGCTTAAATTTCAAAATGAAAAATACGGCAGGTATTTAAAAAAGCAGAAAGCTGTAATTGCCGAACTTCTAAGAAGAAAAGAAGAAGCAAAAAAGATTAAAATGCAGCTTGAGCCATTTCTGGAAAAAATAGTCGATCACCTTGAAGCATTTGTAAAAACGGACCTGCCCTTTTTAAAGGAAGAAAGAACCCGCCGCATCCAGTTCCTCCATGATTCATTAAATGACTATCACCTTGAACTCAGTGAAAAACTGCGCCGGGTTTTTGAGGCGTTGCTGGTTGAAACCGAATATGGACAAAATGTATCCACCTCTGTTCAGGAGCTTGAGATTGGTGGAACCCCGACACAGGTCACAATATTCCGGCTCGGACGTACAGCGCTTTACTACCAGACAACAGATGGCTCCGAAGTTGGTATCTGGGATAAAAACACTAAATCATGGCAGACCCTTGACCACTCATATTCGCAAACACTTCACCGCGCACAGGACATGGCGGACCGCAAAAGAGCTGTAGAACTGCTGGAACTTCCCCTTGGAGCAACAAAATGAAAATAATTTTATCCTGCTGTCTGCTGTTAACCATGCTTCATCCTTGCAATGCATACTCTAAAGGATGGACGGATACAGTCAGCGATGTAAATTCAATTGCGGCTAAATCTAATCAGAATGCTGAAGAAACACGAAAAATTATCGCAAAAGAGAGAAAAGAAGTTAAAGCTGAAAAGGGACAGCTGACGCTGAGTATAAAAAACAAGCAAAAAACATTTGATTCTCTCAAAGCTGACTACGAAAAACTGCTTGAACAGGAAAAGCAGTTAAAAAAAGAACTGGCAGAACAAAATCAGGAAATACAGACTATAGATGGAACTATCCGCACTTCGGCTAAACAGGCTAGAGACTACTTTCATGAAAGTCTGACCACCCCTGAATTTCCTGAACGTAACGCGATAATAAAAGAGGTTCTTCAGCCTGACAAATTTGCAGGCCTTGAAGGAATCCGCAATCTGCTGACCCTCTTTATGGATGAAATGGCCGCATCTGGTGAAATTAAAAGACGTGAGGGGAAATTTACAGCTACAGACGGCACAGAAAATCAGGGAGAGTTGATACGCATCGGATCTTTTACCGCAGCCTATCGTCTTCCAGATGGAAATCTCGGTTTCCTGCGTCCATCTCCTGACGGCAGCAGTCTGCTTGCAATCCAAGGCGATCCCGGCTGGTCTCTCTCGAAAACCATGAATAATTTTTTTGACAACGAAGATGTTGTCTTTCCTGTAGACATTTCCAACGGAGCCTCGTTTGCAAGACTGGCTCAGGAACAAAAAAGTATTGGAGAATGGCTGAGTGCCGGCGGATTACTGGTCTGGCCGATAATAATTGTCGGAATAGTTGCCGGAATCCTTGTTATTGAAAGATTCTATTCACTAAGCAGAATCAGAAGCAATTCCGACCGCAATATGGGAATAATCCTCAAAATGGTTTCCAGCGAAGAATGGAACAAATGCAAGGAGTTCTGCAAAAAACAGTCTAAATATCCAACCTGCCGAATTATAGGTCACACCTTGAATTATATGGGCGAGGCCAGAGAAATTATTGAAAATGCATTTCAGGAAGGATTACTGAAAGAACTCCCCATGCTCGAACGTTCACTGCCAACACTCAACGTTCTGGCGGCAATTGCTCCCCTGCTCGGACTGCTTGGAACAGTAACCGGTATGATCAGCACATTTCAGGTCATTACACTATATGGAACAGGTGATCCGCGGATGATGTCCGGTGGTATCTCCGAAGCACTGGTAACAACACAATTAGGTCTGGCTGTAGCTGTTCCTATAATGATTCTCCACCATATACTTGAAAGGCGTGTCGATAAAATCATCGGCGATATGGAAGAAAAGGGAGCGGGCTTTGCCGTTGCTCTGATGAAAAAAGGAGCACTAAAAACACAGGATAAAAAAAATGCAGCAATATAGCATTCTGGAACGACTGGCAGAAAACTTTCTGGCCGGTGGCGATATAATGGTCGCAATTCTTATTCTGTCACTGATCATGTGGGCACTGGCTATCTATAAAAGCATACACTTCATCCGTGAAAACAGTAAGGAAAAGCAACCTGCCCAATGTTTGAAAATATATAATAAAGATCATGAAAACAGCATAAAACAACTTCCACTCTGGCAATATGAAATCGTCACGGAATACATGAATACCTGCTGTAACGATCCCCAGCTGAACAGGAAAATACTCGATTCAGTCCGGGTTAGGCATGAATTCAAAACCATGTGCTTCATAGGTACAATTCTCATTCTTGCTGCCGCTGCGCCTCTCCTCGGACTGCTGGGAACGGTTTCAGGGATGATTTCCACTTTTGACGTAATTGCCCATTTCGGTACAGGCAATGCGCGGGCTCTGGCCTCGGGAATATCGGAAGCCCTGATCACCACCCAAAGCGGTCTTGTTGCAGCGTTGCCCGGGCTTCTCCTCGGAGGAATTCTTTTCCGTAAAGGTGAAAAGCTGAAGAACAGGATGGAAATGTTCTGCATAAACCTTCAGGAACAGACCCACAGGACCAGTCTACAGGGAGAACAGTGATGAAAAGCATCCGGTATTCACGCGCCAGACGGTGTGGCGGCAGTGAAATAAACATGACTCCTCTTATAGATATGGTCTTTATTTTACTGATTTTTTTCATTGTAACAACCAGCTTTGTCAGAGAATCAGGAGTAGATGTTCAAAGGCCTTCAGCCCAAAGCGCGGAAACCAAAGAGAAAGCCAATGTGATACTGGGCCTTACTGCCGAAGGACAGATTTTTATAGAAGGAAGACCATTAGATATCCGTTCGGTAAGGGCTTACATGGAGCGTTTTCTTGCTGAAACTCCCGAAGGATCTGTTGTTATCGTAGCCGACAAAGACAGCATGACCGGTGCTGCGGTGCAGGTCTTGGATCAATGTCGTCTGGCCGGAGTAAAAAACATAAGTCTTGCGGCAAGGAAAAAGTAATGATCCACAGGTCAAGAGGAACGGGAGATCTTATCATCGCAAGCCTTCTTGCTGTCATGATAACCGGACTTGTTTATGTCGGGGTTGTCATGCTCAACACCGGTGAAAGGCAGGAATTAAAACCTGTCGTGGAAGGAGCAATCCGAATTGCACAGGCTCAGGACGATGAACCGGTGGAACCGCTCGAGCATAAAAAGCTGGAAGACACAAAGCCACCCGAAAAAATTAAAAAGACTTTTTCTTCACGTACAAGCCGCCACAAGAGTGTAAAGCCCAGAATCTCTTTGAACACTCCAGAGTTCAGTGCCGACATGTATCCCGGAATGGGTGGCGATATGTCTATTCCAAGAATGAACCTTGGCGGTATGGGTTTTGAGCTGGATGAAGTTGATGAGATGCCACAGGTAATTAGAAATTTTCCCCCAAAATATCCCTTCGGCGCCAAAAGAAAACATGTGGAAGGACAAGTTGTGGTCCGCATGCTGGTAAACAGTAAAGGCATTCCAACAAATCTTTCAATAAACTCATCCACTCCGCCGGGTATATTTGAACAGGCTGCATTGAACGCGGCCAAAAGGTGGAAATTCAAACCGGGCCGCTACAATGGCAAAAATGTGGATACCTGGGTTCTGTTACCTTTTAAATTTGAGCTGACAAAATGAAAACTTTATCCATAGCAATAATCCTGCTTCTGCTCTTGCTGACGCAGTCTGTTTCAAGCTTCGCCAAAATACCTCCCAAGGCACGCCAGATTCTGTATAAAGCGCAATTACTTATGGACAATGAACGCTTTAAGGAAGCTGCAGATGTTATTAAAAAATATATGAATTCAACTTCTGAAACGATTGACGCACAGGTTTATCTGACTCTGGGTGGCTGTCTGAATCAGGCCGGAGATGAAAAAAATGCTTATTCAGTATTCAAGCAGGGTTTTCAAAAATATCCTGAAGACGAGATATTATGCAGAAACACTGCGGTTGCAGCCTATGAGCTTGAAAAATTTGATGAATCAGGAAAACTTTTAGAAAAAGCCTACACCCTGCAAAAAAAACCTGATCCTAAAATTCTGTTTCAATCCGGCTCAATGTACTATCAGGGGGAAGACTTCAAAAATTCAGCACGGGTGATGCTGAAACTAATATCCAGTGTAAAAAATCCTGAAAAAGAATGGATACTGCTCACTATCCATTCACTGCTTGCTGACAGACAGATAGCAAAAACTAAATCTATACTGCTTAAATATCTTGCATCTACACCGGAAGATGCCGCCTACTGGCAGTTGCTGGCAAAGCTGAATATGGAAAAAGATCAAATGTCAGAAGCTGCCGCGGCATTGGAAATAGCATACAGACTAAAACAACCTTCTCAAAGTGAGTTATTAAACCTTGCGGCAATATACAGATATGAAGAGGCTCCACTACTCGCGGCTAAGGTGCTGCAAAGAGCATACGGAAAGAATATAAATTCAAAACAGGCTCTCAAAATTTCAGCTCTGTATGCTTCTGCAGGAAGAATTACAGAAGCTATCAAGTATCTTGATCTATATACTGTAAATGGAACGACTCTGCTTAAAAAAGGAAAACTCCTATTCACGGCAAGAAAGTTTAAGCAGGCTGAAAATACTTTCAAAAAATGCCTTGGCTCTAAAGAAGCAAATGAAGCTAGATTCTATCTTGCGCTTTGTGCGTGGGAGCAGAAAGAATGGTCCAGAGCCAGAAAAGAGCTTTTAAAAATCACAGATATTACAATTAAAAAAAGATCTTCAGGATACCTTGACATTTTGCGTGAAATAGAAAAGATACAACTTTAAAAATTATCTTATATTAATATCTTCATTATATTAAATTAATATTACTTTCACCAAGTATAAAGGGATAAATATGTTCATAGTATCATTAAACTACAAATGTGAGACCTGCAAAATAGATGAATTTCTTGCAGAACATATTGAATACTTAAATAAACAGTACAGCCTAAAACATTTCATCGCCTCAGGACGCAAAAACCCGAGAACAGGTGGAATAATACTGGCCAGAGTTGAAACGCAGGAAGAACTTCTCGATATTCTTAAAAACGATCCATTCAAACGTGAAGATCTTGCTGACTACACTATTCAGGAATTCATCCCCACAATGGTTGCCGATGGGCTGGAATCACTTTTGGAAACATTGAAGTAAGTATAGTAATCTCGATAAGCTAATCAACTTAGTAAAATTTTTGCTAAGTTGATTATGGGTACTTTTTATTCCCCATGCAGCTACCTTTAATCGACCATAGTTATGGTAACTAAATCCCTTTAGCCCTAGCCCGGTCTTTCATTTCTGCTGTTAATCCAGTCATCTAAAATTCGTCATATTTTACTTAAGAGATATTAAAGTAAAAATCCTTTTTCATATAATACGCTTATATGATCACACCTTCTCTTTTAATATTTACATGATAATGACTTGCAGTATCAAATTAGCGATGTTATAAATCAGCCAATTGGAGGATGTAATGTTCGCTTCTAAATGGTCTGACATAAATCAAAGCAAAGAATCTCCGGAAGAATCCGGGACAGTTTATGAGAAGGAAGAAATCTGGAAAGAGCATCAAATAAGAGATGGCATTAAACTCGTTGTACAAAATATTCCCTATCTTGAAAAAGACATTCAATTTTCAGCAGATTCACAGGATTCATACGTTGAATTTATGTACTGCCTTTCAGGAAATATACGCACAACACTTATCGATTCGTTTCAAAAAAAGCATCTCATAGAAACCGCTGCGGCTAAATATACCATTGCCTATCTTCCGCAAATTAAGTCCTTATCCACCATAATGGCAGGCTCCCGGATTCAGTCAGTCGGGCTTCAAATTAAAACTGATGTTCTTCTTCAACTAACAGATGGCAAAGGGCAGCATCTTTGCCCACAATTATATGAAAGAATAGCAACCAGCGACAGCGTGCCGTTCTCCATTGATGAACCATTGCCACTGCACATTCGCATAACTGTTAGACAAATACTTGAGAGCATGCTCACGGGATCAATGAAAACAATTTTTCTGGAGTATAAGACCCTTGAATTGTTATACACTCAACTCAGCCTTTTAGACCATGCACTGCTTGAATCCCGCAAAATTTCTCAATATGAACATCAGGCCGCTCTTAGGGCTTATGAAATACTTATGCAGGATATCGCTTCACCACCTCCACTTCTTGAGCTTGCCAAAAAATCCGGGATAACCCATACCCGCTTAAATAAAATCTTCAAAACAATTTACGGAAAAACTGTTTTCGGTCTACTCAGACAAAAAAGGCTGGAATGTTCAAGAAAAATGCTTGAGGACGGCAGAAGAAGTATTGCTGAAATTGCTTACGAATGCGGATTCTCAAATCCAAGTCACTTATCGAGAACTTTTGTTGAATATTATGGGCTGCAACCCAAACGCTACAAGGAAGAATTCACAAAACAACATGAAAACAACTCTGTCTCAATCTGAGAGATCTGCCTGTAAGATATAAATTTCAGGTCATAAAGATTAAGCTGCATGATCAGCTTTAATAAACTGACCATACAGCTTAACTTTCAATAGCACCAAATTCAGCAGTAAAACATCCGGCAGACAATCAGGAACCAATGGCTGTAAACAGCCTTAACTCCTAAACAGCTTTATTCAAAAACAATTGTGTACTGAAATATCTTTCAGCTCTATCCGGCAGAGTTGTTGCGATCTTCCATTCAGGATAATCCTTAAGCACAAGTGCTGCAGCCGCAAGGTTTGCTCCGGAGGACATCCCTACAAACAGACCTTTTCTACGGGCCAATGCCAAAGCATTTTCCACAGCCTGAGAATCTGTAACTTCTATTATGGAATCAATAAAATCTGGATCAACAATCTCCGGCAAAAAACCATCTCCAATCCCTTCTATCCCATGTTGTTTGGGCTTATGCCCCAGTAATGCAGCAGCACCTTGCGGTTCAACGGCAATCAGCCGTACTTCAGGATTTTTTTCTCTGAGATAAGTTCCCACACCCATCATTGTACCACCACTGCCTATCCCGCTTATGAAACAATCAATATCGCCATCCATATCTTCCCAGAGTTCCTTTCCAGTTCCATTGTAATGGGCAGCTATATTTTCCTTATTGCCGAATTGATTGACTAAAAAGACATCAGGATCAGACTCCGCATCAGCCATCAGAGCTTCAAGCGCTCCGCCGACACTTTGCTCAGGTGGAGTCAAAACCAGCTCTGCTCCAAGCAGACGGAGAATATTTCTGCGTTCGATGCTGGCAGATTCGCACATATATATAGTCACCCTGTACCCGTAAGCGGCACCGGCCATAGCAAGAGAAATCCCCATATTGCCGCTTGAAGCTTCTGCAATCCTCATTCCCGGCCTCAACGATCCATTTTGGATAGCCAGCTCAATAATTCTTGCAGCCACTCTGTCTTTAATCGAACCACTGGGATTCATAAATTCCGCTTTTGCAAAAACATGCCCGCTGCTCAACGCCAGATTCAGGCATGGAGTACCTCCGACACAATTAAGGACATTTTCCAGCGTCATTTTTTAATCCTTATTATAATCGGCACCGCCGATTTAATGAAATTTAAAACCATTATCATTCACATTACCCAAATTATTTATCACCAATGATGATGAGAACAACCTGCAAGCCCCTTTTCCATTAGGAAATCAGAAAGCAGGTCCGCAATTTCATTACTATTCAGATCCGCAAATATAAAATGACTATTACCGTGTATCCCCATAGCAGGAAGATCCATAATGGTTGCGTCTCCACCGTGAGAATTCACTGCTGCTGCAAACTGAAAAGTTCTTGCACGCGCAACTCTCCAGAACTCATTCGGATAACTGTTTGTTTTCTCGGTATGAAAATTGTCACCCAGCACAATAAGAATAGGCATTTCAGTCAACTTGTTAAAATCATTCAGCGAATAAAGTTGCGGGGCCATCTGTTGATTTACAATATCCAGATCAGAAGGAATATCAGCTGGAGGTTCATTTTCCGGAAAGGCAAAGCTGGCTGGCTCATAAGCTACCACTGCTTTTACCCTCGCGGGTTCCTTCATTGCAGTTGCCCAGCCGTACTGTCCGCTATGCGAATGTGTAAGCAGGATTCCAGCGTCAATTTTATGAAAAAGGTCGGCAACAGTTTCTGCCATAAAATCACGCTCTGCTCTGTCTGGAAATGGTTCCACCCCGGTATTAACGGTAACCTGACGCAGAGCCTGATCGATAGAATCAGAATCCTGAGGGCAAAGAACTCCGGGATAGAAAAATCTCTCTGCCGGTGGATTCCATTCACCAAATCTGAAGAAGTTCCAGTAAAAGCTATCAGTTAAAGCTGACGCTGCTGCTAAATTTTTTGCCCGTCCAGCCCTGCCCCGTTTGGGCTGATCAATAAGGTAGACAGGCCAGTGACGGCGCAAAAAAATCTGCATAAAACCATCACGCCCATCAGGCGTATTCTCCCAGCATCTACCGGACTGATCAAATCCGTGCCACATAACCAGAGGATATTGCCTGCGCCCGTAAGGGATACCAAACTGAGCGTAACCATGATTAACATGGAGAGTATCGCCATTGCTTTCTGTTGAAACACTTCCGCCAAACATAAAACTTCCCATCTTTTCCAAAACTATCATTGAACTACCCTCTACATGATTCTCATTTTTTTTCATTAAAGCCTCCATTACCACCCATTTAGATATGAAAGTATTCTTAATCAGCCGGCCATTTTATCCCTAAAAAGAAATCATACTCCATGCAGGCTCCAATCCTGACTTTGAGCCTGCAATTCGACCATATGTCGGTAAATACTGTTTTTTTGCATCAATGTTTCAGGAGAACCTTCCTCGACAACTGCCCCGGCTTTGAGCACGGCAATTTTATCAGCACCGGCCACTGTTCTCATACGGTGGGCAATTACCAGCACGGTTTTATTCTGGATAAGTTTGGAAAGCGCATTCTGAATCAGAGTTTCATTTTCCACATCAAGTGAAGCTGTGGCCTCATCTAAGAAAAGAATCGGAGCATTCTTAAGAAACGCCCTTGCAATGGAGATTCTCTGACGTTCTCCTCCTGAGAGAGTGCAGCCATTCTCACCTATCATAGTGTTCCAGCCCTCAGGCAGTTTTTCTGCAATTTCATCGCAATAGGCATCCCTGGCCGCAGCAAGAACCTCCTCGTCTGTTGCGTCTTTTCTACCAACACGGATATTCTCAAGAATAGAGTCGTTAAACAGTGTTACATCCTGAAAAACAATTGAAAACAAGGACATCAGTGTTTCCGGGTCAACTTTAGAAATATCCATGCCACCGACACTTATCGTTCCTTTATCAATATCCCAGAATCTGGCTACCAGTCTGGATACAGTGGTTTTACCACCACCTGAAGGTCCTACAAGTGCTGTTACTTCGCCCTGTTTTATGGAAAGAGTCGTCCCATTAAGCACATAGTCAGTACCGTTATACGAGAATGAAACCCCGTCCAAGGTAATGTCATAGCCATCATTAGTGAGCCTGTTTTCACCATTCTGTTTAGGGTGTTCAAGTATGGCGTTGGTGCGCGCTATGTTTGTTCGTGAAAGGATAATTCCCATAAGATTCTGCAATGAATCCTGAAGAGGATCATAGAGTCTTGATGCTACAAGTAAAAACATGAAGAACGTAACAACATTAAGTTCTCCACTGACCAGAAGAAGCGACCCGACAAGAGCAACAGTAGCTATTCCCAACTTCAAAAGAAGTCCTGAAGAAACGATAAAAGCCGCCATCCCGAATTCAGACATTGTGGCGCATTTTTCGACGGCATCAATCTTACTATCCAGTTTTTCGAGATATTCTTCCTCGGCATTACAGGCTTTCAGATCACGCATGGTTTCGATGCATTCCTGAATACCATCAGCACACGCCATTTTGGCATCCATCTGTTTCTGCTGTAATTTATCCTGTAATTTTGAAGACATTATGATGATTAAAAAAGCTACAGGAACACCCCACAGTGCGGCTATAGCCATCCGCCAGTCGATAATAAACAGACTCAACCCGATAAGAACCGTTGAAATCATTGATCCTGCTAGCTGGGGAATAAAATGGGAAAACACACGTTCCAGAAAACTGCAATCAGCCATGATAACACTTGTCAAATCGGCAAGATCCTTTTGGGCAAAAAATGATAATGGCAGCTTGCGTAATTTTTCAGCCAGCGAAATTCTGCGCACGTGACTCTCAGCATAGGTTGCCAGATAAGTCCGGTTGTATTGAAGGAGTGTCGCAGCTGAAATGAGAACAAGGCACAGAAAACAACCTCCGACATAAAACCACACATCATTTCCGTGAACACCACCAGCCATAATGTCACAAATAAAGTAGTATAAAAGTCCAACCGGGAACATTAAAGCGATATTCTGAAAAACACAGGCGGTACTGCCGCTGACAAGATCCCTTGCTCCCTGTTCTGAAAGGGCAAATCTTTTTTGTAATATTTCAAGCATTGTTCTCACAGCTCCTTTGCAACTTTCCATTTAGTTGAAGACTGGTAATCAGCCCACATGCCGGCAAACAAATCCCCTTTAGCTATAAGCTCAGGGAAAGTTCCATCTTCAACTATCCGGCCTTCCTTCAGCACAAAAATTCGATCGGCATCAACTATGGTGGACAGTCGATGGGCAATCATTATTACGGTCTTGCCTTCGGAAAGAACCGAAAAAGCCTTTTGCACCTGACTTTCATTATCAGGGTCTGCAAACGCGGTTGCTTCATCAAGGATAACAACCGGAGAATCCATCAACACGGCTCTGGCTATAGCTATCCGCTGCTGTTCTCCGCCAGATAAATAAACCCCCTGCGACCCGATGAGAGTATCTATTCCGTCTTCAAATTTATCTATAATATCCATGCATTGAGCACTCTTCAAAGCTTCCAGAACTTCTGCCCTCGAAGCTTCCGGATTTCCTAAGCGCACGTTCTCAAGAATTGTAGCCTTTATTAATTTACTATCCTGAAAAACAAATGAAACCGTATTCATCAAATCTTTTTTACTGAGACTACGGACATCCACTCCGCCGATAAGTACCTGTCCCTCACAAGGATCAAAAAATCTGGCCACCATGCTTGCCAAAGTGGTTTTACCGCCGCCGGAAGGTCCGACAAAAGCGACAGTCTGCCCACTTTCGATTTTCATGCTGATATTTTTAAGAGCCTCGTTATCTCCTCCATAACTGTAACTGACATGTTGCATTTCCACAGAAGCATCACTTGGAGCAGCAGGCGGTGATAAAAATTGAAGAGGACTTATATTCATAACTGTATCTACACGTCTCAACGCATCATTAACAATCATATTTTCTTCTTTCATATGCATGATTTTATTCAGCGTAAGTGTAATTACAGGAGTTATAATTGTATAAAACATCAGGTTTAGAATAATTTCATTACTGACATTATTTCTAGTAAAATAAATCCCGGAAAATATAATAAAAACAAACACACTATTAATCGCCACCGTATAAGAAAGCCACGGCCAGCAACATTTTTTGGTGTATGCAGTTACCCATTTATTATATACATCTATTGAATTTTTAAATCTTTTGAAGCTGAATACAGTCTGACCGAAAGTTTTTACAACCGGAATGCCCCGGATATATTCGACAGCTTCATTGGACATATCATCCAGAGCGTTTTGATATTCTACCAGTTTCTTTCTCATGTCCTTACCGGTCATAAACATGAGAATGACATAACCCAGAGCAACAGGAATCAGACTCAGCAGTCCCAGACGCCAGTCAAAAAACAAAAGCAGAAACAATAAACCAAAAGGTGTTGCAATCGCCCCGCTCTTATCGAGCAGCTGATGTGCCAGATAGGTTTCAGTCGCTGCGCTTGTTTCATTGATAATTTTGCGCAACCTGCCGGAACCCAGCACTTCAACCTTGCCCATTGGAATCTGCATTATATGCCTGATTATTTTTTTGCGCATATTTGAAGCGACTCTGAAAGCCGACAAGTGTGAACACAATAATCCGGTAATATAAATTACAAGCGAAAGAGCAGCAAAAACCACGGCCATCCAGCCATTATGCACCAGATTATGAGCATGACTGAATTCAGGAGCCACGTTCAGCACTTCCCTGATTATTTTCCAGATATAGATAAAAGGAACCAGTGCGATAAGCGCACTTACTGCCGACAGAAACCAGGAGGTATAGGTAAAATATTTATACGTCCCGGCATATTCCATAAGCCGTGAAAAGTCAGAATGATGTTTCATGACCGCCCTCCATAGCAGATCAACTTATTTTGCTATTTTAACCCGATATAAAATTATGCAAGTCAGATTAAATAACTGAGAAAAGTATATGTTAAAATTGAGATAAGTACTGGTAGGACAATACTGTATGCGATAACCAGTAGAGTCGCCCGCCATGAATCAGACTCTTTGAAAATCATTCCCAGAGAGGCCAGGCACGGCATGGAAAGAAACTGTGCCAGCAGAAAAGATATGGCGCTTGCGGTTGTTATCCCCGAACGCAGAGTAAAACTCAGATCATCTACCGGAACATTGTATAGCAGAGCCATAGTGGGAAGGACTGTTTCGCGGCTGAGAACCGACGTCATAAGTGAAGTCAGCAGTTTCCAATTCAGCCCCATCAGTGATGCCAGCGGTTCAATCTTCCTACCGAGCATAGCCAGAAAAGAACTGGAGATATTGCCGTCAGGATAATAAGAGAGAAACCAGAAGATCACTCCAAAAAACATCACAATGGTTGAAGCTTTTTTTAAGAAGGCCAGAACCTGATGATAAACGTTCATCAAAATTATCTTATAATTAGGAGAATGAAACTGCGGGAGTTCCATGAGCATGTCATAGCTCTCACCCTTTCGAAAAAGAGTATTTTTAAATACAAGACTCCCGAGCACGAATACGGCAAAGGAAAAAAGCATAATTCCCGCAGCGGCTGCAATTGCTCCCAGAGGTGAAAACAGCCAGGTGCAGAGAGTCAGCAGCACAATAATTTTGGAAGAACATGGAACCAGCGGGATCAGCAGCAGAGTATGCATTCTCTGCTTTGCTGTAGCTATTGTCCTGACGCCTATTATTCCGGGAACATTGCATGGAAGAGCGCAGAGTAAAGGAGTGAAAGACATGCCGTTTAATCCCAGACGCTGCATTAGCGAGTCCATCATAAAAGAGACCCGGGGCATGTATCCAACCTCTTCCAGAAATGAAAAAATAAAATAAAACACAGCAATAAGCGGAACCATACATAAAAGCGACATGGAACTTAAGAAAATACTCTGAACCAGAGCTTTGATCACAAGCATATCAGAGGGAATTATCCCGACAGTCGCAACGGATAGCTTCTGTAAACCGATACCAATCCATATTCCGCTGGGGTAGCCTACAAGTAATCCCAGAGTCAGAACCGAAAGCAGAACTCCTGCAATAATCAGATAGCCCCAGAAAGGATGTAAAAAATATTTATCCCACTTGTCAGAAAACGATATCTTCGAATCATCGCTTGAAACGCAATCAGTCAAAATTTCATGTATCCATGCAAAACGGGCTGCCTGCGTATCAGTAAATGAACTTTCAACAAAATCTGTCCCGAGTTCTTCAGGCCATTTTCTTATTTTCCGCAGGGCAATGGAGTCACCCTCCAGAGCTTTCCAGACATCAAGTTCCAGCCTGTCACCACCGACTACAAATTCACTCCCTCTGTTAACCAGTGCATTATAGGCTTTACTAAGCTCGGGAGTAGCAAAAGTGGTAAGCTCTGCAAGCAAATCCCTGTCAGATGGTTTTAAATCCCGGACAAGCAGATGTTGTAATTCATCTATTCCGATTTTTCTGGATGCAACAAGCTCCACGCACGGAATGCCGAGAGACTTTTCAAGCTTCTCTATATCAATTGAAATACCGTGCTGACGGGCCACATCCGCCATATTTACAGCAAGCACACAAGGAACACCCATCAACATTATATCAATGCAATAGTTTAAGGTGCGCCCAAGATTTGCTGCATTGACCACAACAAGAACAGCATCCGGTTTTCCATCAATAATATAATCAACAGCAATTCTTTCCTCTTCTGAACGGGCCAGAAGAGAATATGTTCCCGGCAGATCAACAAACTGAAATTTTTTACCGCCTATTACCGCTTTACCGGTCTTTTTTTCGACAGTTTTACCAGCCCAGTTGCCGACATCCTGATGCAGCCCTGTCAAAGCATTGAACACGGTTGATTTACCTGTATTCGGCTGCCCGGCAACGGCAATATTTAAAGATGAAAATTGAGAACTATGTTGCACTTGGGATTTCCTTTACAAAAATATTTTCAGCAACACCGGCACTGACGGCCAAGAGCATTCCATTGACTTTTAAAAGAACGGCTCCACGTCTTGTAACCCGGACCACAATAACGGCCTGACTGGGAAAAACGCCCAGTGAAGCCAGCCGACAGGTTACTCCTCTTCTACACTTGATGGATTCCACTATCCCTTCAGCAGCAGGAGGCAGACATCCAAGATGACAAACCAGAACAGGTTTGTTGTGGAAATATTTATTATTTTGCGACATCACTCACCTTACACAGAGTTAATAGTTAACAATTACAATATATTAATCATTTACTGATTCTTGCCGGACTAAATTAAAAGGCACAAAACATCCCTCCTATCCGCGAGCAGAGCATTTCCACAAACTCCTGTTTCTTTTCTCTGAGAAACAAATGCCCACCCTCTACAGCAGTTAATGAAAACTGCTTTGTATAAGCACTCCACGCACTCACTTCCTCAAGGGTGGCTTCAGCATCGTCAGTCCCGTAAAAGGCTTCGATGGGAACAGGTAATTTTTTATGTCCGCCCTCAAACACGTAGGTTTCATCAAGCAGAAAATCTGACCGCAGTGAAGGCAGCAGAAGTTCCATTAATTCAGGATGATCAGTCAGCACAGCGGTATCAGCAGAATACCTTTTAAGCCCTTCTAAAAACTGCGGTTGCGGCAGTGCATGAATAGGATAAGGTTCCGGGATATGGGGAGCTTTGCAGGCTGAAACAAGCAGAATTTCAGGCATGCGCAGACCAGCCTTTTCAATTTCACGGCACAGTTCAAAAACAATTTTCGCTCCCATGCTGTGACCGAAAAGGACATACGGTCTGTCAAAATAATCCGGCAGACTTTCCATTAGAGATGAAACAACACTGGAGAGATCAGTGAGAACAGGCTCTCCAAGACGCTCTTCCCTTCCCGGGAGCTGCACAGGACAAAGCTGAACTGAAGACGGTAAAAGAGGAGCCCAGCTTCTGTATATGGAGGCACCTGCTCCGGCATACGGAACGCAGAAAAATCTAATTTCAGCATTGGAATCAACATCAGCGGCGATAAAGGAACTCATACCTTCTCCTTAAAAAACATTTTAGCTGACAAAGACCTTACGGCTTCGGGCAAATCTCTTGGCGGCGGCGATATTTTTACAAGCCCGGGAGCCCCCATCCTCTGCATGCAATCTGTCCATAATGAGCATAAATCATGTTCATAACGCTCCCGATTCGGGAAAGGGTCGTTGCCATTTATTTTCAGGGAGAATTCACCAAGGGCATGGGCCACAGCCTGCGGCCATTTTTTAAGGACAAGATCATTTAGCGAGATTTGACTATCACCGGCAGCAGATCTGAAAACAGGCTCATCAGCCTTGGAAGAACCCTCAAGATTAAAGATATCTCCGGGAAAATGGAGTCTGTCAGACCAGATCACCGGCCCGAAAGCACTCATGAGAGTTAAATTTCCAGATGGAAAACCAACTGTAATTCTATGCAGTATGGATGCATTATTATCAGGGTCATCAGGATCGTAATGATTTTGAATAGAAAGAGTGACTGGAGCCTCAGCTATATATCCGCGAATAACTTCATATGGGAATGCTTTTAAAGAGCAGGCATCAAGTATCTTTTTTCCTACAGGGTGGTAGTCATCAAAATCATAAGGTCGTACAGTTCCAGAGATCATCCCTATAATATCAAGCAGGGAACATAAAACCTGAACACCGCATAAACCATTAATAAAAGATATGGGTTGTTCCTTGCTGATCTTATGAACTATATCCAGAAAATGCCGTGTTTCAGCGAGATGAACATGATGTGTATTAAGATAATGCACGCATCCTGATTCCTGTGCAGCAGCTCTGCACATTTCCACTTCACGCTGGTGCATGGGATGCTCCTGAATAACATGAACACCGCGCCGCAACAGTCTGAGGGCTATATCCGTTCCTGCTCCACCAACGATAGAGGACCGAATAACAACGCACGCAGCCTTTATGTTTTCAGGTAACTGTTCCGGTTCAGTATAAAGTGGAACATTATATTCAGCAGCCATTTTACGGGAACGTTCGCTTCCTCTGGCAAGTATTCCAGCCAGCACAAAATCAGGTGAAAGCCTCAAACCTTCTATATAGGCACGTCCGAAACGAGTTCCGCAGCACACAGCAGGCAATGCTTCAGGCATAATGCAATACTCCTTTGGACGCTGAGCATTTTGCAACGTGATTTTTCTGACTGTCTATAGCGATGCACCCAGATTGTTGCAGTTGCGATATGACCTCCTCAGGTTCCATTATTTCTGCAAAATAATGAACGCCATCAATCTTTCTTTTTAGCTGGGCCTGAATAGCCATACCGGTCATCACACCCATTAGGGCATTGGCGTCTTCAATAAATACAGACACACTATGCACAGTGCCGTCCTCCATTTCAGCACGGCACAGGAATGAATGACCTTTGCCGAATTCATTCACGCAGGACTTTGATGCTTTCATCAGGATTGCAGCAGAATCTATCAAAGAAAGAGAGCCTCCGTGCAGACCGCCTACGGTCGCAAGTGCATTGAGCATATCTTCACCTATGAAACAATTATGATAATAGAGGGGTATACTGACCATTTTCCGAATCCTGATAATTTCTTCCGATAAATACGAGCAGGCAAAAAATGTCTGTTTAAAATCAGGCAGTTCTATCAGGTGCGGTTTAGCTGGTTCAGTTTCGGATAAAGAGGCAAGGCGTATGCTGTCGGCATAATCATAGGCTGCGGCATAGCTGAATTCATCCTTGGCCGCATAATAAATGTCCTGTCTTTTGAGTTTATGGTCAGCCCCATGCAGCAGGTCATGAAACCACAAAGACAAGGTTCCTGAAAAACCGGGAACAATGCCTGCACCAAAAATGGCTGAGCTAATTTTTTTATTATCCTCTTCTCGCTCAAAAACAGTACGCATTGCAGCATGGTCTGAGGGGTCAGTATAAGGAATACCGGCGCGCAGGCATTCTTGAGCTACCGCAGGACCTGTAACGGATGAGGGTCCAGCGCAATTGCAGACAAGGTCACAATTCTTAATAACCTCGCGCAGATCATAATTTTTATTACAATCCATATTCCTGATAAAAATTTCATTACCGAATCTCTCCTGCAATTGCAGGAGAGATTCAATATTTCTACCGGCGGCAATAATCTGTAGTTCAGGATTATTCTGTGACAAAAAATGTATCAATTCTCTGCCGATTGATCCTGAACCACCAATAATTAAAACTTTAGCACTCATTTTTTTGGCCTGCCTGTAAAAAGGCTCAACTGATCGGCAAGCAGCACAGCTCCCTGACCGTGCATGCTGCTCCAGTGATTTCCGGGTAATTCCTCAACAGAAACACCACCCAGTGCATTTGTCTTCCAGAACTCACCCATCAACCTGCCAAGTGGAATAAGAAAGGTATCTTCTTCCTTGCGTCTGAACAGAGCCACCCTGCTCTGCATCGGTTTCGGTATATGGGCATTAACACCCTGAATGCTGTGACTGACGATTTTAAAAATTCCGCTCAGACGGTTGAGTGGCATTGGTCCGCCATAAGCAGGAGAATGATTATAAAGATCAAAAGATCTTGCTAAACGCTCTTCCTCGGACATTGCCGCTATCAAGCGACACGCCGCGTAAGTGGAAGAATCCTGCTTCAAATGACTCAATACGGAACCTTCAAAAATATCGGAACCTTCAGCAGTAACAGCTTTTACGGCTCCGCCTATTTCATGAACATCAATGCCCATTGAATCAGGAGAAATCCCTATAAGCTGGATAAAGGTCAGATAGGTGAGCAGACTGTCATTTATGGTATATGGAGGCTTGACGGAATTAATGACCGCAACCCCTGCAACACTGCGTCCCTGCTCTTCCAGAATTCTGGCGGTTTCAAGTGCGACAAGACCTCCCATGCAATATCCGCAGATAAAAGGAGGCGTTGTTTTCTTTTCCAGAAGCACGGCATTCTGTTCTGCCAGAGAAGTAATCAGCTCGGATGCCGGAATTGAAAGGTATGAATCAACGGAAGCAGGGGTTAAAGCAGAGATATTTAAATCATGGTCAATCAATTCAAGGACATCGCTAAACCCTGAAATAGTAGCGGTTCCATCAGGAATAAGAAATAACTCAGGAGAGTTATCTCCGCCTTTCTGCAAAGAAATCTCAACAACATCGGAAGACTTCTTTTCAGCATTGAGACCTTCATCAGCATTGTTGCCGCCGGAGGCTTCTTCCTTCTTCTGCCGGATGAATGCGGCCAGAGATCTCATATTAGAGTTTTGAACTGCAAAACGCAGAGTTTCATCCCATCCGAGTATATCGTTGCCGAAAGCATCACGCATTTTTGCCACAAGCTGCGTCAAAAGCAGTGAATCTCCACCGACAGCATAAAAATCATCTTCTACTCCGATGTTATCAACCCTGAGCAGTTTTTTGACCATCTCAATCAGTTCAATTTCAACGGGGTCCAGCAACTCCGCAGAGCTGTCCGTTTTAACTTCAATTCCGGCAGCAGAGGACTTCAAAGCCTTTCGATCTATTTTACCATTGGAGGTTACCGGTAAAGCAGAAACCAGCTCAAGCTGTGCGGGAACCATGTAATCAGGCAGATTATCCCTGACAGATTTAAGAATATCTTCTTTAGCGGGCATGGAATCACTGCCGCCGAAACGGGCAATAAAAACCGTCTGCCCTACTCTGGAAAGCGGGTCACCTTCCTGCGGGAAATAGGAAACTCTATCGGCTCCGGCCTCTGCCAGCAGTTCAGCCCAGCGACCGGCAGGAAGAAACGGAGAATTTCTTTTTTTACGTTCATCTTCAAAATGATAGAGATCGTTTAAAAACTCCATTGAAGTCATAACACTCAGATTGTCTCTGGTTGACTCAATGAAAATGAGCCAGCCGCCCGGAGCAAGCAGTCCCCGCAGGTTACGCAGAACATCACCGGCAACTACGGCATTGTGCAGAACATTGCTGGCAATAACCACGTTATAACTGCCACGGACAATTCCCTGATCTTCAATCTTTCCGTTTATGTCGAAGGCGACATATTCCATAAAAGGATATTCTTTATAGCGCTCGCGAGCCGCATTCAAAAAGAAATTGGAAAGATCGGAATAAGTGTAGTGGCATTTTTCAGCCGGGAGTTCCGGAATAAGGCTGTTACTGGTTCCGCCGACACCGGCCCCGACTTCAAAAATCCTCATGGGGTTATCACTGGAATGTTTTTCCGAGACAGAAAGGACTGAGGAAATTATCAGATTGTTCATCAGGTTGCTGGTGAAATTGAACTGCACGGCAACAGCAACATCTGTCCGGCCCTCAGGGTACAAAAGCTGGAGGGGATCAGCTTTATCAAGCAGCAGCTCTTCAAAATGCATAGCTCCGGTCCGCAACAGGTTCATTAACTCCTGACCATACAGAAAATGCTTATGCATCTGCGCAAGCTCATCCCATGCGGCTGTCAGCATACCTTCATCCGCAAAAGAGAGATTTCCGTACATCTGGCCTTTTTTCTCAATAAATCCATAAGCATTGAGAGTATCCAGAATACGCCTGAATAGTTGGGAGAATCTTTCCGGAATTTCAAACTCGACCATAAGTTTATCAAAAGAGGACCACTTTTCTTCTGAAAACACGGGCCTGCTGCTCAAAAATTTTCTTATGGCCATAAGCGCGCCAGTATCCATCTGATCAAAAAAGGCCCGCATTCTGCTTAGATCAGTTTCAGTATTCCATTTTTCAATAACAGCTGAAGCAGATTGTTTCACGGCCTCCCAGCGGATCAGGTCAGCACTGTTTTCACTGCGTTCAGGAACGGCAAAAGCCATTAAATGCGGATTTCCGGACTGCTCGCTGTGGACAACCGCAACTGCTTCTTCAATGCCCGGGGAATTTCGAATGCATGTTTCTATTTCGCCAAGCTCAATACGGTGACCACGCACTTTCACCTGCGAATCTTTACGGCCTAAAAAAAGAATATTGCCATCGGGATGCATGCACCCGATATCGCCTGTTTTATAAATTCTTTCACCAGTTTCCGGCAAAGTTATGAAGGATTCAGCGGTTCTCTCAGAATCATTGAAATAGCCTGAAGCAACACCTTTTCCACCAATATACAATTCACCCGGAACATAATCGGGGCAAGGTTCAAGCAGATCATTCAGAACATAAAAAGTCTGGTTTGCCAGAGGCTTGCCATAAGGTATGCCGGCCCAGTCAGCAGAGACTTCTGTTATGGGATAATGGATTGACCAGATAGAAGCTTCCGTGGCTCCGCCAAGGCTGTGAATTTCAGTATTTTTAAGATTTCTGCGCGATCTATCAGGAAGTGACAGCGGTATCCTGTCACCACTTAACATTGCGATGCGCAGTTGTTCTGGAAACAAACCTGTATTTTCACCATACTCCAGCATCATTTCATACAATGCCGGGACGGAATTCCAGACTGTTGCTTTAAAACTACGGGCGGCATCAACCCACGCGGCAGGATCTGTAATACCGTGCTGACTGGGAATAACCACGGCCCCGCCTGCGGTAAAAGCTCCGAAAATATCATAAACAGATAAGTCAAAACTTAATTTTGAAACTGCAAGGACTCTATCCTTCTCTGTTATTCCAAACCGTTCGTTGATATCCAGCAGGGTGTTGGCTGCCGCATCATGATTGATTACAACGCCCTTTGGTTCCCCTGTAGAGCCTGAAGTATAGATAATATAGGCAGGAGTATCAGCCGGAGCCGTATTGCAACCACCTGAAATTTTATCCACTTTATCAACATAAATTAAATCGACACCCTGAAGTGATTTAAAGTGGTCAGCCTGATTTTCCGATATAAGAACAAACCGTACTCCAGCCTCATCCAGAATATGCTGCAAACGCTTTTCAGGCCATTTGGGATCGAGCGGTATATAAACACCTCCGGCGCTGAGCACTCCAAGAACTGCTACAGGCTGCATCCAATTTTTTTCTAAAAGTACCGCAACATTTTCACCGGTTGAAAGACCTTTATCCAGAAGGCTTTTTCCAACACCTCCGCCAAGCTGCTCCACTTCGCTGTAGCTTAGCTCCTTATCAGCTGAAAGAACTGCCACGGACTGCGGATTTAAACGGGCCTGACGAGCAAATAATGCATAAAGATTATCGACAGCGTAATTCTCCACGGTTTCGTTAACTGCGGACCTTACTTCAAGCTGTTGCTGCGGCAGTGGAATATTTAAGGGGTTATCCCATATTTTTTGATCACCGAGCAGCTCTTTGATCTTCCCGCAAAATGCTGAAAACATATTATTAAGCATTCCCTGAGGGAAGACTTCTTCAAGGCAATCCCACTGAATATGAAGTTCGCCGCCTACTTCCATAACCTGACAATCCAGCCATAGCTGCGGAGTCTGGCTAATACCGTTAACCATTCTGCCCTGTTTAAAGAACCCGTTTGGATCCTGTCCGGCACCAACACCAACAGTATTGGTGAAAACCACCGGCATAAGGACTGTAGAACCTTTTTCACGGCTTAATTCACGAAGTACGCTGACCCCGCCAAATAATCTGTGGTCCAGATCCTCCCACAGCTGTGCCTGGAGTTCCTTTGCAAATTCGAGAAATGATTCCCCTCTCCTGCGCTTGACTTCAAGCAGATTCACAGAAGTAAAATCACCCACCAGTTTCATTATATCTTCATGCCATGGAAGACGATTCAACACCGTAAGGTTCAATGCAAAATGACTGGTCGCACTAAAACGACCTACAACTTCAGCAAAAACAGCAAGCAGCACTCCGCCAAGTGTCATGTTTTTTTCCGCTGCCAATGTTGAAAGAGCTTCGTAGTCAGTGGAATCAAAAACAGTACGGCGGCGCACGAAATAAGGTTGTGCAGCTTCTTTGGAAATTACGGGTAAATCAGGGGCGCCGGGGAAGGAACTAATGCGTTTTTTCCAATATTCTCTATCCCGTTCCCATGCTTCACTGCCGGCAAGCTCTTTTTCAGCGCTAAGCACATCTCTGAAAGTTACATCAAGTGGCTTTAACCGGACTTCTGGATCATTATAAAGGATACCGAGTTCTTCCATAATGATGCTGATGCTCAGATAATCAGCAATAAGTAAGTCAATGCTCACATGCAGGATGGATTTTTCTAAATTATGCGAAACATGCAGATCAAACAGGGGCCACTGCTCTGCGTCAAAATGCTGGTGTGACATCCTGTTGCGGATAGCATCCAATCCTTGTTCATGTTCCTTTTCAGAAAATCCTGATAAATCTGTTTCCAGAATCTCATAAGCAGGAACAGTATCAAGAATCCGCTGGGTGGCATCAGGCAGAAATACAGCTCTTAACATCGGGTGCCTTTCAACAAGGCTCTGCCAGCATTTTGTGAGCCGAGCAGTATCAAGGCGTGCAAGTTCAAGCTCAAAATATCCGTGGCAGGAGGTGCCACCATGATTATAGACTCCTGACCTTCCTACAAAATATGCTCCCTGCAAATCAGTAAGAGGGAAAGGTTTTCCGGCTTCCTCTGCATTATGTTCAAGAACCGGAAGTCCGCTCTCTCTTTTATCAAGCAGCTCAATAATTTCCGGTTTTACTGCCGCCAGTTCCGCTTTTATTTCTGAAGTTATCACTGATTTAGGGCCGCGAAAGCGCAAGGAGCCTTCCTCCGCCCACAAAACAACACCTTTCTCTCCAAGAGATGTTACCAGTTCAAGAGCAGTCATATTATACCTCCATCTAAATCATCAGTATTATCTCCGATAAATGCTTCCAGATGTGGCGCAAAAGAGCGGACAGTCGGAGCATCAAACAAAAGACGCAATGGCAGTTCACAATGAAAATGTTTCCGTATAACTCCCATCAGCCTTGCAGCTACAAGTGAGTTTCCCCCGGAAGCGAAAAAGTTATCCGTACTGATCAGATCATTATTTTCCAGTTGCTGCTGCCATAGAGAAAGCAGTTCGTTCTCCACAGGGCTTGCAGAAACCACATGATCTTCTGGTCTCTCAGTATCTTCGGCAGTAAGGGATTCTTTGGCGACTTCTTCGTAAAGAGGGGCTTCAAAAACACCTTCCGGTGTCTGCCGGGCCAAAATTCCAGTCGGTCTGGAAGTATGATCCGGCATTACGATATGGATTTCTCCGTCAACCCAGTCCGGGCAGACATTGCCCTTGGAATTAAGAATCTTAAGAGGTGGCCATGATTCAACCGTAGCAGGAAGGTCCACAGCAGAACGCAGGGCTGATTCAAGATCAGAGCTGATTACAGGCTTCAGATTGAACCCGGACATGGCTTTTTCAGAAACAAGAACAAAGGAATCGTCAGGAGCTGAATTCCCGGCAATAGAGGTCAACAGCTTTTCATAGGCCTCAAACATATTATCCAGCAGACCTTCCGGGAAAAGTCCTTCCACAGCATCCCAGACCAGAAGCAGTTCACCATTCATTTCGTAGACCTGATGATCAAGCCAGACCTGTGGAGTCTGTGAAATTCCGTATACAAAGTCTCCCGGCAGATTCAGACCCTTGTCGGAGCCGGAACTTTCAACCCCCAGCGCACTGGTAAAAACAACAGGCATGATGCGATGGGCTGAGCCATCTGATCCGGCATTCATTTCGCGTATCACTTCCACCCCGCTAAACGCGGAATGATCACGATCCTCCCACAGTCTTTTCTGGAGTCTGCGGGCACGGTCCATAAAAGTGGATATTCCACCCGTATCCACGGCAAGCAGAGTCAGCGTTGTAAAGTCGCCGACAAGCCGGTTGACATCAGGATGTCCCTGTAACCTGTCGAACAGGGTCACGTTGATGGTAAAACGGTCATCACGGCTCCAGACAGAAAGAATTTCAGCATAAGCTGAGAGTAGAACTCCGGCAGGAGTCAGTCCTTCCATCCTGACCACATTCTGAAATGCTGACCATGTTTCAGCATCAAGGCTGAACTGACGGCGACAAAATCCACCGCTTACATCAACATTATTTTCTCTTCTGGTTGGCAGTTTAGGAGCATCCGGTAAGGATGGCAGACGTTCAATCCAGTACTTTCTGGCTGCGGCATATTCCTGACTCGATCTTGAGGCTTCAAGCATCAGCACATAGTCACGGAATGAAAACTCAAAAGGTTCCAGCACCGCAGATTCTTCACGATAAAGGCGGGTCCATTCACTTAGAAGATGGAGCATACTCCAGCCATCAAACATTATGTTCTCAAAACCTACATGCAGCCGGACAAAATCGCTGCCGTAAGTTGTGATCTCAAAGGTAAACAGCGGCCAGACATCTGAAGGCAGAACAAGATGGGAAAGTCTGTTCCGTGTTGCTGTTAGAATTTTTTCAACTTCAGTTGGAGAGGCATTTTCAGGAATACTGGTTACTTGAGGTTCGAACACGGGAACTTCTTCCAGAATTCTCTGGCTCTGGCCGTCGGCTGCAACAACGGCACGCATCATCGCGTGCTGCTCAATCAGCCGCTGCCAGCAAGAAATAAGGCGTTCGACATCAAGTCCATGACTTTCTATTTCAAAATAGCAATGCGTAGAAACATCACCCAATGAGAAAATCCCCATTTTACCGACCCAATAGGCATACTGCACGTCCGTAAGCGGGAATGGCTCATGCAGGGATTCCATGTCAGGCCTAAATTTCGGAGCCTCAATAATTGAAAGATCGTCTCTGCGCTCATCTACAGCTTCAGCAACAGCAGCAGCCAGATCAGCTATTGTCGGATATTCAAACAACCAGCGTAAGGGGATATCTATTCCAAAATGGGAATGCATCTCAGCGACAAGTTTTACCCCGAGCAGGGAATCCCCTCCGGCTGTAAAAAAATTCTCATCGGTTGAGATTTTAAAATCCGGCAGCAATTCGTGCCACAATCCGGCAATAAAGCGTTCTTCTTCTGTCTGCGGCAAAACGCTTTTCTGTTTTCCGGAGTCAGCTTCCAGAGGATCTACAAGAGCTTTTTTATCAATCTTGCCATTAACCGTTAAAGGAAACTCATCCAACTGCACGATATGCTGGGGAAGCATATATTCAGGAAGGCTTCGGCCAAGTTCTTTAAAAGCAAAA
This sequence comes from Maridesulfovibrio bastinii DSM 16055, assembly GCF_000429985.1. Lineage (NCBI taxonomy): Bacteria > Pseudomonadati > Thermodesulfobacteriota > Desulfovibrionia > Desulfovibrionales > Desulfovibrionaceae > Maridesulfovibrio > Maridesulfovibrio bastinii. The sequence continues at coordinate 283,533 of NZ_KE387014.1, forward strand.
TCGGTATCAAGAGTTAAAACTTCGCTTTCAGTAAAACCGGCCATGCAGGCCTGCCCCTGCAATCCTCTGGAACCGGCCAGATCGCATGCACCGGAAAAACCTGTCTGCTTTAAATATTCAGACCATGTTTCAGCATCCATGAGCGGACGCCCGGTTTCCTGCCGCTCGTCTTCAAAACCGGTAAACCCTTTCTCCAGAAAAGCTACCGTGCATTCCTGTATCAGTGAGTTTTCAGTTTCCTCCAATAAAAGGAGAAGACCACCCGGACGCAGAAGTTCCTTTAACTTTTTAATTGTTTCCTTTGCCCGTGGAGTTCTATGCACATAACTTGAGGCTATAACGATATCTTTTGAATGTGCCGCGACAGACTGTGAATAAAGCGGGAGCAGCGGGTCAAACACCGTAAAATCTATATAGCTGTAATCACTTAGCAACCTATCCTTTTGCTTTTCCACAAAATAAGAGGAATTATCGCTCAGTGTGTAATTTACAGCTTTTCCACTCAGTGCTGAAAGCAGCTTTTCAGCAGCCAGACCGGTTCTGCCGCCGACTTCAAGAATTTCAAGAGGCTTTTCAAACTGGTCATACAAAGAGCTGATTGCTTCGGCAGCTAAATCTATTCTGGCCTGATACCAGGGAAAGCAGGAAGTCAGAACTTCAGGAGAAAGCCTGTTATCTTCGTTAAAGAAAATCTCCAGCGGTTCCACTGTTCCTGTAAGTAAATCGGCACTGAACGGAAACAGCCGATCCAGATATCCAGCCAGTTCAGCAGCGCATTCAGCCCATATTCCAGAAAGCTGATCAGCCTTGCAGGAAGGTGGAGTCCATCTTTCTTCGAGTTTATACAAGCCATTCTTAAAAGTTAGCGCATGCTCTTTTCCCAGAACATTTATCCAGCGATCAAGAACAGGAATATACGACTCCGCAATACCGCAATCAGCGGCAAGAGCAGCGCCCCCGGTGCCTTTCTCAAAATATTTTATGGCACCAATTTCGCTTAAAACCCGGTAGATAAAATTAACGGAAAGCGAATTGATAACACTGTAATATATATCTGAGCACGAATCAGCTGGGCTGACCTGATTAACTGAATCGATAAAATTCAATTTTGAAATGGCAGAGATTCGCTGTAGATACTCACCCTCAGCAATATAAGTTCTGTTCAATTCAGAACCATGCGCTTCATTATCAACGGTTAAATAAGCAACAATCGACTGGGAAGCCTCGGAGACTTTAGCCACAGCCTGCTTCACCGCAGGAATGGCACATAATGAATGTTCTATTTCTCCAAGTTCAATTCTGTGGCCGCGAATTTTGACCTGAGTATCTTGGCGTCCAAGAAACTCCAAAGAACCATCCGGCAGATAGCGTCCCCTGTCACCGGTTTTATACATTCGTTCTCCGGTTTCAGGATGGACAAAAAAGCTTGCTTCCGTAAGTTCCGGTTCTTTAAAATAGCCTACAGCAAGCCCTTTTCCGGTGATATAAAGATCACCCTGAACCCATTCCGGCCGATGTTCCAGACGGCTGTTCAAGACATGGAATCCCTGATTTGCCAGAGGAAAACCATATGGAATGCTATTCCATTTGGGTGAGACTTCTTTAATATCAAAAGCATTCGACCAGATGGAAGCCTCTGTCGCCCCACCCATGGCAACTATCTTAACATTGGAAAGTTTATCCTGAAGACGTTTCGGCAGGTCCAGAGGAATCCAGTCACCGCTTAGCAGAACAAGTCTTAAATCGTCAGGCAGTGCAACTCCTGCTAATTCGGTATAATCAAGCAGCATGGACATAAGGGCCGGAACAGAATTCCAGACACTTATTCCTCTTTCATTCATCAGACTCAGCCAGTGAGCCGGATCAGTTCTATCTTCAGGGTCAGGGACAACTATTGCAGCCCCGGAATGGAAAGCCCCGAAAATATCGTATACTGAAAGATCAAAATTAAGGCGCGAAATCCCTAATATATGGTCATCTTTTACAACATTATTACGTTCGTTTATATCCAGAATGGTGTTGCAGGCTGCTTCATGGGTTATAAGCACTCCTTTAGGCCTTCCTGTTGAACCAGAAGTATAAATTACGTAGGCCGGATCATGCGGCTGAACAGGATGGACACTGAAAGATGCGGCAGGCCTGATCTCTTCCAGAGCTAATGCGGCATGATCAAAATCATCGAGTACATCCAGAACAGATTTGTCACCTAGAATATGTTTTGCCTCAGCACGTTCAAGTGTTTCCAGAGACCGTCTTGCCGGGGCATCCGGTGCTAGCGGCAGATACACGCCGCCCGCCATTAAAATTCCCAGCACCGCAGGTATCTTACGCCATCCGTCTGAAATAACTCCAACCATACCGCCTGCTTTGAAGTCATTATCTTTCAGCCAGCAGGCAATACCGTTTGCAAGGCCCAGAAGCTCAGCGTATGTGAGCTTTTTTTTGGGTAAAATGATTGCCGGTCTTTCAGGAGAATGGTTTGCATTCTCAATGAATCCAGAATGAAGAGCCGTATCTTTAAATTTTTTAGAGGTTGAATTTATATTTTCCCGGATAAGCTGCTGACGTTCCGGCAGAACATTTGCCACCGCATTATTCCATGTACCGACCTCTTCAACGAGGCTTAGCAACAGAGCAGAATAAGCATCCAGCATATCCTCTATCATGCCATCTGGAAAAACTCCCTGAGCAATATCCCAGTTGAAACAAAGGCAGCCTTTACGCTCGTAGACCTGATGATCAAAGCGAACCTGCGGGGTCTGGGTTATGCAATGGGCAACCCTCATCTCACCAAACATGTTCTCAATACTTTCAAGAGCGTTGGAAAAATCACTGCCACCGGAGGTGAGCGGAAGCATGCTGGTAAAAACAACCGGGGCATAAATTTCATTCCCGGTACCTTTTTTTTGTTTCAGCATGCGCAGAACATCAACAGCGCAGACATGCCGATGCTCCATATCCTGCCAGAGCTGCTGCTGAAGACTCGCGACATAATCTGAAAAAGGACTGCCATCCACCTGAGTTCTTAAAAGTAACAGTGAAGTAAAATCACCGATAACTCCGTTTATATCTTCATGCACCGGAAGCCGGTTGAACAGAGTCAACATCAGGCTGAAACGGTCCTGCTGGCTCCACTGAGCCAGAATAGAAGAAAAAGCGGCAAGAAGAACAACAGATGGAGTCACCCCGTATTCACGTGATTTAAGCTGCAACTTCTGCCACTGTTCCGCATCAAGCTTTCCGGTATATCTTTTAAAGCGGGTCTCCGTCTGAGTCTGCGCAGGAAGCAATGGAAGTTCCGGCCCTGCCGGAAGCTCATCCAGCTGAGACTCCCAATAATTTCTGGCAGCTTTATAGGTATCCGAATTCAAAAAATTCTGCTGGGAAACTACATAGTCCCGAAATGAAATACGCGGTCGCGGCATTAATTCCCGGTCAGCATATATTGCAATGAGATCACGCAGCAGGATTCCGAAACTCCAGGCATCAACTATCAGCAAATCAACACCGGCATGAACCCGGTACCCTTTATCGCTAATGGTCACTCGAATATCAAAGAGAGGCCACTTCTCAGAATTCCGGTTCTGATGTGAAAATTTGTGCCGAATTGATTCCAGCTTTTCAGCCTGTATTGAGGGGTTATCTTCCCTTAAATCCTGCACTGAAAGAGCATAGGATGAAACATCAGCCAAAACCCGCTGCATTCCATCAGCACTAATGACAGTTCTTAAAGAATCATGTCTGTTAATAAGAGTATTAATGGAAGACTCAAGGCGTGGAATATCTAAATAAGGGATATCAATTTCTGCATATAGAAAGCAGGAGACATCACTAAGCTCCAACCCGCCGTTGCGTCCGACCCAGTAAGCATGTTGTACGGATGTTAGAGGAAAAGGATCAGAGCTTCCAATATCATCATGCTGAATTTCAAAAACTGCTTTTTCCTGATCAGCTAAAAGCTCATTTTCCAGTATGGCGGCTTCTGAAATCTTGGAAATTTCTTCAATAATTCTTGAAGCTATTCCAGCGATACCCTCGCCTCCCATAATTTCTTTGGGTTTAAGGGTAACCCCTTTATCTTTCTTTATTTGTGCCAATAATTCCATAGCCATGATGGAATCAGTGCCTAATGAAGCAAGCGAACGGTTTTTATGGAAGCTGGTCCCCTCGGGCAGGCAGAGTATTTTAGTGACCTTTGTCTCAATATATTTTTCCATTTCAAACTGTAGACCATGGGTTCCGCCTTCAATAGCCGGCTCCAAAATTTCAGCAGTGGAAACTTTTTTATTATCTTCCTCCTGCATTCCGGCAGAAGATGGGCAGCTACTCATCTTTAGTTTATCTGCATTTCCCGGTTTCGGGACTGCCCAGTAACGCCTTGCTTCAAATGGATACAAAGGCAGCTGAACCGTATGTTCCCTGCCACCTGTTGAGACATTCCGCCAGACAGGGTCAAAACCGTCGGTGTAGAGCTGACCAAGTCCGCAGAGCATGGTTTTCCATTCATCTTCGCTGTTAACGATTGAAGGAATCCATTGTATTTTTGAATCAGTAAGGATTCTGCGGCCCATATTGCACAGCACAGGGTCAGGACCTATTTCCAGAAGATGGGAGCATTGCATTTGATCAAGAGCTTTGATCCCGCTTTCAAACTGTACCGTATTACGGATATGTTCCCGCCAGTATTCTGCACCGAATAATCCTGTTTCGGCCAATGTTCCGCTAAGATTGGAAATGATCGGTATTTCAGGGCAGCCGTAAACAATATTTGAAGCTACGGAACTAAATTCATCAAGTATGCCATCCATTAATGAAGAATGGAAACCCTGAGTCACACCAAGACGGCGCGTGGAAAATCCTTTTTCCGCTAATTTTTGAACAAGGCAGCCGAGTTTTTTACCACTTACAACAGTGTGCTTAGGTCCGTTAACAGCTGCAATGCAGGCGTCTTCTTTCATTGCGGTTATAATTTCACGCACCCTGCCAGCCTCTGCAAAAACAGAATACATCTCCCCTGCTGCGGTCTGCTGCATAAGCCGTCCTCTGGCTGTTACCAGTCGGCATCCAGCTTCCAGCGAAAATACTCCTGAAAGGCAGGCCGCAGTGTATTCTCCAAGGCTGTGTCCAATAAAAACTTTCGGACGGATTCCCCATGACAGCCACAACTGAGCTAGCGAATACTCGAATGCAAAAAGCGCAGGCTGGGCGTAAGCAGTCTGCAAAAGTTTTTCAGAAAAATTAGCATCGAAAAGCAGTTTTTTAAGGGGGATATCCAGCAGTGTATCCATATACATCGAGCATTGTTCAAGGGATTCTTTGAACACACTGCTATTCAGCAGCCCTTTTCCCATGCCACTGCGCTGAGCACCCTGCCCGGTAAACAGAAAAGCCACACGCGGTAGCTTTGATTCTGAGTCGTCACTAACTGATGGTGCGCTTTCAAGCTGAGCGGCTAATGAGTCCAGATTATCCCCGACAACAAAGGAGCGATATTCATAGTGATCCTTTTCCAGCTGTGCTGAACGGCAGATATCTTTATATCCGAAATTCATATCCAGCGAAGCCGAGACTTCTTTCACAAAGCAGGACATTTTTTGCTGCACAACAGCGAGAGATTCCGGGGATTCTGCTGAAAGCGGCAGCAACTGCCAAGAAGGAGACATTAAAGGCTCGGTTACATCATCTTTACGGGATAAATGCGGCGGTTCTTCGAGCACAACATGGGCGTTGGCACCGGCAAGGCTGAATCCGCTTACTCCGGCAATCCTTTTACGCTTATCTCCTTTCCAGACCACATTTTCTGAAACAACGCTCGCTGGAATTGATGATAGTTCCAGCAATGGGTTTTCGTTTTTAAAATGAAGATTTGCAGGGATGGTATTATGAGCAAAAGACAATAAAATTTTTATAATTCCGGCTATTCCTGCGGCCTGTTCCAAATGTCCTATATTACTTTTTACTGATCCCAGCCTTAGCGGAGAATCATTATTGCGATCTTGAAAAACAGTTTTGATTGCTCCGACTTCAATAGGATCACCAACGTAGGTTCCGGTTCCGTGGCATTCAAGATAATCCACATCGGCAGGAAGCAAGTCAGCATCAGCAAGAGCAGTGTTAAGCAGCTCTGCCTGAGCTTTTCCACTGGGACTGGTTAATCCGTTGCTGTGTCCGTCATGAGTTATAGCCGTGCCCCGGATAACACCTAAAATGTTGTTCCCAGCTTCAAGAGCTTTATCCAGATTCTTTAAAATCAGAACCCCGCCACCTTCAGCCCTGACATAGCCATCAGCAGAGACATCAAACGTTTTGCATTTTCCATCAGCGGCCATGACTCCTGCGCGTGACATCATGCGGTGTTTTTCTGGTGATATGCATAAATTAAGACTCCCGACCAGAGCCTGAGAGCATTCACCGTGCCTTAAACTTTGTACGGCGAGATGAACGGCGTGCAACGCTCCAGAACTAGCAGTATCAACACCAAGGCAGGGACCATGCACATCATAATGATAAGCGATTCTTCCCGGAATTAATGAAGGTGAAGCCCCTGTAAAAGAGTAGATATCCTGTGGTGCGTCCGTGCCAAGCAGCAAACGTCCGTATTCGGAGTCACCCACCCCCCAGAAAACTCCGGTAGCATCTTTACTTAATGAATCTGCTGTAATTCCGGCATGTTCCAGTGCATGCTGGCATAACTCCAGAGCCAAGCGTTGTTGAGGGTCCATTGATGCTGCCTCGCGAGGCGAAATATGAAAAAAAGGAGCGTCAAAGCAATCGATATCTTCTATAAAACCACCGAAAATGGAATACCCCTTCTCCTTTTCCTGAGCAGCATCCCAGCGATTACTGGGGATGGTGGAAACCGGGTCGCGGCCCTCTTTTAAAATATCCCAAAAGGCTTCCAGATCATCCCCCCTGTGCATACCGGGGAAAATGCAGCTGGCCCCTATTATGGCTATATTTTTTCCTGTTTTTGGGGAAAAGCTGCGTTTCTTACTTTGAAAAATATTTTCACTTTCATTATCAATAGACAGACGGTAAAGCCATTCTGCCAGTCCAGCCGGTGTCGGGATTGAAAGAGCTTCGGCTACAGAAAATTTGAACTGTAATTCTGATTTTAAATCTGACAAAAAATTCGCATACTCAAAAGAAGAAAGACCTATAGAATCAAACGTGGCATTGGCATCAGTAAGCGTTGCCGAACTGGTGCGGCTTTTTAACAGATCTAAAATAAGTTGCAAAAGATCATCGGACTTTAGCACTGCGACCTCCTGAAAATATTCCTAAAATTTACAGTGATGAAATAAAGGCGATACTCCACGAAAGAATATTTTTAATGTTACCGTAATAAATTTGAATGGGCAGCCTGCTCTTATCTTCAGTAAAAGCTCCGGCAGATCTTCTCCCTTGCGGGAAAGTCTCTAATGTCTTCGGATTGTGCATCAACCCGACACCAAGACATTTTAGCAAAGCCTCTTTTCTGGCCCACATATTAAAAAATTCATTATACTTATTTATAGTTAGCTGCTGCTCCATAAAATCTGCTTCCGCGCTGGAAAACATTTCTTCTGAAATAGTATCGAGATTTTCAATTTTTTTATGAAGCTGTAGGTCTACTCCAAGTCTATATTTTTTTGAAACGCATATTAAAAGCAAATCATCAGAATGAGACATATTGAAGTTAATCCCGCCATGTTCCAATCCCGGTTTTCCATAACTATTACGAGTATAGACAATATCTTCAGGACCCTTATTCAAACTTTTTCCCAAAACCTTTCTGAGCAGCCCATGTGCGAGAATATAACGTTTTCTAAATATTCCTTTCCTAAGGTTCACCTGTTGCTTTTCCAAATCGTCAAGCATTAAACCAAACGATGATAAGCTCTGATCATCCAAGAACTTCTTCAAATCAAAAAAATAGCAGCTGATTGGAGCTTCCCGGTCAGGATAAAAAACAAAAGATTTCATATATCCTGACTTTAATCTTTTTTATACAAAATTCCTGAGGGGATAAGCGTGTCGGTCAAAGGCTTAAAAGCAAAGCCGAACGGTTCAGATTCACGGGCCACATCTTCAAGGCTAAGAGTTCTCCATAAAAAGTCCGCTTTGCGTTCTAAAAGAACTTTTCCATCACTAACAATCTGATACGTAAGCATCCATTTTTCATAAAAATCATCTTCGGGGGAGCCTTCAATCCAGACATGATAGGTATTCCGGCCCACTGGTATTTCAGCAAGATGCATTTTGGGAACAACTTGAGGAGAGCTGATCATCATCACATCAAACAGGATAAGACCGCCGGGAGAAATGCAGGAGGCCAGACGGGACCATATTTTCTTTCTGGCTTCCTCATCAATAAATCCTATGCACCCCAGAAAGAGAACAGCCCTTAAACTTTCAGGAATTTCCATAGATTCAGAAGTTGCAGGGACAACGGTAACCCGACTTCTAAGATTCCCGTTCTGCATAATTCTAGACAGCAAAGCAGTGCGCATGGTTGGTGAAGGCTCAACAGCAAATATCTCAGCTTCAGGTAAGACCTCAGCCGCAGCAACTACTCCATGCCCTGTGCCAGAACCGATATCAAGAACAGCACCATCTACCTTGTTCAGACCGGAAAGGACCTTCTGAAAAGAGTCCCTGCGCAACCGCCATTGTTCATCTGAAACAACGTCATAAAATTCCCCTGCATCAGCATACATCTCTTTATCCATCTGCATATCAGCACCCAACATAATTATGTATATTTTACTATGGTAATCTCTTTGCTGCGGATTGTTTTAAATAATCACAGCAAAGAGATTACCTTTGCAGTTTATTATTAATTAATTAGCAGCACCTAAAATCTGTAATCCATAGTAAATCCTACAGTAAGAGGATCACCAGCTCTTCCGTACCACTTTGTGTCCATTTCAAAAGCTCTTGTTGCGTATTTCTGGTTCAAGAGGTTTTTACCCCAGACATAAAAGTCGAACTGATCACCCTCATAGCCGACCTTGGCATTAACAAGATGGTACAAATTCTGTCTTACAGTATTTGCGGCATCATAGTACATAGGTCCAACAGCAGAATAATCTCCATTAATCATAAAATGTTCAAGGAACCTATAGGTTGCTCCGGCTGATATAGTGTATTCAGGAACATTGGTTACATTTTTATTGGAATAATCCCCGGCATCATCTGAGTAGTCGGTAAAATAGGCATGGGTATATCCGGCGTTAGCAAAAAGTTCCAGACTTGGAACCGGGAGCCATGAAGTTTCAACTTCAAAACCTTCACTAACTGCTTTACCGGCATTGGTGATAGTAAAGTCAGGGAACTGAGGCTGCATAACCTGAATATCTGTCCAGTCTATGTAAAACATGGCCAGATTGAATTTAAGAGTTTTATCCAGCCATGTGGTTTTAAGACCAGCTTCGTAGTTCCAGGTAAATTCAGGGTCATACGCTTTACCAGGTGTCTGGGTCAGGTTAAATCCACCACTTCTATATCCTCTTGAAATACTGGCATAAGGCATAATATTATCTGTTGCATGCCAGCCCAGAGCCACCTTGGGCAGCCAGACTCCGTATGAATTATTTGCATCCCCCGAAACATTAGTCATTCCCCAGTTGGTGATCATTCCGGCTGAAGCCCAGTGCTCATAATCAAAACTCTTGCTTTCATAATCGTACCGGAGTCCAAGGGTAATATCTAAATCTCCAAGCGCATAAACTCCCTGTCCGAAAAAGGCGAATCCTTTAGTATCTGTATCACCATCCTGACGATAGTGTTCACCGGGAACAGTGGGGTCATCTTTACCAGCAAGATACTCATAACGCAGGTCTTCATCTTCACTAAACAGGAAGGACCCTACCAGCCACTGAAGCTTGTCTTTTTTGTCGTCAGACTGCAGCCTGAATTCCTGAGTTATAAGGCTATTCGAGATATCAATGTCGTACCTTGTGATATCCTGTCTGGTGAAATCCATATCCTGATCACTTTGAGTATTAGTCTGGCGAACAGCAGTGATCGACAGGAATTTCATGGAATTAAACTTATATTCTGCACGGCCGGAAACTCCGCCGGCAAGTTTTCTGGCAACACCGGCCCAGTCTACATCAACCTCATGCGCACTGGATTGGATGCTCGAATAATCCTGAAGTTCAGCGTTATTACCATCGTAATCCTGACCATCCAAATTAAGTGTAAATTTAAATGAATCATTCGGATGCCAGTCAACAGCTCCCTGAGCACTCCAGTTACGATGCTTGTTTATGTCTCTGTTTCCATCATAGTTTCTGGAAAAACCATCAGTATATTCATACTGAGCACCGGCACGCATAGACCAGTCATCATCTATAGGCCCGGAAATAATTCCGGTTGAAGTAGAGGTATTGTAGTTACCGAATGTTTGAGCAACCTTTCCTTCCCATTCGGTTCTGCTCGGCTCTTTTGTGTATATACTGATAACACCACCCTGACTGTTACGGCCGTAAAGAGTGGCCTGTGGACCACGCAGAACTTCTGTTTTTTCAATATCAAAGAGTGGTATTTCATATCCAGGAAGGTAAACATCATCTACATATACTCCAAGAACTGGAGCTCCAGACATAAAAGAAGTAATACCTCTAATTGAAGCAAAGGAATCACCTACATAAGCATCAGTTCCTGATTTTATATAATGCATGTTAGGTGCAGTAGTAAAAATATCTTTGGTAGATGTAATATTTCTTGTTTCCATAGAGTCAGCAGATAAAACAGTGACACTTGATGGCAAAGATTGAACATCAGTATTCATTTTATCTGCCGTGACTACATATTGCTTTAATAACATAGGTAAAGAATCTGTTTTTTTTTCTGAAGTTGATGATTTCTTCTTTTCAACAGATAAACTTCCATTAGTATTTGCGTTCTGACTGTCGACAGTTGAATTAAATGTAGCTTCCTTTGTCTTTTCAACCTCATCAGCCATTACATTTGAACATAAAAAAAAACAGCATAGAGCTATAGCTGCTGCTCCCCTTACCCCCTTGATTAAAAACATCTTCGCCTCCGTTATAAGTATAAAATGAACAAGCTTTAGGCCTCTAACAGTCTGAATATAAAAAAATTATATTCCCAAAAAACAGCTAGATAGAAGCAAAGTAAAATCTTCCCATATTCGAAATTTGAATCAGCCTGCCCCACTTCTTATGATTTTGATCTTCATTATCATTATCAATAGAAAGGTACAAAAATCCCCCAACTCTTATCCAAAGGGACAAAGCAAACAAAAAAATCGAAACGGAAAGAAGCACTATTTAACTGTCCGATGTAAGTTCGAGACAGCATACTGATAAAACAATTAACGTACAGTTTAAATATAAATACTCAGACTGATACCCAAGCAATTTTTAGCAATTGAAAAGGTAAACGTTAAATTGTTTTTCATGCCTCTACTATTGTTTGGAGAAACGCTAATGAAAAAGAAAATTATTTTCAATAGAAAATAATAGATAAATTAAAATTTTATAGATAACGACTTGAAATATAATACAATGCTACTAATTCACTTTGCCTTATTTTATACTTATACTACAAATTAATAATTGCGATTACACACTTCAGGAGAGCGTACAACAACGCTAATTTGTTCTAAAATTTAAGCATATAGGATATTTTAAAAACATTTTAAGTTTATAAAATAAAAAAACTGAGCCGGACACCCGACTCAGTTTTAAAAAAGGTTTTCAAGCTATTTTATTGAGCCCTGTCGACTCCGATCATCAATCCCATCCCTGGGTAATTTAGAACCCGATATCTATAATCACCTCTGATAGCCTTAGACTCTACAGGCAGCTTGCCATTCATGAATCCTAAGTCTCTTAAGATCTGCCCTCTATACGATGAATCTTTACCCGGCTGTGTTGTCATAATCAGAGTAGCAAGGGCTAATAATTTCTGTGCAGCTGCTGCAGTAGAACCATCGCCTCCACCAAGGCTTACTGTTACTTCCACAACCTTTGCTGGGCTGGTTTTAGTTGTAGTAACTTCTAGATATGCACAACAGCCAACATTAGCTTCTATTGAATCGTTAACTTCACCAGATAAGTGTTTTTCATCTGTTATAGCTAAATTCATTTCACTAGCCTGAACTCTGAACCTACTCATATAGTCTTTAGCATCAAAGCCAAGTATCAATTTTTGCTTCTCTACCTTCTGGCTAACCGGTTTTGTAGGTTCTTTGTCCTCCAGATAAGATCCGAATTTGTTAACTGCTACTATTACAACCAGACAAATGAATATTACGAATACGAATCCTCTAGTTTTTTTCCTTACCTTCTTTATTTTTTCTTTACTTTCAAAAACGGTTTGTTCCGTTATCGGCTCACCGCATTTTGGACATGCTGATGCATTTTCAGAAACCCGTTTATTGCAGTTAGGACATAAAATATCAGCCACCCTAAGCCCCCATGTTTTAAAGTTAGAATAATATTCACAAAAGTATTAAAATATTAAACTCCGTTAATAACATGCAGGCCTTTATTCAAGGGAAAAAATATTTTTACACTGCTTTGCTCGCAAGTTACTCATCCAAAAAATTAGTAATTCTTAATTCACATAGCTTCTGACATCTGTATCAGCACTATTTTCAATATCTATTTGATTTTTCTATACATCAGGCTATTTTTTTAAGATTTGAATAATTATAACTATAGAATTTAATTATAAATATATAGACAAAATGACCCAATTTACAGACGGTAATCCAAGCATTACAATCAGTCGTATTATATGCTCAAGAATCTTTTGCCGCATAATTCTGTACTTATTAGATGTTTTTCCATATATTTTTCAAACTATGTATTTTAAATTACAATTTAATATTATTTATACCGTAATATGTATCAGTAAGATCCGTCTTGAATACTCATTATGAATCCAAACAATAAGCTGCATGATTACAATCTGATTTAGGAGAGATCATAATGGAAAATGTTATTAAACATAATCCGGAGTTATGGCTTAAAAACCTACCTGAAGAAGCTAACTATTGGTACGGAGTGATCAGTGGTTTTCCCAATAAGCAGAAACAGGCAGAATCATTCAGAAAAAAAGCATCCGGGGAATTGCCTTTTCCGACCGTGTTGCGTCCATTCCTTATAAAAAATTCTGAAACAAGTATCCTTGATGTTGGAGCTGGGCCGCACACAGTCATAGGTCTTGCAGGTCTAAAGGAAAAAATAAAGATAGTAGCAATTGATCCTCTCGCAGATGTGTATAACGAAATATTAAGTGCGTTCAACATCGTCCCCGCAATCATGACACAGCAAGGGATTGCAGAAGAATTGGATTTAGACAATCTGGGTCAGTTTGATTTGGTCTACAGCCGTAATGCTATCGACCATTCATATAATCCAATCAAAGCCATCGAAAATATGCTTCTTGCCACTAAAAAGACGGGAACACTATTTATTGAAGGTGCTGTCAACGAAGGTAAAAGGCAAAATTATCATGGTCTGCACCAATGGAATTTTTTACCAGATGAAGAAAATGGCGACATGTTGCTATGGAATAAAGAAGTAAAAATTTCATTACGCAAACATTTTCAAAATAAATGCTCAATTAAAGCTAGACGGAATGGTAAAACATTTTATCTAATAATCAAGCATTGTTAGCTTTGGATGGACAAAGTAAGACTAAAAAACAAACAGATGATTAAATTATAAGGCTTACATCAATGTGAGTCTTTTTTAGCCCCACAAGGATTTTGATCCTCTGTGGGGCTTGCTGATTTTTTATTGTAACGGAGAGAGGGAAAATAGACACGATAATGGTTTGTTTTAATGGAATTTAGAGGGCTTTATTTTTGTGGTTACTCAGAGAGTTACTCATATTTTGTAAAAAAAGTTTAAATTTTCTTTTTCTTTATTCTATTTCTCCGAAGAATTCTCTACATCGAGAAAAGCCGAACCTATCTCATCTGCCAATAATATAAGCGCCTTAACATGACATGCTCGGGTAAAACTTTTTATTGGCTGCAATATCACCGATGTAGCTTGTATCAGACTTAACGCTGTAGAATGACCTGGAACAGTCATGCCTGAGTTACTAGGTCCAACTTGAATAACATCACCTTTGACTTCATGCCGCCCCCAATTTTTATGCATTGATTTTGACATAGGGTGAACGTTTTGACTTGCCCATTTATAATAGGGACGAAAATGATCGAGTTTAACAGCTTTCTCGATCATACCAAAAACTACTTTTTGTGGATTCTTATTTCTATCTAAAGGGAAAAAAGGAGTTGCCCACCCATATGGTTTACTAAAATCTTGACCATGCGTATCTAAAAGGTCAGCCCGATATTTTTTGAGTGCTTCAATTTCATCGGCACTAAATCCAGCCTCATTAATTCGGCCTTTAACAATCTCGTGGCAATTCGCAGCCTGACAAGACTCAACAACGTCATAATCGTAATAACGCCGAGAGCACTCGGCGCCATGCTTATCAATAAACAACATAGTGGCTGATATCTCGTGCAAAGACCTCCACCTAGAAAAGGCTGCGTCAGCAAAACCATTTTTAAGAAGACACATTATCTCATTTGCTGCAAGACATGCATTGCCATGTAATCTACGCAAAACATCAAAATGTAAATTTTCAGAATTATCATCCCCAAATACAAATGTTTTACTACATTCGCTTCCAAGTTCAATACATGATGCAATAAGCAATTCTAATAGTAAAAATGGAGCTTCCCATCGTTTGATATTTCGATCAACAAAATTAGCATGACCTTCTCTACCCTTCAGAATTTCATCAAAATAACTCTTACGCGATTCAACGATCGCCTCAGCACCTCTATTAAGAACTGTTGACTGCATACCTATATCCTCATCAAATTGAGGATTTTGACGCCTTACCTCTTGTAAAATATCCTCGAATTGATTCAGCATTACACCCTCCAAGAGATTGATTTAAAGCAACAGATCTCCCTTCCGTCAATTATTTGACAAGAGAAAACAGACTAAGTATTATGCCTTCAATGGGGAGGGAACTTTCAGTAGATTGTCACTGTGACAAGTAAATAAATCCATTTCAAAACAAAAAAGCCGCCCAAAAACATGAACGACTTTTTAAGGCACCATTAAGCACCAAAACGTGAGACTTTTAGTGTATGCGTAGTCTGAAAATTTTGCAATCGTTTTATGGCGCACGGAGCAAAATGAAAGATGACCTAAAAGAGTATTACAAGCTCAAAGCAACTGATGACCTGGTTAAAATCGTCATAAACGGTTTAGACCTTTATTTCCCCGAAGCAGACGAATCTCCACAATTAAGCGAATTCAAGCATTACCTATTTGTGAACTTTCATGACAAACAGTAAAGAAAAGCCCCGCATTGCGGGGTTTTTCTTTGAAATATTGACATAATATCCTTTGCCTACTCCAAAACACCCCGCCAATCCTGACTATGCCGTAGCACTCGCAAAATCTCGACATCTTCATTGCAGCAATATGCCACGAGATACGCGCCCTTAAGCACAATCAACTCACGAGTTCCCGCAACTCTGCCAGCTCGCCCTATTTGCGGATGCTGCTCCAAACTCTTCACATTTTTTAATATGGCTGAGACTACTTTTCTAGCTGACCTCGGATCATCCTGACTTATGTATTCGTAAATTGAATCCAAATCCTGAACGGCCAGTTCAAGCCATTTAATCCTCGGCATACTTGGCCTCTAAATCTTCCTGAGAGGTCCACTTAGCTTCTGGGCTTCTAGCTTCAGCAACCCCTTTCTGAATCGCTTTGACCTGCCATTCATTCACATCAAGATAACTGGAAATAGCTTCGCCAAACAAAAAAGCTTTTGATCTATTAGTTGCCTGCGCAAGCTTTTCGATTCTCTCTTTCATTTCCGAAGTTATACGAATTGTTACGACTTCGCTCTTTGGTTCTTTACTTATCATGTTTACAACCTCCATTTGTATTACAACATATTACACTGTAATACTAAAGCCAAGTCTTTGTTTATCAGCTTTTCATAGCTAAGGTTAAAAACGGGTCGAATAGAACCCTTTAAAACACGTCGACAATTAAGGCCTACCAACCTATGACGTAAAATATTGAGACTCCATAAAACAAAAAAGCCCTGCGTAAGCAGGGCTTTAAAAACAGTACTTAGACTGTGAATTTACTTGTGGCGGAGAGGGAGGGATTCGAACCCCCGGAAGGCGCAAACCTTCAACGGTTTTCAAGACCGCCGCGTTAAACCGGACTCTGCCACCTCTCCAAAAGCGAGATGCAATTTCTCTGAACTACGCTAAAAAGTCAACCCTTTTTTTGAATAAAATAATATATCCTTAAAAAAAGACGAAAATAAACTTTATATGTAACCCGGCAAATTATATCTCAATTACCCAACAGCCTCAAAAGCTATCCTCTTCTCTTCCACAGCTGGATATCTTTCATTTTTTTTCTGCGTTCACGCTGCAAAGACTTGCAGACCAGAGGCTGTTTTTTGGCATAGCCCCATTTGGAACGATATTCATCAGCGGTTAAATCATGTTTAGCCAGATGACGTTTGGTTATTATTTTAAGAGAACTGCCACATTCCAGACAGGTAATACTCTTTTCCTTAATGGCTTTCTGGGGGTCCTGTGCGGGGGCATCTGCTCCGCCGCCATTAACTCCATCTGCGAGCGCAGTTCGTACACTATTATCAAGGTTGTAAATCATGGACAGAATTTCATCATCGGTCATGATTCTCACACCGGCCTGAGCCCTGGCGATTTCTATTGCTCCTTGCAATATTTTGTCCATACTCCCTCCATTAGACAAAAATTATCACGAATAATAAAACACGCAAAAATCAATTAAAAAACATAATACAACTATTGTAATCTGAAATTAATTACACCAAACAAATACAGTAAAATTAAAATATTGTGTGAATAGATAGATTTATAATATAACTCTTCATGGATTATAAAAAGCACAATATATAAATTAAAAATTCAAACATACTTAAACAGATTACAGCTAGCCTACACTATATTATAAAAATTAATTATAAGATTATTTTTACGATATATGTGTATAATAATATTAACTATATCTTTCTGATGGATATAACATAATGAAATGAATAAAGATCTGGAGAGAAGATGAAAAGGATAAAAATTTTAGATCAGGATCAGGAATTGTGAAGCTCAGACCAGAGACATTTTACCTCTGCGGCTGATTTGAGGCCAAGTTTTTTCATCAGGTTGGAACGATGTTTTTCAACAGTTTTGATACTTATGATTAATAAATCAGCAATTTCGCGATTCTTATAGCCTTCTGCAACAAGACGGAAAACTTCTTTTTCACGATCAGTTAAATTTCCAAGCTTGCCACCGGTGGTGTCACGAGCAACCCTTAAAAAGCCTTTAGCGACTTCTCCGGAAATTCCGGGGGCAAGATACACCTTTCCTTCCATAACCGTCTGTATGGCCATCACAAGCTCGTCTCTAGTAGAATTCTTAAGCAGATAGCCACAGGCTCCTGCATCGAGAGCGGAAAAAATGTGATCCTGATCAACATGAGCGGTCAACGCCAGAACTCTTGTATTTTTTCCCAGCTTCAACAGCTCTCTCATAGCCTGAACACCGTCCTTTACGGGCATGGATAAATCCATAAGCACAACATCAGGCTCCAGCCGTTCATACAGCAATATGGCTTCGTCTCCATCTCCGGCTGTACCGACAACCTGAATTCCGGACTGATTGGCAAGAATAGTCTTCAACCCCTCCCTTACGAGGGCATGATCATCAACTATGAGAACTTTAACCTGATTATACATACTATCCTGTCTAAAAAACGTGAAATAAAAAGATGTTAGTGAAAAATAAATAACTACACGAAAAAATAGATATCCTCAATTCAACTTAAGGTTAGCAGTTGGCCCATAAAAAATTCGAACAGAGCTTTTATTTATTGGTAAACACCTTACCCAAACAGCAATGCGATGTGAACTGAATTAAGAAATTTACTTTTACAATTAATTTAATGATATTTTTTCAGCTGGATGAATTATTCTTCTATGGCTTATCAGCAACTGCAGAATCTTGAACAGCAATTCCTGATTTAATTATTTATGTACAAAAACGACCTTTAAAAAACAATCTATTATTAATAGTACACCATCGACAATCGATTATAGTCGCCTATATAAATTTGCTATTAACATGATAATGTTCTGATTCACAAAAAAACAAGACCCGCGTCTACTATTATTCCGTGCATACCATATTTACACATCAATTGGATTAACCCATCATGAAATCAGAAAACTTCTCCAAAGCTTTGACTTAAGTTATGCAAATTATGAGCAGCAGAAACAGTATCAACTCATAATAAAAATAAGCCACTAAATAAATTCAAAAATTTGATAAAAAAATAAGGGGTTAGAATTTCTTCTAACCCCTTGAAATATGGCGGAGAGGGAGGGATTTGAACCCTCGATAGAGTTTTAAGCCCTATACTCGCTTAGCAGGCGAGCGCCTTCAGCCGTGCTCGGCCACCTCTCCTTTTATATAAAGAGCCTTGCGGCTTGAACTTCAACCGCGTTGGAAGCGATGGAATACGTCTTATCCCTGACGCTGTCAACCTTTAATTACAATAAATTTCTACTTTTTCTTTTCTTTTTTCTTGTGAGTCGATCTAAAGACAACTCCAAGAGGCGCCATTTTAATTTTAAACATCTTGCGAAGCTTGTTCTCAAGAAAACGCTTATAGCTGTCTCTAATCAAAGTGGCATCACTGACAAAAAAGACAAAGGTTGGCGGTTCTTCATCAGCCTGAGTCAAATAATAAAATTTAGCGCGTCTACGTTTTACTACCGGAGGCTGCTGACGCTCAATAACAGTTTTCATAACCCTGTTGAGCTGACCTGTGGTGGTACGGATAGAACATTCTTTCTTAAGCTTTTTGGCCAGCGGCAACAGTCCGCCAAGGCCGGCCTTGGTGATAGTTGAAGTATATATAACAGGAATATGCGGAGCAATTCTTAAAGCGTAAGCGAATCCTTCTTTCATTGCTTTCATTTCATCTGCGGGAACCAGATCAATCTTGTTAACCGCAACAATAAAAGGAGTGGCTTCTTTTATCAAAAAATCAAGCAGTCTTTTGTCCTGACGGGTGATGCCGTGGATGGAATCAACTACCATGACAGTAACATCGGCTTTCTTACTACTTTTAAGAGCCCGCAGAACACTGAATCTTTCAAGAGTATCAGTAATGTTTGTTCTGCGCCTTACTCCGGCAGTATCAACAAATGTATAGCGTGAACCGTTTTCTTCGAAGGTAACGTCAACACTGTCTCTTGTGGTCCCAGCCACATCGCTCACGATAACGCGGTCTTCGCGAACAAGAGCATTAACCATTGAAGACTTACCGGCATTCGGGCGACCCAGCATAGCGATCATAAGACCTTTTGCAGCAAGCTCTTCTTCACTTTCAGGGACGATTCCTGTTTCAAGAGCAAGTTCAGCTACTTTCTCACGCAATTTACCAAGATTATATCCATGCTCGGCAGAAACAGGAAGCATCTCAAAGCCGAGAGCATGAAATTCAGAAGTGGCCTGAGCTTCAAGCTCTTCACCATCTACTTTATTAACAAGAACAAGAACTTTTTTATTGCTCTGACGAACAAATGCAGCCACCTGCTCATCCAGAGAGGTCAGCCCTTCCCTGCCATCAACAACAAGCATTATAACCTGAGATTCGGCTACGGCTTCTCTAGCCTGCTCAAAGATATGTTCTTCGAACCCGCCGTCTTCAGAATTGGAATCAACAACCAGACCGCCGGTATCGACAAGAGCATAACGAACGTCATTGTAGCGACCTTCTTCATAAATTCTGTCACGGGTCACCCCCGGCATATCATGGGTAATAGCCCTGTTTTTACGCAGCAGCCTGTTAAATAGGGTGGACTTACCAACATTCGGACGTCCAAGAAGTGCTAAAGTAGGCAGCATGATCAGCCTCCGGGGAAAAAATTTATTACAATTGTCTTTTCAGACATTATAGCTCAAAAAAGGCGGGAAGACATTCCTTCCCGCCAGATAATTGCAAATACAAATGAGGCCTATGGCACAAAGGAATGAGTCTGTAAAGACTGACACCCCCCTTTAAAAGCTGAAAAATAAATAATACTACATAATTCCTTTAATTAATTAGCTAACTAAACAGTTTTTTTATAGCCTCAGTGTAGGGAGCTTTAAGAACGCCCTTCTCGGTGATAATACCGGCAATAAGTTCATTAGGAGTCGGGTCAAATGCGAAATTAAAGACTTCAACTCCTTCAGGAGTTATGCGGGTATCACCCACATGGGTTACTTCTCTCGGTGTTCTGTTTTCAATAGGAACGTCATCGCCTGTGGGAGTTTCAGGATCAATCGTATAAACAGGGGCGGCAACATAGAACGGAATGCCGAACTCATGTGCGAGAAGAGCTACACCGTATGTACCAATTTTATTGACGGCATCACCGTTGGCAGCAATCCGGTCAGCACCGACCACAACTTTCTGCACCAGCCCTTTTTTCATAAGAAGAGCGCAGGCGTTATCGCAAGCTACTTTTACAGGTATTCCGTCACGATGAAGCTCATAAGCAGTGAGACGTGCTCCCTGTAAAAACGGGCGGGTTTCGTTGGCAATGACCTGAACTTTCTTACCCTGATCAACAGCCCCGCGAATAACTCCAAGAGCGGTTCCATATCCGGCAGTAGCCAAGGCCCCGGCATTGCAGTGAGTCATAATGGTATCGCCGTCATCCATAAGTTCTCCGCCGAACTTACCGATAGCTTCACACATTTTTATATCATCAGCATGGATTTCCTTTGCCCTCTCAAGCCAGATCAGGCAAAGCTCATCAAGAGAAATATCTCCGGCTTCTTCCCAGACTCTACGCATTTCACGAACAGCCCAGGCAAGGTTCACCGCAGTAGGACGGGCATTTTCAATCTTATCCAGATTTATCTCAAGAGCCTTTTTCCAGTCTTCACTGCCGGCAACTTCTCTGGCGGCGAGATAACATCCGTATGCAGCGGTAACCCCGATAGCCGGAGCACCGCGCACAACCATCACAACAAGGGCCTCGACTATATCATCAGTTGTTTTGCAGTCGAACCAGTCTTCACGGGTTGGCAGGTAACGCTGGTCAAGCAGGACAAGGCAGTCCTTTTCTGGTGAAAATTGAATATGCTCAGTCATTTAAAGCTCCATAGCTGGTACTGAAAGAAGTCTTGATACAAATATTAAAAAAAATCAGTTCCAAGAAAAATCCAACAAGCCATACTTTTATATAAGCGGAATGTTATTCAAAAACAAATTCCAGAGAGGGATTGCAGCACCCCTCTCTGGAATATTTAAAACATCTATCAGCCCAATTTCTGCTGAATCATCTTGCTGACAATTCCGGGATTGGCCTGTCCTTTTGTTTTTCTCATAATCTGTCCCATAAAAAAGCTGACAAGTTTTTTCTTGCCGCCCTTATAGGCTTCCACTTCATCCGGGTTTTCAGCCAGAACCTGATCAACAACAGCTTCAAGAGCTGAAGAATCTGAAATCTGAACCAAGCCCTTTTCTTTGACATATTTTTCAGGATCGAGACCTTCAGCAAAAATATCAGGAAAAATATCTTTACCTATTTTATTACTGATCTGGTCTTCATCAACCATGCGTACAAGTTTAGCCAGAAGTTCCGGTTTAAAACTGGTTTCAGCAATAGAAACATCGCTTTGATGAACCTCATGAACAAAGTCGCCCATTATCCAGTTGGCAACCTTCTTCGGCTCATTGTAATTTTCAACTGCGGCTTCATAATAATCAGCGAGTTCTTTTTCTGAAGTGAGAAATTCCGCATCCTGAAGGCTAAGTCCGTAATCATCCTCAAAACGCTGTTTGCGCTCTGCCGGAAGTTCAGGAAGCTGCATCTGCCAGTCCCCTAGCCATTCATCATCAAGAACTATCGGCACAAGGTCAGGATCAGGGAAGTAGCGGTAATCATGCGCTTCTTCTTTTCCGCGCATGGACTGGGTTATATTTTTTGCGGCGTCATAAAGGCGGGTTTCCTGAATAACTTTTTCACCGTCTTCAACCAGATCAATCTGGCGGCCGACTTCATACTGAATAGCTTTCTGAACATGACGGAATGAGTTGAGGTTTTTAAGTTCAGCCCTTGTACCGAATTCTTCCTGCCCCATTGGACGGACAGACACGTTCGCATCACAACGGAACGAACCTTCTTCCATGTTTCCATCACATATTCCGAGATAAAGAAGGATGCTGCGTAAAGTTTTGAGATAGGCAACAGCCTCCTCGGCGCTGCGCATATCCGGTTCACTTACTATTTCTATGAGAGGTACACCGGTACGGTTAAGGTCAACATAACTGGCATTTTCAGCAGCAGAATGTATGTTTTTTCCGGCATCTTCTTCTATATGGATTCTAGTCAGTCCAACCCTCTTGGTTACTGGATTATCAGTATCAGCACCAAGCACAATATCAACATGCCCATGCTCACAAATGGGAAGCTCAAATTGTGAAATCTGATAACCTTTCGGAAGATCGGGATAAAAATAATTTTTACGGGCGAATACAGACTTTTTATTTACGGTGCAGTTAGTAGCAAGCCCCATTTTTGCGGCATACTCCACAACTTTTTCATTGAGCACGGGGAGTACTCCGGGCATACCGGAACAGATTTCGCACACGTTTTCATTAGGATCTTTACCGAATTCGGTAGAACATCCACAAAATATTTTGGACTTTGTCTTTAGCTGGGCATGAACTTCAAGCCCGATGACAGTTTCAAACTGAACCATATATCGCTCCTTGCTGATCTAATATTACCATATATAATATTCGAATTTTATTAACTATCTTCTAAGTGCGGCCCGGCTTATCAAAAGATAGACCGGAACCCTGTTCTTAAGGTGGTTGGCCATGAACTGCTTTTTCTTACCTACACCTGTATAATAATCAAGTCTGGGACCTTTTATGGCCTTGCCCGTATCCTGAGCAAGTCCCAGACCGTTAATACGTCTGGCCGGCCTTCCCGGTTCCGGATAAACATCAACCCTGTAGGAAACAATTGCTCCCAGAGGGATAACTCCGGGATCAACTGCAAGACTGACCATCGGAGTCAAAGGTTTACCGGTTGCCCCCATGGGCCGCATTCTGGTTACATCAAAGAAGATATAACTCTCATTCTCAGCCATAATATTCCACATTTTATCAGGATGGCTGAAAAGATATTTTTTTATATTGGCAACGGAAAGCTCACTACGCTTGAGGAATCCCTTTTCCAGCATAATTCTTCCCAGCCCTTTAAAATTACGCCCGTTGCTGCCACTGAAAACAGCAGTACGCAATCTGCCGTCAGGAAGTTGAAGAACTCCACCGCCCTGCACATGCATATAAAAAAGATCAACAGGATCTTTAAGCCATGCAACCTCAAGTCCTTTTCCGTCGAGCACCCTTTTAATATCAATATCACCGCGTGAATGGTACGGAAGAATTTTACCGTTCTCAACACGGTAAGCTTTACGCATCTGTTCCGTCCACGGGTGGGTCTGGCCCGGATTGGCTTTTCTAAGATCCGGTGGTTTGCGATAAACAGGATATTTGTAAGCACCCTGTTTTTTCAGGCTGGCCTGAATAACCGGAGTAAAATATCCGGTCATAGTGGCCCCCGAACGCAATCTGTACCAGACAAAATAACGTCCCAGAATTGAGGGATCGTGATCAAGCCTTGTCAGAATTCTTTCAAAATCCTCAAGCGATTTGCGGAGCTGTCCCCACGTAAGCCTGAGTTCCGGTCTGTTAAGGGCTAACCCTGAAGAAGGATTACGCCTCACATATTCAATAGTCTTCCTGATTGAAGGACCAAGAGAACGCCATGTATCCATCTCCTGACCACGGTAGTCCAGTTTTGTAGCCGCAACCTCCGCACTATTGGAATTTAAAGCGGTAAAACGAACCGGACCATTTTCAACCTGTAACTTTTTATTTGCCCCGCGATTGACCCATACTTTTGTTTTAGCTCCGGGAGCAACAGTTCTCCTGCCAGTCATTACCTGACGCGGAGCACAGCCGGAAAAAAACATCAGAACGCAAAGCAGACTTATAAAAAAAACACTACGTGATATAAATTTTCCAACCATATATTTTCCCAGTTCTAAGACCCGATAACAACATCACTGAATCTTCCGACACCGTACTCGCGTCTTCTGGAAAATCTTTCAGGACTTGGTCCGATTATCTGCAATTCGGGCTGACGTGACTGCACATCAAGAGCAATACGCATTTCTTTTGTGCAGCCGGTAGAATAAGTAGCATCTTTACCTGCCCAGACAGGCGGAACTTTTTTCTGCATCAACTCAAAACTTTTTTCAATATCACCATAGCTTTGAAATCTCCATACTGAGATATATCCGCTGCGCTGCACACGTTCCCACATATACATAAGGTCATCGGCATCCATACCTTCCTCAAAATGTTCGGCAGGATTTATAATATATGTACCGTCCAGTCTGCTGCGCAGATATTTAACAAAAGTATTCAGGATGTTTATAGCCGTATCAACCTGTCCGGGAATACTGCCGACTATGGCACTGTAAAACATAACTGTTTTGCCATCGCCACGGGCTTTCTGCATTTCAGCTATAATTTCATCAGCTTTGGCTCTGATTTCAGACTCGCTTATCTGCCGGACTGACTCGGATTTCGGTTTAAATTCAATCCTGAATCTGCCGTCATCCTTGCGGAAAAATGATATGACATCACGGGTGAACCCATGAGAATTTCTTACCAGCCTGCGGCTGTTGCCGTATCCTCTGGCAAGAATAAGATCAGACTCTTTCCATGCCCGGGCAAAGGTAACACTGCATCTGATAAGATTCAGGCGTTCACGGGTGCCGTCAGAGATAACAACAAAGGGGTTCTCTCTAAGTGTCGCAAGGAGGCCGTTTTTACTGATACGGTCTTCGGTAAGGAAATAAGCGTCCTTGAGCGCCTCAGCCAGAGCAGGGTTGTTTTCCCTGTCCCAGAATGTGGTCTTGTCAAAGCAGAAACCTTCTTTCAATGACAGAACAACGTTATGGCCCTGCCGGATAAGTGACCGGATAATTAACAGATCGACCATGAGACTTCCGCAGTCACCGGGCAGGTAAAGAATCTTCATTCCCGAACGCTTATTTTTAAAAATCTCACGCATGGCCGAATAATCAGGTTTATCTGCTGAATAAGCCGATGAATAGCGATGCCAGTCATCATGAAAAAGATCATCCCTCCAGGCATCCGGCAAAGTGGAAAGCCTTAAAAGGCGGCCAAGTTCAATCATATCCAGTTCAAAGCGCATGTCAGCAAGGCATTCACACTTCAGGGGAGGATACGGACAGGCTTTCATCACACTAGTGAAGAAATCGCTTTCCACGTACTTTACGCCATGATTGAAAAGGTGGCTTTTGCGTTCGGTGTACGGATCATCGAGTCCGCTGTGTGCAAGAAAAATTGTTATCATCCCTTTCAGCAGCCGCCACGGGATGAGAATTGTCGAATCAAGAGCCTGACGGAATTTAAGACGGCAAAGCCCTAAGATAAGTCTACGCCGGTATCTCTCAGTCACATGGGTACACACAAGACGGGTGAACAGTTTCCATATCTGCGCATACTCCACATTAAGTTCTTCTATTTTTCCGGGAGTAATAAGCCGTCTGAACTGCCAGTCTGAACATGGAGCGAAAACCTGACCATCTTCAAGAGCAACCATAAAACGCAGCTGCTCCGGGGAAGCATTTTTAAGCGGGTCCAGAAAATGCTCCAGATTATTTGAGGTCATAAAATATAAAAGCCATGCATCAACATGCGGGTCGGTTCCATATTTGATATCTTTAATAGAAGAAAATTCAGGCAGTTTGGCCACTTTGTCTACTCCGAGATAAAACCTTTACTTCTGAGTTTTGCGAAAAAAGTATCTTTCTTTATCCTTGCCAGCAGCAGGTCTTTTTTGCTGCGATTAACTATAATTCTGTATCCGCTGCTTAAGGGATACGGCACTCTTCCGTCCTCAGTCAGATAAACATCTCCACTGGTTTCTGAAATATCAATAGTCAGCGGGTCGGTCACCGGGAGAACCATGGGACGCATACCATTAAGGAAAGGACAGACGGGAGTAAGGCAGAAAACACCTACCTCGGGATGGACCAGAGGACCACCGGCCGAGACATTGTAAGCAGTTGAACCGTTCGGAGTTGAGACAATCAGACCATCAGCGCGAAGATTCCTGATCCACTGGCCCTGCCAGCCGACATCAAAAGAAATAATTCTTGCTACAGCTCCTCTGGAAATAACCAGATCATTAACGGCGATTCCTTTGGCGACAATATTATTGCCGTGCTGAATCTCATAAGAAAAAGCAATTCTTCTGGAGATATCAAGCTGTCCGGCAAGATACTGCTCCATAGCAGTTTCCCAATCTTCTCTAGGAGCTTCGGCCAGAAAGCCGACTCTACCGTGATTTACCCCGAGCACAGGCACTCCCCAATCCAAAACCTGTCCGGCAGTACTTATATATGTACCGTCTCCACCAAGGACGACAACAAGGTCGCACCCTTTGCGGTAACGGACCACATCAACCCGTGCAGGAGGCTCGGGATGCTGAACGATAACCGACGGCACATTTCTTTCTTCAAGCCAACATGCTATGGTTTCAGCAAGAGCATTGGCTTCGCCCCCTCCGGCTTTGGTTACGATAAGTACTGATTTATTTTCTGACGACATGGGGTCTTCTCCCGAAATACACTGGTGCACCATTCTTTATACTATAAAAGTAATCTCAAACGGTGCCGGAAAAAGCGACCGCTCAAAAATCATTTAATTTTTACATAATATCTGCGAAATCCATTAAGACCGGATTACGCGCCCAAACAGTAGTTTAAAGACGGTCAATATTCAACAACACTTTGTCCGTCCACAGCTTTTAAAAAATTTATTAATTTTTTGGGATCAGACTATAAAGTCATTACAGGATGTGGCCGATAACATGAATAAGGAGAATTACAATTTATGGCTAACAGTCCCGCAGAAATTCGAAACATGCTGCGCACTTACGGTAAGCAGCTAAGCAGCGCGAAGAGACTCGCGAGATTCAGGCGTGCCCTGAAGATCTCGGACTCTCAGGATGCTGTTTCCATCTCGCGTCAAGCCAAGCGCAGAGAGATGGTCGAAAAAATTTCTCGGGAAATTATCGAAAATCTCATCGTTGCGGGTTCAGAAAATCCGGTAGTGACCGATATAGTAGACCAGTTGGAACTGGATTTCGGAGAAAGATACTATTTCGAGTATCCGCTGGACGGCGGAGACGTCCAGATTTTAAAGGAAACTCCGGATGGAGTAATTGATCTTCCTTCAGCCGAAAAGGCACAGGTAATGAACCGCCTCTGGGAGATCACACTGGACAAGGTTGACGCAACCATGCTCTGATAAAGCCCGATGTTAATGCAGCTAAAGTCATCCGGCAGAAAAGAATGAGCATTGGAGGGGATTATGAAGATAAACAAGTACACCGGTCAGCAGATCAGGGCTTACGACCAGAAGATTCGTGAAGCCAAGACTGAATCCGGAAAGCAGAGCAATGCACAAAAGTCTACAGCCGCAACAACAGACACCATAAATGTTTCATCGCAGGCCAGACTTCTTGGTGAAGCACGTCTTTCAGCAGCGGAAGCCCCCGACACAAGGGAATCTAAGGTGAACGAACTTAGAGAAAAGGTCCGCAACGGAACCTATCGCCCTGATATCAAAAAGACTGCCATGAATCTTGTCAGGGACGAGATAGATTTTCTATCCTGATTTTATAATTTAAAATCAGGGACAAACTCCCGGCTAAAAGCAGTTTAATCTATTTTAAATCTTCAGCAGCCGGGCAGTAATGTGTTGGATATTTTGAATCAACCTGAGGAATCTGCAACCCTTTTTTAGCGACATAGTTGATAACAATCGGACCACTGAGATTTAAAGTGGTCTGTTCCGGCTTGCCTTTTGGAATGGTAACAGTGACAAGCACAGCAATCTGGCGGATGTTATCCACCCTGAGAATCCTTTTTTCAGCTTCACTCAGACGAATCTCATACTCTTCAAGAAAAGAATACGGATCGGCGACAAGAAGTCCGAGGTTAGGATCTTCAAGACTTTGCAACAGCATAAAAGGAGAATCTTCACGCACACGAATGAGTGTGAAATCCCTTTTGTCATCAAAGCCGATCAGCCCGCGGGAAAAATAGATAATGGAATCATCCATAATCTCTCTTTCACCAAGACGTGTACGGATTACTTTTTTTCTTTCTTTTGCCATAACTCGGTCGCAGCAAAAAGGTCCTGCTGGCTGGTTTCAAGAGCAAGACGGTTTTGTTCTTTGATCTTGAGGTAAACTTCTTCTCTATAGACAGTAGTTTCTTCCGGTATCTCAAGGCCGAGCTTAATCTGTCTGCCCTGCACACTGAGAACCGTTATTTTGATATTGTCATCGAGGTATAAAGCTTCCCCCGGTCTACGGGTCAGAATCAGCATATTTCTGTATCTGTAGTAATCCCAATAGATGGTTTGTTTTCAGTAATGCGATCTGAAACCACTTTTCACCCGCATTTCTATCTCTTAGCCCACTAAAGACTCTAACCGCAAGCCTTTTCATACTTTTTTACTTTTGCAAAAAAAGAAAACAGCTCCCGCAAGCCTTGCTGTGGTTAAACAGATTATACTGATATACCGGACATTTTTATCAGCTGCTAAACATAATCCATAAGGTTCATCTTCATGATAACAGAAGAAGATTTCAAAACAGCCTGATAAGCTATCTGCTGCTGAGACAACTGGGTCATCAGCTCTCCGATATCAGCATCCTCTATGTTTGAAATTCTTTCCTTCTCGTTTATTTCAAGATTTGAAAGAACGTTATCAGCAACCTGTAATCTTTTTTCTCTACCACCGACATCAGCGGTTCTGGTTAAAACATGCTGCTGCGACGCATTCAGGTCCGCAAGGCACTTCTGCACCCCGCTCTGATTGTTTGTTTCAAGAAAAGCAACCAGATTCCCCATTGTTTCAAAAAGATTCTCGCTTGGTGAAGCATTACTCAAAAGCATACTGTTATCAGAAAAAACAGTGGACTCGGAGCTGGCTCCGTTGGCTTTATATATACCGCCAAAAATATCCTTGCCAACATCATTGACTCTTACTGTCTCATTTTCCTGAATCTGAAAATCTATTGCGGCCATGTCCGGCTTGATTATGAACTGCGCACCTGACGCAAGGGAGTTGACTCCAGCGTTGGATGCAATAGTCAAAGTTCCACCGGGTACTATGAGAACAGCGTTGGAAGCTGTTCCGTCAGCACTTTTGGAGTTACCCTCTGTCCATGTGGTTCCGCCGTCCATACTGAAAGAATACTTTATCTCGCTGGCAAGATCTGTCGCTTCATCAATACGCACCACGACATTCTTTGAAAACGCTCCTTCAGCTTCAGTATTACCACCGGCAAGAGTTGTCTTGATACCGTTTACAGTGGCACCGTCTTCATCATCACCCATATACCTTGCGGTGGGACGGACCCAGAGCCACGTACCTTCCGTATCATTGGTATTGTCAGGATCATTGGCCCTTACCGGAGTATTATCTTCCAGATCAAGGGTGACCCCATCAAGATCAAGGGTTGTATCAGGGGGTGTGAGCTGCTTCTCGACAAAGGTATCTCCACCATCTTTAGAAAAACGGTAATTCAGAGGATCATGTCCCACGTTTCCGGAATTCGTAAACTGAATGACAATACTTTTGCTTGAAGCACCCTGAATGGAAAACTGCTTTGAGCTGACATTGGCATCATTTGTAGTCATCCATAAAGTTTCTTCAAAAGCATTCTGGTCAACTTTATGACCGGCATAAATGCTTTTACCATCGAACTCAGTATTTCCAAGACTCACAAGCTGCTGAAAAAGCTGTCTTACTTCATAGCTGACCTGTTCACGGTTATCAGCAGTCATACTGCCTGTAGAGGCCTGCTCAGCGATTTCCTTGGCTCTTGTGATTATGGTTGAAACCTGACTTAAAGTGGTATCTGAGAGGTTGAGCCATCCTTTAGCGGTATCGATATTGTCACGATACTGACTTACAGATGCGAGGGCTTCACGGTGATCCAGAATACGGGCCATACCCACTGGATTATCAGAGGGTTTGTTCACGTCCTTCTGGGTCTGGCTCTTGATATTAGTCTCAACAAGATCAGTAAGTGACCTGTTCATGTTGGACACGTATGTATTGAAAAGCATGCGTTGTGAAACTCTCATAAGCCTTCTCCGTTACCGTATTCTCAAAAAGAGAACCTAATTTTTAAGCCCCAGCACAGTCTGAAGCATCTGATCCGCGGTTGTAATAAGCTTTGCCGCGGCAGTGTATGAATGCTGAAATTTTATAAGATTGCTCATTTCCTCATCAAGATTGACTCCGGCAACCTCCTGCTGTTTGTCATCAAGGTCTGTTGCAAGCGTGTTCTGATAATTGTAATTAAATTTAGCATTTGCAGTATCAGAACCAACTGCGGCTACTGTGGAATCGTAATATTCAATCAGAGTCTGTCTTGAGGTTCCGTCAAAGGCGGTGGTGATGGCGATATCACTTTTACTCATTTCCATTATTGCCAATGCGGAAGAGTTGTCACCGGCGTTTGCTTCACCAGCTCCGTTAACATGCCCTGCGTTGATATGATTCAAGTTATTGTTGGCTTCCGGGTTCAGACCGACATCTCTGGTCGTGCTGCCGCTCAGATAGGTGTTAAGTCCCAATGCGGCATATAATCCGGAAGTATCCGTACCCATCTGAAACTCGTAACCGTCTTTAGCTTTCAACTGTAATTTATGGTTAACAACAGACGCATCGACATACGTACCGAAGGTATTATTAATAGCCGTGGCAACATCATTAATAGAATGCTGCGAAGGATCAAAAGTCTCACTGCCCGGAGGAACTATGCTTGAAAAATCAATGGGTCCGAATGATGCTGCAGAAGCAAGTTCACCGGTAGTCTTGTTATAAAAATACATTTCCGAACTGCCTGAAGTCAGTTTATCGGCATAAGGCAGTCCTGAAGCACCGCTTCCCAGAGCACGGTCATCAGTTGTGACCGAGTAGGTTCCTTCCATAGAGTTATAGGCTTCAAGCCCGGCTCCCTGAGAATGAATGCGGTTTATCTGCCAGACAATTTCCTTTGTCATGGCATCCATGCGTTCTTTATAACGTCCGACATTGTAGTCTCTAAAAGTGAGATAACCGGCAAGAGATCCGCCAACCAGCCTTTTGGAATCATCCTGACCGCTGAAACTTATCTGCGGGGTGATGTTTTCCTTGGTGGAAGTATTTCTAACCCAGTAAACTCCGCTTTTAGGCACAATGTTAAATTTGTCACCCTTGGTAAAATTCTGAGTCGGGTTTCCGGCAGAATCGTCAGCGGTTCCAAACCAGACTTTGACGCCGTCAACATCTATTGCCTGATCTTCACCACGGGCGTAGAAAAGTCTCTCATTACCATCCTCATCCTTCAGCCAGGTCTTGCCTCCATCAAGAGAGACCCTGAACTGGGCTGCACCGGAACCGGAACTGACACCCTTTCCTGAATCCGTAACTTCAAGAGTGTATTCAAAGTCACTTGAGCCATCGAAATAGACCTCACCGTCAAAATTTGATCCCGGAGTGAGGTTGTTCTGGGACTGAGGACCGTCGTAGGAAAGAGAAAAAGCCTTGTCACCGTCTACCAGAGTCTGTCCGGCTTTGGTAAGCAGAGTGATATTGCCCTTTCCATTATCAACCATGGTTGTATCCATGATTTTGGAAAGGTCACGAACCAGTCTGGCACGTTCATCATAAAGTGAATTAGGATTGTTCTGACCGTCAACCTGATCCACGTTGATACGTTTGTTAATATCAGCAATACGTTTCATTATATCATTAGCACTGGAAATATCCTGCTTGATATAATCTTCAACCTGCTGCTGATAACGTTCAACGTCATCTTCCATTGAATGCAGACTGTTGATCAGATTTCTGGTGTTATCAAGAAGCTGTTCACGTGTAGATGAATCATCAGCACGCTGGCTCAAGTCCTGCCATGAATTAAAAAAAGCACTCAGGGTGGAGTTTAACCCATAACCGCTTGATTCGTTAAAGATGCTCTCAACACTGCTTAAATTCTGATAAAGTGCATCCCATCTACTGGTCATGGAAGACTTGTCATTATAGCTGTTTTCCACAAACTGATCGAAATTTCTGTATACTTCAGCGGCCCTGACTCCGGTGCCGAGCTGTCCCGGCCTCCAGTCAAGTGAGATATTTTCCTCAAGCCTAACCTTACGGCGGGAGTAGCCCTCGGTATTGACATTGGATATATTGTCACCGGTGACCTGAATGGCAGACTGGGAGGCAAAAAGAGCTCCCGTGCCCATATTGAGGAGAGAGTTAACACCCATATCAGAGCCTTCCGTTAATTAATGAAGGATTAGGAGTTGAAACTTCATATCTTCCGCGAGCGGAATAAACATTCTGATTTTTAGGCTGAATCTCCTTATGGAGAAAACTCAGCAAAGACTGGCTCTGCTTGAGAAGAGCTTCGGCAAGCTGCTGGTTTTTTGTAGCCTGCACCGCACAGAGCTGTTCAAGCTTATCAATCTCAGCGACCTTACCTTCCATGTATTCACGGTCCGCATCATCAAGCTGAGGAAGAATCTGACCAAGGCGGGCAGCAGAACTGTCCACCCTTTTGATAATCCCTCTTAAGGACATGCGTTCGGAAGCAATCTGCCTCATAAGCTCCTGTATGATGAATTCTATCTGGGTCACGCTCTGAGGTTTTCTGTTCATCAGGCGGGAAAATTCTTCCTCAAGAAGGGTACCAAGCAAGGCTACAGCCTTTGACTGGCGATTAAGATTTTCTTTTATGAGCTTCAGCATACCCTTCTCCCGCTTAATATAACTTTGTTTTAGAACAGCTTTTTAAATATTGTTCCGATACAAAAAAACGTATTTTTTTCCGCTTTTAAATAGAGCTTGCAAGTTTTTTGCCAATCTGGTCGGCAGTGATGCCTATACCATATACAGTCTGGTCATGTTCCTTTTCTATCTTCCTTGCCAGCTCATCCACTTTTGCCATGGCTTCATGCCGTGAAAGGAATTTGTGACCGGAGCTTTCACTGCTTTCTTTAGCTGTTACTTCCGAACCGGAATCTTCGGCAGCAGCCTGTGCTCTGGCTTTAACCATATTCCTAAGAACAGGACCGCCGACACCGAATTCAGAGGAATCAA
Source organism: Maridesulfovibrio bastinii DSM 16055 (assembly GCF_000429985.1). Taxonomy (NCBI): domain Bacteria; kingdom Pseudomonadati; phylum Thermodesulfobacteriota; class Desulfovibrionia; order Desulfovibrionales; family Desulfovibrionaceae; genus Maridesulfovibrio; species Maridesulfovibrio bastinii. Next base: position 316,883 of record NZ_KE387014.1, read on the forward strand.
GTTCTATGCCCGGTTTGGGCAAAGGTATTCCCGGACCGGCTTCCGCTGCTTCCTTGTGCAAAGGCATTCCTTTGGCAGTCTCTTTAGCGTGGATATCATCAAGTGTTTTTGGCGCGGTGGCATTGCCGGTTCCCGGAAGAGTTTCTCTACTGGCATCTTCCAGCTTTGTACGCAGCTGCTGATAAAGCATATCCCCAAGACCTATTCCGCCGCCTGAAGCCAGCTTTTCAGAAAAATCCTTATCGAACATTGAAAGATACTGATCTTCGTAATTACTTTTCAGGTATCCTGATTTGGAAACGGTCTTACGCATTTCCTTCCAGATTTTGCCCATGAAGATAGCTTCAAACTTCTTGCAGGCCCCTTTAAGTTTTTCTTCTTTGGTCGAATCGTCAGAAAGACGTCCCTTGAGAGAATCCATCTCTCTTTTAAACTGAACCAGATCCTTTGCTTCTGCTGTGGACGTTGCAGCTTTCGGGTCAAATCCGCTGATAGTCATTTAGATAACCTCCAGCTCGGCATGAAGTGCGCCGGCAGCTTTCATGGTTCTTAATATGGAGATAAGGTCTCTCGGGGTGGCACCAATGGCATTGAGACCGTCAACAAGTTCCTGAAGAGTTGCACCTTCAACCAGCATCAGCCTGTTGTTATCTTCCTGAATATCCACATCAGTCTGGGGAGTTTCAACTGTTTCGGCTCCTTGAGGTGCAAATGGTCCGGGCTGGCTGACATCAGTACTTTCAGAGACAACAACCTGAAGGTTGCCATGAGCAACAGCCACTTTGCTGAGTCTTACACTTCGACCAAGAACAATAGTTCCGGTTTTTTCATCAACAACAACTTTGGCCTTGTCATCAGGTGAAACTTCAAGATTTTCCAGTGAAGCCATGAGCGGAACAATATTTCCCCTGAACTGGCGTGGAACCTTGAGTTCAACAGTTGAAGCATCCACAGCATGTGCATAGCCGCCGCCGATGGCACCGTTTACTCTGTTAACAACCTGCATAGCGGTGCCGAAATCAGACATCTCCAGATTAATTGTAATCTTATTCTGATCATTAAATTTAAATTTCACAGCCCGTTCAACAGATGCTCCGTTAGGAATACGGCCTACAGTTACAAAGTTTTTACTGGCTGTAGCGGCATCGCCACCGGCGGAATAACCGCCTAAGGTAAGCGAACCCTGTGCAAGAGCATAAATCTGACCATCTATACCTTTAAGAGGAGTCATAAGCAGCACTCCACCGACAAGGCTGTCAGCATCACCTATGGAAGAAACAGTGACATCAAGTGTTGACCCCGGCTTTGATGAAACAGGCATTTTTGCGGTAACCATTACAGCTGCGACGTTAGACGGTTTTATAGCCGACCTGTCGACCCGAACCCCCATCTTCTCAAGCATATTGACCATTGAAGTGGTGGTAAAAGCTGAATTGCTTCCGTCACCGGTTCCGGAAAGACCTACGACCAGACCGTATCCTACCAGTTCGTTAGTACGAACACCGCTGAATGCGGCTATATCCTTCAGTCTTACAGCCTCGGCCGAAGTCGAGCACAGAACCATAACGAATAGAAACAGCATTGCTGCCGTAAGCCCTGCGGTTCCTTTTTTCGTTTTTGTGCCGGTTGTCATCATTTCCTCCGAATTAATTCCATTTAAACACTTAATCTTGAATAGGCCGTAATCTGACTCTTAAAACGGCCATACGTTATCCAGAATTCTGGACAGCCATCCAGGACGCTGCTTGTCGGCAAGAATTCCGCGTCCGTAAACTTCAATCTGGGCATCGGCAAGATAACTTGACTCTACAGTATTGCCGGCCCCGATATCTCTCTGACGCAGCAGACCTTTAACAACCAGAACCTGTGTTTCATCGTTGATGCGGACCTGCCTTGCTCCCTCAACCTGCATTACGCCTCCGGGAAGAATCCTGACAATTCTACAGGCGACCGAAGCAGTGAGTGAAGATTCGTTCTTGGTCTCACCGGTACTTTTAAATTTATTGCTCATGGAAGAACCGATCTGGGGATCGTCACCGGAATTGTCCTTGGTTCCGAAAACATCAAGAGCTGAAAGAGGGCTGGTGGCAAAACTGCTTACAGTCATACTGGTATCATTCTGTTTTTCAGCCTTTGAATTTGAAGTATGCTTGCCCTTGGATGTCTCGGTTACGGTTACAACCACAATATCGCCTATGCGCCGGGCACGGTTGTCATCAAACAGAAAATCAGAATTAGAGGCCGCAAAAAGGGAACCCGGATTATTGACAGGTTCTGCTTCATAAGGTTCTGGAGTAGTCAGCACCGGCATGGGAGTAGGATTCTGCCTAGGCGGAGTACACCCTGCGGTCAAAGAAACTGCCGCAATAATTATTAAAAATATTTTTTTCATTTCGATCCTCCGGTTGATTACCTGACTCTTACCGTTGAAGCGTTGATAACCTTAGCAAGAATTTTAACCTTACTTTGCAAATTGCGTACCGTAACCGTTTCACCGATCCCGCCATCTTCCAGAACTTCGGCAGGAACACTTAAACGGATGTTAACACCTCGATATTCAAGAGAAACATTATCCCCTCTGGCGACAACCGGGGAAAGTTCAATAGAGCTTTTCTTGATGGGCTGGCCTGTGCCTATCGGACTCTTGACACGCCATGGTCCACCCTTTCCATCCCAGACCTCTGACCCGAGATAAGCGATATTTTTACGCTTCCAGGTAAGGAGATCGGGGGTAATCTCCTCCAGCCGGTTTATGGGACGGACGGGGCATGGCACGGCCCGCCATAGATTAAGAAAGAAACTTGATGAAATTCGCCTGACAACCCTGCCGTCTATGCTGACAACATTAAGCCTTATATTATTACGACCGGGTTCCAGCTTTCCGTTAAGTTCAACGGAGAGCCTGTCTGTGGGATCAGAGAAAAAGATATAATCAGGCAGCATAAACTTATCGAGTTCAGTCTGACCGTCGAAAGCAGCCAGATTCGGAGTCAAAAAGTTGACCACTTTACTTCTGATTTCCACCTCCGACAAAATGCGGCCACCGGTCTGAATACGTATCTGACTTGGAATAATGCATTTCGAAACAAGCTCGCCAAGATAATGATAAAGAACTTTTTTGAGCTTATCCCGGCTGACGGTAAGGGCACGGCGTCCTTTAGGAGCTGCGTTCCAAAGCTCCACTGCTGAAAGGTCCCGCACTGTTTTAGGAGGAAGGTTTCCGTAGAATTCCGCAATTTCCCCAAGAGTGACTCTGGGACCGGATGTAACGGCAGCGGATTTGATTTTTATTCTCCAGTCATCTTTTTTATTATCAGCATGGGCCGAGCCGAAAACCAGAGCCAGAGTTACAACTGCCGCAACAGTAAGTAATAATGGCTTTACCGTCCTTGTAATTATTTCCTGCATATTCATCATTAAAATCCCGTATTGTTCAGACCTGACAATGTCGTCATGCCGCCTTCTCAATACTCAGGCTACCTCTTTACATTAATAGCCGTCTGAAGCATCGAATCGGAAGTTGTCATGGCCTTGGAGTTTGTTTCATAAGCGCGCTGGCCGACAATGAGTCCAACCATTTCGTCAACAAGCTCAACGTTTGAACCTTCAAGGTAGCCCTGTGAAAGTGTTCCGAACTGATCATCACCGGGAACGCCTTCTACTGCTGCACCTGAACCTTCGGTTTCGAGATAAAGGTTTTTACCGATTGCATTGAGTCCCGGGGGGTTGATGAAATCGTAGATAGGTACATCAACACCAGCCAGCTCAACACCATTTTTATCAAGGGCCGAAAAACGTCCCTGCTCAGTAATAACAACGCTTGAAGTTTCCGGCGGAACAACAAATTCAGGCTGAAGCGGGTACCCTTGGGCGGTAACAAGACGACCGTCACTGTCCAGCTCAAAAGCTCCGGCGCGGGTGTAGGCATCTTCCCCGTTGTAATCCACCCGGAAAAAGCCCCTGCCCTCAATGGCGACATCAAGGGTGTTGCCGGTATTCTGAAAAGTTCCCTGAGAAAAGAACTTATGCACAGTCACCGGTTTGACTCCAAGGCCGACCTGCATACCTGTAGGCAGTCTGTTTCCAGCCTGATTGGTTGCACCGGCAATCTGCATGGTCTGGTACATAAGGTCTTCAAATTCAGCCCTGCTCTTTTTAAACCCCTGAGTATTAACGTTGGCGAGGTTGTTGGAAAGAACATCAATGTGCGTCTGCTGGGCGACCATTCCGGTAGCGGCAGTCCAAAGTGAACGCATCATAACTCTATCCCCCTGTCTTATTAATTAATATTTATTCTAAGCCCTTACAGAGCCGACTTTATCAATTACGGTTTTATCCAGAGTATCGGTTCCGGTGAGCATCTTCTGATACATTTCAAAAGTGCGCTGACTTTCAATCATCGAAACCATCTCAGTCACAATTTCAACATTGGATTTTTCGATAAATCCCTGCTTTACAGTTGAGTCCGAAGGGACTTCATTGCCATCAAAGGAAAAAAGATTTTCTCCTTCTTTTTTGAGTCCCTTGGGATCATCAATCTCAACAATATCGAGCTGGGCCACATTCTGCCCGTCAACCCGGATAACACCGGATTCATCAATGCTGACCTCTCCGCCCGGAGGAATGTTTACAGCTCCTCCGCCAGCAAGAACCGGATAGCCTTCAGATGTTACCAGTTGGCCATCGGGACTCATTTCAAAACTGCCGTCACGGGTGTAAAAAACATCTGCTCCCTTCTGAATTTTAAAGAATCCATCACCGTTTATGGCCAGATCCAGTGGATTTCCTGTACTCTGCAAGGCTCCCTGACTGAGATCCACGACTTCTTCAGACAGCCTCGGACGAGCCATAATTTTAGGTTCTGGAAAAAGGTCTTTATCCCTGATGAAAGGCTTGGAATCGACAACATAATCATGGGCAAAACGTAAAAAAGTATCCTGAAACGCACATGAGTCGCGTTTGTAACCGGTTGTATTAATGTTCGCCAAATTATTGGCGGTGATATCTACTCTGTGTTCATTTGACATTGCACCGAAAAGTGCGCTGAACATACTGTCACGCATGGCTTTCCTCCTGAAATGGCTATTTGCCAGCTTTAATCTCGTACAGTTCTTTGCAAGCTGCGGGCCAAAAAAATTTTGAGGGATAACATTCACAGGTGAAGCTATTTTTAAAATCATTAATTCTTGACTTAGCCCTTAATTAGGGTATTGCGTATTCGTACCCAACATTTCCCCGAGGTTTACCGCCCCCTCCGTCTTGAACATTTCCCCAAATATTCAAGATATCCCGGTTGCCTTGGGGATCTCTTTTAGGCACAAAAAAAGGCCTCCGAAAAATTCGGAGACCTTAAATAGTGCTTAATTATTTTATAAAAACGAGGTGCTTAAATTAATAAGCCAACCTCAAATGAGTCTAAGTTTTTTTACAGAATCCCTATATATTAATGTTATCCCACAAGATGAACAATAACACCTGTTACTGACTCCGGGATAATTCCCTGAGTGGCATCAGTATCAAAAGTAGCCTTTGTCGCATCCAGCACTTCAAACGGTCCGGTAGCGGGATCACTGAAAAAGCCCTGCGTAGCAGGAAGAATGTAAACTTCACCGGGAGCACCGGTCTCAGTATGCCCCGAATCTCCGGCACTGAAATAACCGGGATCATGAGCTGTTATATGTCCGGCCGGTCCGGCAACGATGTTATCAGTCATTATGGGCATAACTGTTTCCTTTTTAAAAATGTGATGCTATAACCATTTTCATTAATAATAAGTTAACACAGGTTCAGTGCAAGTCAAGAGAACTTGAAACTAAGGACTCACTCCACCTGTATTTTATGCAGCAAGCCTCTTAAATATAAGATTAACATCAATTTTAAGGCGCTATGGTGTTAGAGAGAGTCAAACCAGTTTTTGTTAATTGGCTTGACATTGGGCGGTGATGTGCCTACGTTGCTGTCCTCGGTGCGGGTGCAACTCAGCTTCAGTGAAGTTCAGAAACCCTTTTATTACGGGCCTGCCCCGTCATCCGCATCAGGCCTCAAATTGTGACCTTATGTGGGGTTGTCTGATGCTGAGGTGGGCCTTTTCGGTCCACTTTTTTTTATTTTATTCAACTTTTTATTTGGCGGAGACGATTTTGGATCAAGGCGGACTTGAAAAAACAATTACTGATATGATCAAACCGGAAATCGAGGCTATGGGTCTCAATTTATGGGGTGTGGAAATCACATCTGCCAACCGCCCGGTAGTCCGTATCTTTCTTGACTCCGATCAGGGCGTAGACATTGACAAATGTGCTGAAGTCAGCCGCCACCTGAGTCTGATGTTCGAAGTCGAGGATATTATGGATTTTGCCTATATCCTTGAAGTGTCTTCACCAGGACTTGAACGCCGCTTTTTCACTCCACAGCAGATGGAGCCGTACACCGGCAGAAAAGTAGAGATTACAATGGGCATTTCCCGCGATGGCCGGAAACGTTTCAAAGGTACACTCGAAAAAACCGGAGACAGCACACTCACACTCAGGCTTGCCGATCAGGATGAAACTGTCGAGCTTGAATATGAAGACATCAAAAAAGCCAAACTCGTTCACGAGTTTAAAAAATAATAACACAAGCACTTATTTTGCTTTTTCGCCACTCTGCAAACTGTAGCAGGTGCCGGAATGGAGGATCAAATGGGTTCTGAATTAAAAAAAGCTATCGACCAAATCAGCAAGGACAGAGGTATCGACAGAGGAGTTCTCATCGACACCCTTGAGGAAGCTGTACGCTCTTCAGTAGCCCGTAAATACAGCGATGCCATGGATATCGAAGTCACCTTCAATGAAGATGCCGGAGAAATCGAAGTATACCAGTTCAAAGTTGTAGTTGATGAAGTTGAAGATGAAATAAGCGAAATTACGCTGGAAGAAGCTCAGGCACATGATCCCAATATCCGCATCGATGACGAAATGGGATTCAAGCTCAAGGTTGAAGATCTTGGACGCATAGCAGCACAGTCTGCAAAACAGGTCATCATCCAGCGCATGCGTGACGCTGAACAGCAGATTATATTTAATGAATATAAAGACCGTAAAGGCGAAATCGTCAGCGGTATTATTCAAAGAAGAGACCGTTCCGGATGGATTATCAACCTCGGCCGTACTGAAGCAGTGCTGCCCAAGGGTGAACAGATTCCCCGTGAACGCTACAAACGCGGTGACAGGGTTCAGGCTCTGGTAATTGATGTCCAGAAGGAAGCAAGAGGACCGCAGATCACCGTTTCCCGCTCACATCCTGATTATATGGCCAGTCTCTTTAAAAGAGAAGTTCCTGAAGTTGATGATGGAACAGTCAAAATTATGGGTGTTTCCCGTGATCCGGGTCTGCGCGCCAAAGTTGCTGTCAACTCCATCGACCGTGATGTCGATCCGGTTGGAGCCTGTGTCGGAATCAGAGGCTCACGCATCCAGAACATTGTTCAGGAAATGCGCGGAGAAAGGATTGATATAGTTGTCTGGAGTCAGGATATAGCTGTTTATGCCCAGAACGCTCTCTCACCTGCTGTAATATCCCGTATTATGGTTGATGAAGAAGAAAAAATTCTGGAAGTAATTGTACCTGACGACCAGCTGACAGTGGCTATCGGACGTAAAGGACAGAACGTCAAACTGGCATCACGTCTGCTTGGCTGGAAAATAGATGTCTTTACCCAGAGCCGCTACGGAGAAATAAACTCCATCGGCAAAGGTATGGACCAGCTGGCAAGTGTTGCCGAAATTCCGCTTGAAAATTTCATATCCGCAGGATTTGAGTCCGCATCTCAACTTGCCGGAGCTAGCGAAGAAGAACTGCTGGCTGTTTCAGGAATGACTTCATCCAAAATCATGGATATCAAGGCCGCAGCCAATCTGCTCGGCGTAGAATCCTTTGAGGAAAAGACTGAAGAATCTGAAAGCGGACAGGGTGAAGTAGAAGAAGCCACAGTAGAGACTGAAGAGGAAACTCAGCTCGTAGAAGAAAGTCCCGAAGCTTCTGAAACTGAAGAACCTGAAACAGAAGATAAAGAATAAATTAAAGGAATGACTTTTGACCGGATTGGACAGTCGAATTAAGCACGAACCGGAAAGGATGTGCGTCATCTGCCGGGAAAAATTCAAAAAACACGACCTGTCCAGGTTTGTTCTTGCCGAGGGGGCTTGCGGGAACGAACTTGTTCCGGATGACAATTTTACAATGCAGGGCCGAGGCTACTACGTCTGCGGCAACACCCGGTGCACGGAAAGATTTAAGAATTTCCGGCCCCGGAGGAAGAAATCCAGGGGGTAATACATGGCTGCAAAAATCAGGGTAAATGATCTGGCCTCGGAACTCGGGGTTAGTAAAAAAGAAATTCAACAGGCCGTAAGCGATCTCGAAATAGAGACTCGCGGTAACGGTGTTGATAGTGCAGACGCTGACAAGATCAGGGCTGCACTTGCCGGTGCTTCACGCGAAGTTGTTCGCAGAGAAGTTCAGCCCGGCGTTATTGTTCGCCGCCGTAAAGGGCGCAAAGGCTCCAAACCTTCAGATGAGGAAGCTGCTGAACCTAAGGAAGAGATAAAAGAAGAAACTCCTTCCGAAACCGTGCAGGATAAAAAACCTGCTCAGGATAAAAAGGAAAAGCCGGCTCCAGCTAAAAAGGAACAGGCTGCTAAAGATAAACCTGCCAAAAAAACAAAATCAGCTAAAAAGGTTGAAAAACCTCTGGTCAAAGTTATTGATCCTGCTGAACTTGCAGCTGAAAAAGCCGCAAAAAAAGCTGCAGAAGAAGCAGCCTTGAAAGCTGAGCAGGCTAAAAAAGAAGCGGAAGCAGCCCCGTCCGCACCTGAGGAATCTAAAAAAGACCCCGAAACAAATAAAGAAAAAGCAGCCCCCGAGAAGAGTGAAAAAGAAAACACCCCCCCTGCAGAAAAAGCGATAGATAAAGAAGCAGAAAAAGAAAGCAAAACAGCAAAGGAAGACAAGAAACAGTCTGCTCCCCAGAAGACAGCTGAAAAATCTTCCAATAAAAATGAAGCTGATACTAAAAAGAAAAAACGTAAGAAAAAGAAAGAAGTTGAAGCTCCAAAAGTAAAAATTATATCTCGCCCGGACCCGGAAGCTGTAGCTGCGAAAGAAGCTGCAAAGGAAACAGCAGGCGGCAAGGGTGGCGGCAGGCCACAGGGAACCAGACGTGCTCCTGGTGGCAGACCTCCGCGTCAGGATAACAAGCCACGTGGTGGCGGACGTCCTTTCCCGGATAAATCTGCTGCACCTAAAACTGCGACCAATACCCCCGGAGAACCGCCTAAAGACGGTATGTCCAAGAAGAAAAAGGGTAAAAAAGATCGCAGAGTTGTTGATTTCAACAACGATTACGGCAAGCGCAATAAAGAAAGGGAAATGGATTTCCCCGACAATCGCAAGGGTAAAAGAGGCAAAAAAGGCAAGAACCAGAATAAACCTGTTGTTCAGCCTGCTTCCAAGCCTATTAAAGCCGCAAAGCGTAAAATTAAATTTGACGAAGCTATCAGACTGTCCGACATGGCCCATCAGATGGGACTAAAGGCACAGGAGCTTATCAAGGTTCTCTTCGGACTCGGAGTAATGGCGACTATCAACCAGTCTCTCGACTATGATACCGCCCTGCTTCTGGCTGCGGAATTCGAATATGAAATCGAAAACGTATCCTACTCTGAAGAAGATCTTCTTGTTCCTCAGGCCAGCGTGGACAAACCTGAAGATAAGAAGCCCAGACCTCCGATCGTCACAATTATGGGACACGTTGACCACGGTAAAACATCCCTGCTCGATGCTATCCGCCATAGTGACATAACAGACGGAGAAGCCGGCGGTATCACTCAGCATATCGGTGCTTACCACGTTTCAACTGAAAGGGGCGAAGTTGTATTTCTTGATACCCCCGGTCACGAAGCGTTTACCACCATGCGTATGAGGGGTGCTCAGGTAACAGATATTGTTATTCTGGTTGTTGCTGCGGATGACGGCGTTATGGATCAGACCCGTGAAGCCATCAGTCACTCCAAAGCTGCCGGTGTACCGATAGTTGTTGCCGTCAACAAAATTGATAAAGAAGACGCTAATCCGGATAGAGTTAAACGTGAACTTGCTGAATTTGACCTCGTTCCAGAAGACTGGGGCGGTGACACCATATTCGTGCCTGTTTCAGCTAAACAGAAAACCGGCCTGACCGAACTTCTGGAAATGGTTCTGCTTCAGGCTGAAGTTCTTGAACTTGAAGCCAACCCTGACAAACCTGCACGCGGTAACATTGTCGAGGCAAAACTTGATAAGGGTCGCGGACCTGTAGGTACTGTCCTCATTCAGGAAGGAACAATCCATCAGGGTGATCCTTTTGTATGTGGTCTCTTCCACGGAAGAGTCAGAGCCATGTTCAATGACAGAGGCAAAAAAATTAAATCAGCCGGTCCTGCAATTCCGGTTGAGATTCAGGGCTTTGACGGTATCCCTGATGCAGGTGATGAATTTATCTGCGTAGCTGATGACAAAGTGGCAAGACGTATTGCTCAGGAACGTCAGCTCAGACACCGTGAAAAAGAACTTGCAGGAAAATCCAAGGTTACCCTTGAGTCCTTCCTTGCATCCAAACCTGATCAGGAAACCCTTAACCTCAACGTCATTGTTAAAGCAGACGTTCAGGGATCTCTTGAAGCCATCAGCGAAGCTCTCGGTAAAATGGCAACTGAAGAGATCAAGGTTGATATCGTTCACGGCGGAGCCGGAGCAATCACTGAATCAGATGTACTGCTTGCATCAGCAAGTGACGCCATCATCATCGGCTTCAACGTAAGACCGACAATGAAGGTTAAAGAAGTTGCAGAACGTGAAGAGGTTGAAATCCGTTTCTACGACATCATCTACAAACTGACCAAAGAGATTAAGGACGCTATGTCCGGTATGCTCTCTCCTGACATCAAGGAGAACTATCTTGGTCAGGCTGAAGTACGCCAGACATTCTCCGTACCCAAGGTCGGAACTGTCGCAGGTTGTATGGTTGTGGATGGAAAGCTCACCAGAAACTCACAGGTTCGCCTGCTTCGCGAAGGTGTTGTTATCTACACAGGACTGCTCAGTTCCCTCAAACGCTTCAAAGATGATGTCAAAGAAGTTGCCAAGGGTTACGAATGCGGTTGCGGTCTCGAAAAATACAACGACCTTAAAGTCGGTGATATAATCGAAGCCTTTGAAGAAGTAGAAATAGCAAGAACCTTAGAATAAAATTATACGGGACCGGAAATATTCCGGTCCCGTTTTAAAAATTTCCAGTTATAACTGCATATTGTAAAGCAGTTACAACAAGAGCGGTAAAAGCTGCTCTTTTTTTATTATTAGCTTGCAAAAAACTTTGGACACAGCACTGTAGTTATGATCATAGGTGTATTATCTCTTGAATTCAGGCTGCACGGAAACGATTCACTCAAAGGCAAAAGAAAAATTGCTCTGAGCCTGAAGCAAAAGCTGCGCAACAAGTTTAATGTCTCCGTTGCAGAAACCGAGGCACAGGATTCTCATGATCGTCTGGTTATGGCAGTTGTCACTGTAGCAAACCAGACATCAGAAGTGGAAAGCAGGATGTCTAAATGCCTTTCAATGATTGAAGCCATTTCGCCTGCGGAACTGGTAAACTGCGAAACCGAAGTATTCAGTTCCTAAACCGGACCGCAAGTCCGCCACATTTACGGATATTAAAAAAATGAAAAGTACAACATCACGCCGCTCCATAAGAATGGGCGATCAGATAATGAGAGAGCTGGCAACGATGCTCCTCGAAGAAAGTATGGACCCCAGACTCGAACTGGTAAGTATAAGCGGGGTCAAATTAAACAAAGATCTCAAAATAGCCAAAGTATTTTATACTCTTTCCGGTGACAAAGAACGCGTGGCTAATGCTCAGAAGGCTTTTGAAAAAGCAACAGGCTTTTTACGCTCCGGTCTTGGAAAAAGACTTAAGCTGAAATTTGTTCCGGAGTTGCGTTTTATTTACGATGAATTTCTTGAGGAGATGGTCTATGGACAGCAGTCTGAAACGAATCTGCCAGATTTTTAAAGAGGAAGACAATTTCCTTATTGCAGCGCACTATAATCCGGACGGCGATGCTCTGGGCTCCAGTGCCGCACTTGCTTTTATTTTAAAATCACTCGGTAAAAGAGTCAGACTGTATAATCATACAGGCGTGCCGGCTAATATGGACTGGTTTGAACTGCCGGTGCCCATGTTGACGGAAATTCCTAAAGGATACGACGGCTGGGTTGTAGCCCTCGACTGCGGTGATGCCGCACGCATGGGCGAACCGCTGATGAACTTTATAGACCGCGACCGCTCAATAAACATAGACCATCACATTGGAAATTCGAATTTTGCCGGAATAAACTGGGTAGATCCTAAGAGCCCGGCTGTAGGCGAAATGATCTCCATAATCGCCAACAACCTTGGAATTCCACTTTCAGGCAAAATAGGTGAATGCCTTTATCTGGCAATTGCCACGGACACAGGATTTTTTACATACGGTAACACCCGTCCTGAAACGCTGGAGATCATAGCTGAAATTTTACGTCATGGTCTGAAGCTGGATGAATTTGTTCCTAAAATTCGCAATAACTGGACTCTGAAAAGAGTCAGACTATGGAACCTTGCTCTTGATAAAGTTGAGTTATTCCATGACGAACAGACAATTCTGATTTTTATCACTCAGGAAATGCTCGAAAAAACAGGTACAAACAAGAGTGATTGTGAAGAGCTGGTCAACTTTATCCGCAGAATCAAAACAGTCAGAATTTCTGCCATAATCCGTGAAGACGGTCCCCTGAGATATAAGTTCAGCCTCCGTTCGCAGGGGGATGACAATGTTCAGGCCATTGCTTCTTTATTCGGAGGCGGAGGCCATAAAAATGCCAGCGGCGGACTTATTGAAGATAATCCGGACACCGTGCGCCGTAAACTGGTTGATGCCATCGGCGAGACCTTCGAAAAAGATTAGTAAAAAGGATTAATAGTGGGAAGGAAACCTAAAACAAGCCCCTTTCAGAAGCATGGAGTTCTTGTCCTTAACAAACCGTCCGGACCGACTTCCACCGATTGTCTTAATGATATCAAACATCAGTTGAAGCAGTTTAAAATAGGCCATGCCGGAACACTTGATCCTCTTGCACAGGGTGTTCTTCTGGTCATGCTTGGCAAAGCTACAAAACTTGGCCCATATCTGACAGGAAGAGATAAAGTTTACTCCGGATCACTTATTTTAGGCAGAACAACAGATACTTACGATATACAGGGAGCAGAGACTTCCAGTGCAGATATTTCCGACATTACCGAAGAAATGGTAAAAAATGAAATTTTTGCATGGAAAGACTTGACTAAACAGGAAGTTCCCGCATATTCGGCAGCAAAACATAAAGGAAAACCCCTTTACGAACTCGCCAGAAAAGGCGAAGATGTCCCGGTCAAAATTAAGGACATTGAAATAAATTTTTCTGAACCGCTGGAAGTGAGCCTGCCAAGGGCCTGTTTCCGGGTTAGGTGCTCTGCCGGCACCTATATACGCTCCCTGGTCCACAGCTTGGGGATGCGGCTCGGATGCGGCGCGGTAATGGACTCTTTGACACGCGAAGAAAGCGAGCCATACAGGCTTTGTGATGCCTATGAGCTTGAAGATGTGCTGGGCGACCCCGAAAAATTCGGGGAAAAAGTTATCCCGATTGCGGATACTCTGCCCCACTGGCCTAAATTCACATTAAGTGAAGACATGGCGGCCGATGTTATGAACGGAGCGCGCATTCCGGTAGATCCCGCCTCAGGCGGAGCACTCTACGGCACGGAAGGCGACCGGGCCATGTTTGTAGACCAGAAGGGTGAAGCCATCGCACTGGTTGAAGCTAAACGCTTTAACAGTGAGCTTATGTGGGCAATACTTCGTGGTCTTTGGAACTGATTCCTATCGCGGGGAATTCACGGACAGCATAAACCATGACGTGCCTGAAAAGGCACCAAGGAGGATAGCGCTGTGGTAATGGACGCAGAAACCAAGGCAAAAGTTATTGCTGAGTATCAGACCAAGGAAGGAGACACTGGTTCTCCTGAAGTACAGGTAGCTCTTCTTACTGAAAGAATCACTTACCTGACCGAACATTTTAAAGTTCACAAAAAGGATTTCCACTCCCGCACCGGCCTGCTCAAGCTCGTTGGTAAGCGCAGGAACATCCTCAAATATCTGCACAAGACAGACGTACAGCGTTACCGCGATCTTATCGCCAAGCTTGGTCTTCGTAAATAAATTGTTCAGAGACAAGGGGGAGATTTTTCTCCCCCTGTTTTGTTTTTTTAAGTAATTTTAAATTAAAATTTGATTAGATACTTTATAGTATATATAGTCAGCATGCCTTTCGATTTTTCAAAATCGAATTTTAAATAAACCTACCGGACAGGCCGCACTTTATTTATCCTTACCTTTAGTATTGTAAATTTTAGTCAGGCTGACCGGTAAATACGGCTTTTCGACTTCCCGACAAGAGGTTTTTAGTTGGCTGAGGCAGGGGTTCAAACCCGCGTTGTAATCCTGCCTAAGCCGGCTAAAAAAAACGGGCTGAATCGAAAAGGCCGTCAAACCCGACCAAGAGTCAGGAGTTTTGATGATTGTACCTTTTGAATCTACAACAGTTTCAACCAAAATCGGAGATCTGGATATCAGCCTTGAAACAGGACTGATGGCAAACCAGACAGACGGAACAGTTCTTATCAAATCCGGTGGAACCGTTGTACTCGTAACCGCCGTATGCGCACCAAGCAACGAACCGCGCGACTTTTTCCCCCTTACCTGCAACTATCTCGAAAAAACATACGCAGCAGGACGCATCCCCGGTGGTTACTTCCGCCGTGAAGTAGGCCGCCCTTCAGACCGCGAAACTCTCGTTTCACGCCTGATAGACCGCCCTATCCGCCCCATGTTCCCCAAGTACTACAGTGACGAAGTTCAGATCATCGCAACTGTTCTTTCAGCCGATGACCAGACAAATCCTGATGTTCTTGCCATGACCGGCGCATCTGCCGCACTGCATATTTCAGACATGCCTTTCAACGGCCCTGTTGCCGCAGCCCGTGTGGGATATGTGAACAATCAGTTTGTTCTTTATCCTTCATATTCTGTTGCAGACAATGACAGCGATCTGAACATTGTTTTTGCCGCAACTCGTGACGCTGTTATCATGGTTGAAGGTAGTGCCCAGTTCGTACCTGAAAATGTTATTGCCGAAGCTCTCGAATGGGGACACGAACAGCTCACCCCGATGTTTGACCTTCAGGATGAACTCCGTGAAAAAGTCGGACATCCCAAAAGAGAAATCCTTGAACCGGAGAAGGACGAAACCGTATCTGAAATCGTTACCGAACTTTTCAGTAACGAACTGGATAAGGCTCTGACTATCCCCGGTAAAATGGACCGCAAGGCAGCTAAAAGCGAAGTTAAAGAAAAAGCAGTAGCTGCAATCGAAGAGAAATTCCCTGAAGACAGTGCCAAGAAAGCTGCTGTCGGCGATATTCTCGGCAAGCTGGAAAAACAGATTGTCCGTAAACGTATCGTTGATAAGGGCGTTCGTATTGACGGCCGTGACCTTACCACTGTCCGTAATCTTTCCATTAAAGCAGGCGTTCTGCCCATGACTCATGGTTCTGCCATCTTCCGCAGAGGTGAGACCTGCGCTCTTGCAGTTGCAACACTTGGCAGCAGCCGTGACGAACAGCGTTATGAAACTCTCACCGGTGAAGAATCAAAACGCTTTATGCTGCATTACAACTTCCCTCCGTACTGCGTTGGTGAAGCTAAATTCCTGCGCGCACCTTCACGCCGTGAAATCGGTCATGGAACACTTGCAGAACGTGCTTTAACACCTGTACTCCCTTCACCTGAGGACTTCCCCTTCACCATGCGTGTAGTTTCTGAGATCATGGACTCCAACGGTTCATCTTCCATGGCTACCGTCTGCGGAACAACTCTCGCACTGATGGATGCCGGTGTACCCATCAAAGACCCCGTAGCAGGTATCGCAATGGGTCTGTGCAAAGAAGGCGATGACTACTTTGTTCTTACCGACATTCTCGGTGACGAAGATGCTCTCGGTGATATGGACTTTAAGGTCGCCGGAACAAAAGACGGTGTAACCGCCATCCAGATGGATATTAAAATCAGCGGTATTCCTGCTGAAGTTCTGCGCAAAGCTCTTAAACAGGCTAATGATGCCCGTATGCATATCCTCAACCACATGGTTGAAGTTCTTCCTGAACCAAGAGCCGAGCTTTCCAAATTTGCTCCGCAGATGGCAGTACTCAACATCAATCCTGAAAAAATCCGTGACCTCATCGGCCCCGGTGGTAAAAACATCAAAGCTATTACAGCTGAGACTCAGGCAGATATTGATATTGAAGATTCCGGTAAAGTTTCCATTTTTGCTCCGACCCTTGAATCTCTCGAAAAAACCAAAGAAATGGTACAGTACTATGACCAGTCTGCTGAACTCGGCAAGAACTACATCGGTACTGTTAAAAAGATTCTTGAAATCGGTGCCATCATTGAAATTCTTCCCGGTCTTGAAGGACTGCTGCACATTTCCCAGATTGATTTTGAACGCATCGAAAATGTAACTGATGTTATTCAACTCGGTCAGGAAGTTACCGTAAAAGTAATTGAAATTCAGCCCAATGGACGTATCAGACTTTCCCGTAAAGCTTGGCTCATGGAGCAGGCAGGACAGGAAATTGATCTTGAAAAATTCAAGATGGGCGGCGGTAACCGTGGTCGTGACAACCGTGGTAGAGATAATCGCGGTCGTGACAACCGTGGTCGCGATAACCGCGGACGTAACTAGTCCAGCTAGATATAGAACTATCAGGGCCGCCGGATTTCCGGCGGCCCTTTTCATTTGGCGTCAGCACAATTCTCAATAAGGTTCCAACGCTAATTAGTCTGCCTTGAGTAAATTAAATCTCAACTGCTGATATTTTAAAAATCGGTACAGCTAAAAAAGCTATTTCCCCGAAGTCTCTTCCGCAGAAAGCACCAGATGCTCCTCTAAAACTTTATGCACAAGCACGATAAAATCCGGTGTCTTTCCAGCTTTAATGAGCTGCTTGAGTCTGAAAAGAAAATCTCTGTATATTTCACCTGTGGCCTTGGTATCACAATTATGGCTTAAGCATTCTCTTTGCAGAGTCTGAAGACTCAAAGCAGCAGGCATCCAGTCAGCTCTGTCCCTTATACTGAATAACCAGCAGCATATTTGTGCATTCCGGGGCGACAACCCTTCGGAGCAGGCAGAATATATTTCTACAGGGCTATTAATGTTATCCGTCGATAGCAGTTCGACCTGTTTCACGAAAACAGAATCATCAGCTTCACCTAAAGATCTTTTTAAAATCTTAAGCCACAGCAGCCGCTCACTTTTTGAAAGCTCGGAATATAAAATCTGATCCGGTGTTAATTGAGATTGGCTCAACTTCTGAAACAATTCTGCATAAATCAGTTCAAGCTTGGAATTTTCATCCTGTTTTGCTTTCGCATGCTCAAAAGTGATAGCTGTCCCGACCATTGCTGACAGCTCAGCATGTAAATCGCTATCTTTAAGAGTATCGATAATTTTCTGAGCCTTGTCCGGCTGCATAAAGCGAAGATCAGCATACTCGTCACGTACTTTTTCACGCAATGCTGCCGGGGTTATGCTATTCTTCAATTCTTCGTAAAGCTCTTCACCAAATATGTTTTTCCATTTATCCAGCAGCTCAACTGCTCTCAAAGGTTCTGAGCCCGATACAGATTCCAAAGCCCCGCGATACATTTCTTTAACAGCAGCAATATAACGACTCTGCAAAACATCCTCACTTTCCCCTCTGTAAAGACGTCTGATGGTTCCTTCAATCACCCCTGTGCCATACTCCAGAAGTTCCGGATCAGGATCAGCCGCAGCAGAGGCAATCACCTCCTCCACTGTTTTCATCACAGTCTTATCCTTCCAGCTCGCAAATTCGCGGCTTTCATGCTTTGCAGCAGTAATCATCGCAATTCTGCGTCTGGAGGACATAACATCAGTAAATCGTGCCATGCTTTCTTCATCAGGAAGATCATTTAAAATTTTTCCACCTTCGGTATCAAAAAATTCAGAAACCCTCCGAGTGCATCCCTGAGCATCTCTATCCCTTGTACTTAAAACTCCTGTATCAGGACTGTGCAGCAATTCTCGAAGCCCTTGCTCAAGCACAGCAAAAGCTTCCAAAACATGCAAATCACGAATTTCATCATCACGCTCGGCGGCTCGAGTTTTTATTTTTTCATCAATTCCATTCCCGGTACTATCCAGTCCGCTGACAATTTTTTTGGCGAACTGTTCCCTCTCATCAACTACAGGCACTGTAGGCATAAATTTCTCCATTGTTTAAATTACTAGGCTGTTAAGCTCCTGAAACAATGCCCTGATATCGACAAAAGCGGACCTGAATCAGCCGAGTCAGGTCCGCTTTTATATGTTTTAATTTTACAACCGGTATCTAAACAGTACCTAAGTCTCTAAATGGTAAGTACTTGCCTAATTTCAGGTGAACATTAGTTAATATGGATAACCTGTTTCAAATCAGAAAATAAAATCTTCAGGAGACATTAAATGGCTGATATTTTCGAACCCACATCTATCGGAACACTTTCGCTCAAGAACAGATTATGGAGATCAGCTACATTCGAGAAAAAAGCTGATGAGCAGGGCCATCCTACTCCTGAACTAGTCGCGGTATATGAAGATCTGGCAAAAGGAGGCGTGGGAACAATTATCACCGGCTATGCCGGTATCTGTGAAGAAGAAAAAGCCAACCCGAAAATGATGGGCATTTATGACGACAGTTTCATTCCGGAATATAAAATTTTTACCGATAAAATTCATTCTCTCGGTGCAAACATCATAATGCAGATTGCCTACGGCGGTTCTCAGAGTAACTATAAAACAGAAGACAGGTTGATTCTTGGTCCATCGGCGGTTGAGCACACCAGATTTAAAGTAACGCCTGTCGCCATGAACAAGGAACAGATCAGCTATATTATAAAATCTTTTGCCGACTCCGCCCGCAGAGTTAAAGAATCAGGATTTGATGGAGTTCAGCTGCATGCTGCTCACGGCTATCTGCTGAGCCAGTTCCTGACACCCTACTACAACAGACGTAAAGACGAATACGGCGGATCAATTGAAAACCGGGCCAGAATAATATGTGAAACCCTTGATGCTGTACGCACCAAAGTAGGCCCGGACTATCCAGTGTTTATCAAAATGCACTGCACTGATGAAATGGGTGAACAGGGACTTAATAAAGAAGACAGCCTTGCAGTTGCAAAAATGCTGGAAGAAAGAGGAATCTCCGGCATAGAATTTTCAGGAGGATTTTTTTCTGAAAACGATGCGACTCTTCCAGATAAAAAAGGACTCATCAAAAAAGAAAAACAATCTTATTTTAGAGAACCTGTTTCATGGATAGCCAGTGAACTGAATGTCCCGGTAATTTTAGTCGGTGGAAACCGGGAAATGGAAGTAATGGAAGAAATCCTAAACACTACCGATATTAAATATTTTTCACTTTCACGGACTCTTTTTTCAGAACCCGACCTTCCTGAAAAGTGGCAGAGCGGCTACCGGGGCAAACCAAGATGTATTGCCTGCGGAAAGTGTCGCGGTAAAGAGACCAATGAATGCATATTAAATAAAAAACAGGAGTAAAATTATGTCTACTCTATTTGATCAGACCTCTTTAGGTCCTATGACTCTAAAAAACAGACTCTGGCGTTCCTCAACATGGGAGAATAAGGCCGATTCCAAAGGACACCTGACCCCTGAACTTGTCAAAGTGTATGAAAATCTGGCTAAAGGCGGCGTTGGAACCATCATCACCGGTTACGCTTTCATCTGTGAAGAAGAGCAGCCCAATGCCAGAATGATGGGAATTTATGATGATACTTTTATCGAAGAGTACAAGAATTTCACTAAAAATATTCATGAACTAGGCGCCAATATTGTCATGCAGATTGTGTATGGCGGTTCTCAGACTGATTTCAATTCCGGGTCCAGAAAAATTTTCGGCCCGTCAGCTGTTGAAAATCCCATCTTCAAAGTGACTCCGGTTGAGATGACCAAAAATGACATAGATTACATTATCAAAAGTTTTGCCGAAGCCGCAGGACGGGTTAAAGAAGCAGGATTTGACGGAGTGGAACTGCATGGAGCGCACGGCTACCTGCTCAGCCAGTTTTTGACACCATTCTTCAACCGCAGAAAAGATGAATACGGTGGATCAATCGAAAATCGAGCCAGAATAATATATGAGGTACTGGAAGCTGTAAGAGAAAAAGTCGGCCCGGATTACCCCGTATTTATTAAAATGCACAGTACTGACGAATGGGGTGAAAACGGACTGACACCTGAAGAGAGCCTGATTGTCGTTAAAGGTCTTCAGGAAAGGGGAATTAGCGGCATAGAACTTTCAGGCGGACATCTTTCCAGTGATCCCGATACCGCTCCCATAAAGCCAAAACTGCTTAAAAAAGAAAAAGAGTCATACTATCGCAAGCCCGCAGCCATGATAGCCTCAGCAGTTGATGTTCCTATAATTCTTGTGGGTGGTAACCGCAGTGTGGAGGTTATGGAAGATATTCTTGAAAATACGCCCATAAAATATTTTTCACTGTCGAGAACTCTGCACGCTGAACCGGACCTTCCAAACAAATGGAAGCAGGGATTTCGCGGCAAACCACGCTGCATATCCTGCAATAAGTGTTGGGGCAGAGATACTAATATATGTGTTTTAGACAGAAAAAAATCCTGACCCTGCAATCTGAAACAACATAAAATAATCCCGCCTGAGAAAATCAATATTCAGGCGGGATTATTTTAATGTATGCTTACAAAAAAGCTGTAAAAATTTAAAAGACTAATCTCTTTCGTCAATTACACGCTTTGTTTTGCCGAAGCTACGCGGCAGGGAGCCGGATTTCATTATTTCAACAGTTGATCTGACCAGAATAAGCTTACGGATGAGGTCAGCTACCGCTTTAGCCAGATTGGCATCATTGTCAGCCGAAACACCAAGCTTGCGCTCGACCTTAACAGTCATAAAATCCAATCCTTCTCTGCGCTCAAGATAAATCTGATATTCTGAGCTGACTTCCGGAATATGTTCAAGGACATCAGCAATCTGTCCGGGATAAATATTTACTCCCCTGAAAATGAACATATCATCGCTTCGGCCACTGATTCTATCATGCCGCGGCATATTGCAGCCACAGCTGCATGGTTCAGGAATAATACGAGTCAAATCTCTGGTTCTGTATCTTATAAGTGGTGTAGCTTCTTTACACAAAGTGGTAACCACAAGCTCACCAATCTCACCGGGTTTTACCGGCTCAAGAGTATCAGGATCAATAATTTCAACTATATATCTGTCAGCCCAGTAATGTATGCCATTTTGAGCTTTACATTCTATTCCGGCACCGGGACCATAAAATTCTGTCATACCGCTGATGTCATAACTTGATTCAAGTCCAAGGCTCTCCTCAAACTGACGGCGCATTTTAGGAGTATAAGCCTCACCGCCGAAGATACAGCGTTTAAGGTTGAGGTCTTTCAGTATTCCGGCTTTGTGGGCTTCTTCACCAAGCAGCAAGGCCATTGAGGCGGTTGAACACAGGCAGGTAACTTTCATATCCTTCAAAAGCTGCAACTGGATTTCAAGCATTCCCGGTCCGACAGGAACAGTCATGGCTCCAAAATGTTCAGATCCCAGCTGAAATCCTGATCCGGCAGTCCACAGGCCATAGCCCACACACACCTGAACGCGGTCTTTTGTAGTCAGTCCGGCAAGCTCATAGCAGCGGGCAAACATATCTTTCCAGACTTCAATATCTTTTCTTGTATAACAGAGTATTTTTCGTTTTCCGGTTGTCCCGCTTGAACCGTGTATGCGCACAACATCCTCTTCCTTCACCGAAAGCAGCGGAAAAGGATACCCGTCCTTCAGGTCGCCTGCGGTTGTAAAAGGAAGTCTGCGAATGTCATCAAGTGATTTTATATCTCCGGGAGATACACCTGCTTCTTTGAATCTTTCAGAATAAAAAAGACTGTTATTTGCAGTGTGATCAACAGTCCATTTAAGCCCCTCAAGCTGAATCTCCGCGATATCATCAGATGTCAAATCAGGAATAAATCTATAGTTGCCGCCCATGACGTTCTCCTTTACTAATTCGGGAAGGCCGGTCCACGACCTGAAAACAGTGCATATTCGCAGGAAATTCAACAATCTTCAAGCCCGTAGAATCACTTAATGAATATATTATCAGCAAATATCCAAGTCATGATCATTGCCACACTTATCGGAGCTATCACAGGAAGCTTTTACGCTTGTGCTGCATACAGGTATATCAACGGACTATCACTTCTTAATCCGAAACGATCCTTCTGCCCGGAGTGCGGCTACCAGCTGAAATGGTATGATAATATCCCTGTTGTCAGCTATATCCTTCTGAAAGGAAAATGCCGCAACTGCCATGAAAAAATAAGCATGTTCTATCCGGCGGTGGAACTTATTTCCATTTTGTGGGCGCTGGCGCTCATGCACAAATTCGGTCCGGGTTACCAATTCATTGTTTACATGGTTTTAGGTGGAATAATGATTACTGCTGCGGCAATTGATATGAAAACCTTTATCCTGCCAGATATGCTGACAATTCCGGGCGCGGTAATTGCCGTTGCAACAATGATTTTCATGCCGGGTGGAAACTGGCGGGAAGTTCTATGGGGAGCAGCCATTGGCAGTGGACTCTTCATGACCCTGAGACTGCTATACCGTGGACTTAAAGGCGAAGACGGGCTGGGATTGGGTGATGTAAAATTAATGTTTATGATCGGAGCAATGAGCGGACCTCAGAATCTTCCGCTGGTTATTACCGTAGCAGCGGGATCAGGAATTATCGGCGGACTTATCCAGCTAAAATTTTTCCCGGATGATGAAAACAGCCGCAACATGGTTCCCTTCGGACCTTTCCTTGTACTCGGGTCAATGCTTGCTACGCTCTACTCCGAAGCTTTCTGGTTATTTTATTTAAGATAGCTAAGTTTGGTTTGCAGCATAAAAATGAAAAAGACGGAACCATTATGATTCCGCCTTTTTCGAGGCTGAGCCTGAATCCGTGAAATGATTCAATCGCCCTTCCTTAAAAATCTGTCAACTTTTTCTTTATGTTAGAATATCTATACCGGGATGTTTAAACTCCGAATGGACCAAATTTTTCAACAAATTCGGACAATTCTTCGTACAGATGCTTAGAAAATTGTTCATATTTTTCAGCCGGGGTATCATAACTCTCAAGCTTTTTAACAATATTTGCAGCTTTACCGTAAACACTGTCAAATTCTTCCGGTGTCATTCCAGAAAGTTCCATGGCCTCTTCTTTGCTGAGGTTTCCGGTCTCAGCAAAAACACCGGCAAGAACTCCTATCATTTTTTTTACGTTCTCTTTAGGCATATAGCACTCCTTATGTAATTTTTAACAAACCTTATCCGCGTATATTTTATTAGCACTATTGTATCAACAAATGCAAGCTATTACGATTTCAACACAAACTTGATTCTGAATGAAACACTTGTGCCTTACTGCATTCAATGGGATATTGACTGCCGTTTGCAGGCTGTTTTGAAAAATACTAAACCAGACAAACTACTAAGATACTAAATGAACAATAAAATTAAGAAAAAGATATGGATAAATGCCGGAGAAGCTTCAGGCGATATGCACGGAGCACTCCTTGCTGAAAATCTGGTAAAAAATGACCCGGATATAGAAGTTATGGGAATGGGCGGACCGGCTATGGAAAAAGCCGGGTGCGACATTCGTTATCCCATGAGTATGATTTCACTTATGGGGGTTACAGAAGTTCTGCCCAAGCTGCCGCGCCTGTTGCGCCTTTTCGGTGAAATTGAAAAAATTTGGAAAAAAGAAAAACCAGCAGCTGTGGTCCTTATCGACTGCCCGGACTTTAATTTTCGGCTGGCTAAAAAAGCTAAACGCCTCGGGATACCGGTATATTACTATATAAGCCCTCAAGTCTGGGCATGGCGGCAGGGACGGACTAAATTTCTGCACAAAACAGTTCGTAAAATACTGTGCATCCTGCCCTTTGAAAAACAGTTTTATAATGAGCGTGGTGTTGATGCCGACTATGTGGGCCACCCCCTGCTTGACCTTATCCCGGTAGAAGAACTTGATAAAATATCACCACATAAAAATCAGCTAGGAATACTTCCGGGAAGCCGCAGTAAAGAAATTTCCAGCCTGATGCCCATTTTTTCAGAAGTTGCGCGAAAATTGAAAGATGATCACCCGGAACTTAAGTTTGTTATAGCCCGTGCTCCGGGGGTGGATGTAAAAAAAATTACTTCCAGCTGGCCGGATAATCTTGATCTTGAAATAGTAGAACCTGAAAACAGGTATGAGATGATGCGCAGCTCTTCTTTTCTGCTGGCCGCATCAGGCACGGCCACGCTTGAAAGCGCATTGATAGGCACTCCGACCGTAATTGCCTATAAAATGTCCGCAATTACCGGCAGCCTTGCCAAAAAATTTCTCAAGGTAAAATATGTAAGCCTCTGCAATCTCATTTTAAACAGAGAGGTTCTGCCGGAACTTCTGCAGGACAACTGCACCGTGAAAAAAATACATGCTCAGGCGGAAGAATGGGTTGCACAACCGGAAAAAACTAAAAAGACACGTACGGATCTCAAAATAATGCGCGAAAAAGTAGGTTCCCCCGGTGCAGCATCAAGAGCTGCAAAAATTATCATGCAGGACCTTAAAATATCAGAATAGATTTTTCTCACAACTATCAAAAAATAAAAGCCTCCTGAACCCGATGCTCAGGAGGCTTTCTGACTTTGGACTGAAACGGGAATCGCCACAACGGCGATTCCGTTATCACAAACTATATTACCAGCTGACTATACGCAGCCTGTAGGTTTAGGCAGACCAGCCATCTTACAGGCTCCCTTACCGGGTCCGGAGGGGAACAGCTCATAGATGTGCTTCAGTTTGTATCCGGTGATCTTGGAAAGGATACGAACCATAGGAGCGATACCGTTCTTTTTGTAGTAATCCTGAAGGAAATCCAGAACCTTCTGATGTTCTTCACTGATTTCTTTAATTCCTTCGCTTTCCTTTACGTAGTCAACCCACTCAGGGGCCCAGTCTTCGAACTTGAGAAGGAAGCCGTCTTCATCAACTTCAAAGGTTTTGCCTTCGTATTCTACCTGTGCCATGTAAAACCTCCTAAAAAAGTTAATACAAAAAAGCGTACAAACGCTTTATGTCAGGATTCGAAAATCTTTAGCCGTCTGAAAACTCAACCGGATAAAATTCTCTCGTTTACCTCCTTGGGGAATTAAAACCTACAAGAAAAAATTTCAAGGAAAATATGGAGTATGGTCAAAGACAGGTGAAAAAAAGTCCCATAAATAGCCAAAAGCGGCACTTTTTACCCCTGCTATATAGATAACACGCTGTTTTATAATGCTTTATTAAAGATGGAATGTTCATTGCTTGTTTTGAGACAAGCAAATTCAGGAGGAAAAAAATGATCCCAGCAGTTAATAGAATTAAAAGCCCTGAAAATATAACCGGTATTTCAAAAACTGAAGTTAGAAGTGCAGACTCACCTGTACTCCTTCGCGATAAAGTCATCCACAACGCCTCCGAAGAAATGGGACGTTCAGCAGTTGTAAAAAATGAAAATCCTGATGAAATAATGCAGACAGTAGTAGCTGCCGGAACTGAAAATCCGGACACCATTGATTCGGCTCATGATTTCAATCTTGCAAGAGTGCTGGAGCTTCTTTCAGACCCCCTTCTGCAGGAAGATATCCCCGGAGAGGACTAATAAAAATTTTCGCTGAAATATTTTAATCGCTGTCCCCGTCTCCATGCGGAGTCACGGGTCCGGCGAAATAAAAAAACTATCGCCCGCTTATGCTTATGTGCAAAGGCGGGCTTTGCCTTTTCATATATAAAATGCTAACTGATTCTTGTTTACAGGCGTTTAACGGATATTTAAAAGCAAATGAATACAAATACGAATACTACAGAATCAAAATCCGGCAAACTAAGGCTTCCTCCATTGGAGCCTGACCTTCCATCGCCTATTCCTGTCTCCTTTGATCCCGGACTTAAAGTCCCTGCTGATTCCGAGTGCGAAGCATGGTGGGATATGTTCGGCATGTTCGACAATATCAAAGCCCACAGCCGTCTGGTGGCCCACATCGCGACCTGTATTGCTGAAATGGCTGTCAAAAACGGTCTTGAAACAGACATCCCCACTGTCAGAGCTTCAGCTCTTATGCATGACATAGCAAAAGCCTACTGCATCACCAACGGTGGAAACCACAGTCAGGTAGGAGCTTCATGGGCCTTCAGGCTTACTGAAAATCCTGTTGTAGCCATGGGAGTTCTGCACCATGTCTACTGGCCGTTTGAGCTTGATGCTAAAAAATATTTTCTTCCAATTGTAGTCAGCTACAGTGATAAACGGGTCAAGCATGACCAGTTGACGACTCTTCAGGGCCGTTTCAGCGACCTCGAAGACAGATACGGCAAAACGGAATTAATACGCCAGAGAATACGGCAGACGTTAAAACAGGCTGAATTAATTGAAGCTGAACTTAATAATATAGTGGGAGAAGAACTTAATGAATGTTCTTTTGATTGCGGGCGGCTGGTCTAACGAGCGCGAAGTCTCTCTTGTAGGGGCAAAAGGTTTAAAAAAGGCTCTTTTAGAGCTTGGACATACAGTTGATTTTTTTGATCCTGCCAAAGAATTCAAATTTCTTCAGGACAGAGCGCAAAAAGCCGATTTCGCATTTATCAATCTCCACGGTTCTCCGGGTGAAGACGGTCTCATTCAGGCAATGCTGAATCAGGCCGGATGCCCATATCAGGGAGCCGGACCGGAAGCTTCCTTTCTTGCCCTTAATAAAGGGGCGACCAAAACAGTCTTCGATAAAAACAATATCCTTACTCCCGAATGGGAACTGGTCTGTCCTGACAAGGACTGTGCCGGACTTAAAATTTTAAAAGCCCCTGTGTTTATCAAACCAAATTCAGGCGGTTCCAGCATAGGAATGACCTATGCAAAAAATGATGACCAGATAGCTGAAGGCCTTGAGACTATTTTTACTGCCGGTGACAGTGCTCTGGTTGAATCATTCACTAAGGGATATGAGGTTACCTGCGGCATACTGGGAGAAACCCCGCTGCCGTTAATACTTATCACTCCGCCTGAAAATGCGGAATTCTTTGATTACAACAGTAAATACGCCCTTGACGGAGCCGAGGAAATCTGTCCTGCACCAATAGACAAGGATCTGACTCTTCGCATTCAGGAAATAACTCTGAAAGTTCACCGTCTGCTTGGCTTAAGCGGCTACAGCAGGGCTGATTTTATAGTATCGGAAGGAGATCCGTACATTCTGGAAGTAAACACTCTTCCCGGAATGACTCCTACAAGTCTTGTCCCCAGAGCAGCAAAAGCTGCCGGGTATTCGTTCAACGAGCTTATTGCCACACTCATGGAACTGGGACTTAAGGAAAAAAGGAAATAATTTTTTTTATCAACCGACCGTCCTGACGGGCGGTCTCAAGGAATGAAAACGTCAGGACCGCAGCATGTCAAAATCCCTAAAACTGAAGACCGCGTCTTTTCTTTACGACCTCGGCTGGAAAGCCGCCTTGCCGATCTTGCGTAGAAACGAACGCCTCAAAAAAGGCTTCGATCGCAGAACATTAAAACAAAGTCTTCCCCCAGAAGCAGATATCTGGATTCAGGCGGCATCGGCGGGTGAGGCCTGTCTTGCAAGCGAGATCCTGAAAACAATCGACCCCGGAAACCCCACAAAAATACTGGTTACAACCAATACAGATCAGGGCTTGCAGGAGCTTGAAAAAACAGCTTACCACATCTCCCACAATCTGAGAAAAGTGACCGCAACCGCAACTTATTTTCCTTTTGACAAGCCTTCAATCATGCTGAAGGCCTTAAAAGCGGTTAAACCAAAGCTTGCAGTACTTCTGGAAACCGAAATCTGGCCCGGATTTTTAAGTGCCTGCCGGGATCTTGAGATACCTGTGCTCATCATAAACGGACGCATGACCACCAAAAGTCTTGCCGGATATATGAGCTGGCCTGATCTTTTCAGAAGCATGGCACCGAAAGAAATTCTGGCGATATCAGAAGATGATGCCAGCCGTTTCAAAACTTTGTTTGAGAGCGACAACATCAGCGTCATGCCGAATATTAAATTCGATCGCACAGGCACTGAAGAAAACCTGCCTTATACCTCAAATCCGATTTCAAGTGCTCTCAAGCCCAAGACACCGTTCATCATTCTGGGTTCTATCCGCAAAGAGGAAGAACCACAGGTTAGAATGCTTATTTCCTCCCTGAACAAAGAAAGACCCAAAACGGTTATCGGCCTTTTTCCAAGACACATGCACAGAATTGAAGCATGGAAAAAAATGCTTACCGAAGACGGACTGCCATTTGTAATGCGGTCTGAAATAGAAGGGCACGCTCCGTTCGGACACATTGTTCTCTGGGATGTTTTCGGAGAAATGGTTCCAGCCTTCTCCATGGCCAGAGCAGCTTTTATCGGCGGTTCACTTGCTCCGGTCGGCGGACAGAATTTTCTTGAACCGCTCAGCTACGGAGTTACTCCGGTAATCGGACCTTACTGGTCCAATTTCGCATGGGTCGGTCAGGAAATTATCGACAGCAAACTAGTCAGACAGGCTGACAACTGGGAAGGAGTTTTGAATGAGATTCTGGACATAACCAGAAAAGCATCCAAACCCGCCAGAATAAAAAATGCTTTCAGTAAATATATTGAAACAAGAAGCGGCGGAATTGAAAAAGCCTGTGAAGCTATAGTTAGAAACCTGAGCTGATCCAGACAGACTTTTGTTTTATGGAGATCAAATGACAGATTGTTTCGGGTTTATTCCCGCAAGATATGATTCCAGCCGGTTTCCCGGAAAACCATTAGCCGAAATCTGCGGAAAACCAATGTTCTGGCATGTATGGAACCGTGCCATGAAATGTCCGGAACTTAAAAAAGTTATCCTCGCCACAGACAGCGAAATAATTTTTGAAGCAGCGGAAAAACTTGATGTACCGGTAGTGATGACCGATTCTTCCCACACAAGCGGGACCGACAGGATTCTGGAAGCGGCAAGAAAAACTGGTATACTTGGTAATTCTATCGTGGTAAATATTCAAGGAGATGAACCCTGCCTTGAACCTGAAATGCTCACAGAGTTGATCAGACCATTTAATAAAGCAGAAACACGCGTAACGACACTGGCCTCGCCGATAAACTTTGACGAAGCGCAAAGTCGTGACAGGGTAAAAGTTGCTCTTGCAAAAGACGGCAGAGCACTATACTTTTCCCGCGCACCCATACCGTTTTCGCATACAGGAAACGAACAATTCCTGTTGCATATTGGTTTATACGGATTCCGGATGGAAGCCCTTGAACTGTTTGCATCCCTTGAACAGGGATATCTTGAGCAGCGTGAAAAGCTTGAGCAGTTAAGACTTCTGGAAAACGGAATTCCCATTCATGTAGCGGTAACTCGGCATTCTTGTCATGGAGTAGACCGCCCCGAAGACCTTCACACAGTTATAAAGATTCTTGAGAGGCAGCAATAATGAAAGCCATTCTGGCACTTGAAGACGGAACCTGGTTCGAAGGTGAATCCTTCACCGGCCCCGGAGAAACCGGAGGCGAAGCCATCTTCAATACCGGCATGACCGGCTATCAGGAAATTCTGACAGACCCTTCCTACACCGGACAGATGGTCTGTATGACCTATCCGCTTATCGGAAACTACGGCATTACCGAAGAAGACATTGAGTCCGATAAAATCCATGTATCAGGTTTTATTGTTAAGGAATGCTGCAAAAAACCATCAAACTGGCGTTCTGTAATGCCTCTGCACGAATACCTGCAGAAAGCAGGCGTCATGGGAATCGAAGGTATCGATACCCGTGCCCTGACCCGACATCTCCGTGTTAACGGAGCCATGCGCGGTATTATTTCTACAGAGGAACTTGATCCGGTTAAACTTGCTGCAAAAGCTGCTGCCCTGCCGACAATGGAAGGCTGCAACCTTGCTGATCAGGTCAGCCCGGATACAGCTTATACATGGAAAGACTCCAAGCCATGTCCTATTGATGTCACAGGCGGCTTCAAATGGACTAGCGACCGTCCCCATCTTGTTGTCATTGATTACGGCACCAAATGGAATATTCTGCGTCTTCTCGATGAGCAGGGATTTGAAATAGTCGGCGTGCCCTCATCTTTTTCAGAAAAACAGATTCGTGATCTTGAACCGGATGCCCTTTTCCTGTCCAACGGTCCGGGAGACCCAGCCGTGCTTACCCATGCTGTTGAAACAGCAAAAGCACTGTGTCAGGATTATCCCACTGCCGGAATATGCCTCGGCCATCAGATACTCGGTCAGGCTCTCGGCGGAAAAGCATTTAAATTAAAATTCGGACATCACGGCTGCAACCATCCGGTTATGGACATGGAAACCGAAAAGATCGAAATATCTTCTCAAAACCACGGTTTTTGTGTAGATATATCAGGTTGCTCTGACCTCGTTATGACTCATAAGAATCTTAACGATGAAACCCTTGAAGGGTTTGCACACAAAAGCAAGCCTATCATAGCAATACAGTTTCATCCGGAAGCAGCTCCCGGTCCGCACGACAGTTGCTACTTCTTCTCCAGATTCCGCGATATGGTAAAAGATCAAATAGGAAAATAATCACCGTTCATTCTACACTGAACAGGAGATATAAATGTCCAGCGAACTGATGAATGCCCGCAAAAAGCTGGCAACAGTCAACACACTTCTGAAGCAGAAAAAACCAATGCCAGCAGTTCAGGCGGTTTATGATGCTGTAATGGCAATGCTTCGTTCTTCACTGATGAAAGCTGAACGTGAAGAGTTTCAGGATCTTATAGACAGCGCTGTACACTGCCTAAATAGTGATAAAGAATTAAGGCAGGTATATCCCCTTATTATTAATTATTCTCATGGAAGTGAGAAGGATCTTGTTGGAACGCTAAGAGAACTGCTTCAGGAATTACAGAAGAATGTATCCGAAGAAGCCCACTTAATGGCTGAGCAGATGGCTCAAAGAAAAATTGACGGTCTTGAAAAAGGTCAGCAGCTCATTGACGCTAATAAGATTGATGATGCCAAAAAGCTTTTTAATAAACTGATCAGAGAGTTCAAAAACGATACTGAACTTCGGGCTGAAATAGCTGATAAGTTTATTAAAGCGAATCTTCATCAGGAGGCTTTGTCCTACCTTGAGGAAGCTCTGGCAAATGATCCCAATGCAATTTACCTTTATAATCGTATTGGAATCGTTCTGCGCAAAATGAAAGACTTTGAAACTGCTGAAAAATATTATCTCAAAGCTCTTGAACTGAGTAATAAAGACGAATACCTGTATTTTAACTGCGGTCGTCTTTATTATGACTGGAAAAAATGGGATAAAATGGCTGACGCAGCGACCAAAGCTTTGCAAATCAATCCTAATTTTGCCGAAGCTGAAAAAATGCTCAACTTCGCCAACAAAAAAGCCGGATTATAAAATTGCTTTCAAATAAGGCCGAGCTTTGAATAAACTCAAAGCCCGGCCTTTTTTTATGCACGGATTCCACATGAAAAAATATGTTCTGCTAGACCGCGACGGAACCATAATTATCGACAAGCATTACCTGTGTGACCCCGCAGGAGTTGAACTGCTGCCCGGCGTTGTTGATGGACTGAAAAAATTTCAAAAATCAGGATACGGTTTGATTATTCTGACAAATCAGTCAGGAATAGGCAGAGGCTACTATCAGGAAAAGGATATGCATGCTGTTAACAACAGGATGACAGAACTCCTTGCAGAACACGGTATATCTATTGCTAAAATTTATTTCTGCCCCCATGCTCCTGAACAGAACTGCAACTGTCGCAAACCTGAAACAGGTATGGTGGAGGCCGCAATCAGAGATTTCGGATTTAACATCAAAGACAGCCTGATTATAGGCGATAAAATCTGTGACATTGAATGCGGCATTAAATCAGGTGCAGCTTCCATACTTGTGCGCACCGGGAAAGGTGCAAAAGAAGAAAGCAAATGCACCGGTAAGGCCGATTACATAGCGGACACAATATCGGAAGCAGCGGATTTTTTCATCTGCTCTTCCAAATCAGCCATGTGACGAATTATCAGGTAAGCTGTTATATCCAGATTCCCGGCAAAACCTTCATCCAGCCTTTTTTTCAGACTTTCAAGAAGAGTGTAACCGGATTCACCGAGCAATATGGTTGCCTTGCTCTGAATTTCAGCAGAAATATCTAAAGAACTGTGTCCGCTGCTGAATAGTTCATCTGCACATAATTCTCTGAAATCATCTTTTGAAATTTTATTGCCAACATTTTCCGCAGCATGTTCCCCGGCTCTTCTCCCAAAGACAAGCGAAGACAGAATCATACCTCCGCCTATCCGGTTGGCTCCGTGCATGCCTGTAGCACATTCTCCACAGCAATAGAGTCCCTGAATATCTGTCCTGCCGTGTTCATCTATCATGGCCCCGCCATTTCCAGACTGGGCCATAGGGATGATATTCATCCAGTCCTTTCCTGCCGGCCTGATCAGAGTTGAACCGTTTTCCTCAGCAGAAGCAGCCAGAGCCTGATCAAGCACCCGGTCGTCCTGAAGCCATGAAGCCGGACAATGGGTATTGCGCTGCATGTAGAAATTTTCAGAACCTTTAAAGCGGCCGACAAGATCCTTGAAATAATATTTTTCAGCAAGATAAACCAAATCCGTATCAGGCTGAAAAAAATCAGCCGGTGGAACAAATTTACCGCTTTCAAAATCACACCATAGAAACTGGACAAATGCGGCATTTTTAATTTCCACCCCGGCCCTATGCAGCATGCCATACGAAAACGCACTTTGATTAGACCCGCTGAGATTATATTTCCACAGTCCCGCAGGACCTCCCATGGCAGCAATAACGGAAGCGGATTTAACCGCTACTCTATCGCCGAAATCGTTTTCAAAGACAGCTCCATGAGTCCGGCCCTCATCAACAACAAACGAAAGAGCTGTTAGACCTTCTAAAAATTTGCCGCCTAGCGAAATAAATTTATCTGCAAATAATTTATAAAAAAATTTCAGGTCATCAAAAACAAAAGCTCGTTTCTCTTTGCTGAAACATCCTTTGAACCTCAAAGGACCATTGCTGTCTTCTCTAAATTTCACTCCGAGATTCTTCAAGAACTCGTAACTGTCAACAGCTTCATCAGCCATGATTCTGGCCAGATCAAGATTGAAATCAGAATTTTGAGCCAGTGCGAAGGCATCAGCCAGATACCCGGCTTTGTCCTCATCAGACAAAGGAACCTGAATCCCTAATGAATCATTTACATTCGTAAATGACGCACCTCCAGGCCCTGAACCGATAGCGGCAACAGCAACTTTAAGATTCGCATCAGTCTCAAGAGCTGCGCATGCGGCCCGAAGCCCTGAAATTCCGGACCCTATAATCAGGACATCAGCTTCAATGATTTTCAATGGAGAACAACCTCTTGCTAAAAAATGCTCAAAAAAATGCAGCCAACCATATAAAAATAACAAAAATTACCGTCAACACAAAATAGAGGCTAGTACATGCTAACCGGATATTCTTCCAGAACAAATTACGGCCCCATTTGAATTAAAAATGGAGCCGTAATAAATAAGGAAAACTATTTTTTGTTTTCAGCCATAATGATGGCGCTCTCCAGAGCATTGACCATACTCTCAAGCGAAGCCGATCCCTGACCGGTGATATCATAACCTGTCCCATGGTCGGGAGAAGTTCGTGGATAAGGCAGACCAAGGGTAATGTTTATCGCCTCATTGAAATGGAAAAGTTTCAACGGCCCGAGTCCCTGATCATGGTACATGGCCAGAACAGCGGAATATTTGCCCTGAGCAGCAAAATAGAAAAGAGTATCTGCCGGAAACGGCCCTTCTACATCAAGACCCATTGATCTGGCTTTTTCAAGCGCGGGTTCTATAATCTCTATTTCCTCTTGCCCAATTCGGCCTGATTCACCGGCATGCGGATTAAGACCGCACACGGCTATCGGTTTGCTTAGTCCGAAACTTTTAACAAGTTCAGCTGTCAGTTTCAGGCAGAGCAGAATTCTTTCTTCTGTTATCAGGGAGGGAAGCTCTGCAATAGAAGGATGGGTTGTTACAAGGCTTACTTTGAGCTTTGGCCCACCAAGATGCATGCAGACATTTTCACGTCCCACACCAAGATTTTGGGCCAGAAATTCAGTGTGACCCGGAAAATCAAACCCTGCCAGTTGCAGCATGGCTTTGTTAAGCGGGCAGGTTACCAGAGCATCAGCAAGTCCCGACTTTAAAACCTCCACAGCGGTTTTAAGAGATTCCCCGGCACAGCGGCCGCCTTCAATATCAGGTTCACCTATCTTTAAAACAGGATTATCAATTACAGGCGGGCAATATAAATAATACCCCGGAGCCGCATCACGAAAATCTTCCAGCTCATTAATTCTGGTCCAATATTTTTTACCATTGGCAAATTTATCAAGGTGATATTCCAAAGCCTGTTCAGGGCCTAAAAAAAGGAAAGGTCTCTCAGCCTTCCTTTCGGAAAAAATTCTATTGCAAAGTTCAGGGCCCAGACCATTAGGGTCGCCTAGAGTAATACATATTTTTTTCATATAAAATTCCATTTGTGCAAACTGTATAGATTGATCTGTAAGAAAAGATTAATACCCGATCATTACGGAGTCTACCCCGTTTATAGCTATAATTTCGACATAGACCGAAAGATCTTCTTTTTATTTTTAATCCTGACTGGTTGAACATACTCATATAAGTAAGAACACATTTATTTTTTTATCTAAAATCAATTCTGCTGCCGATCAATAAAGCGAGCCCTACGGCTATAGACGATGAGCAGGCTATTATTATGCCGGTCCATCCGAATGCGATCCAGACAGGACCAAGGAATATAGAGGCGAGGCTTCCTCCACCTATGCAGAAAAAAATATAAAGTGATGAAGCACTCCCTAAAGATTCTGCAGGTACATTGTCACCGACTTTCATAAAAATCAGTGGCTGGCAGGTATAAACTGAAAGAAACAGCAGTAATAATCCGATTGAAATTAAAGGAATGCTAATGGCCTTCCAGACAATAAAGCAAGCGGCCAAAGCTGCTGCCAATCCATAAAAAATAATTTTATCAATATTAAATTTTGCGGCTAATTGACCTGAAACCGGAGCAATAAGGGAGGTGATCCCTGTAAAACTGATCCATCCTATCTGGCCGGAGCTGAAGTTAAATGGAGCATTGTTCAATCTGTAGCTCAAAAAAGTTACAATCCCTATAAAGCCAAAAAACAATGAAGCTCCAAGCAGTAACAGGGCAATAGTCCTTTTTCCTGACAGCAATAGAAATAAATTCTTATACATTTTTAATACAGGTATCTTATTTTTAATTATCGACCCCCTAAACGACGGAACGAGAAATGCCATACATAAAGACAGAGTCAGCACAAGCAGTGAAGTTGTAATGTATGCCATACTCCAGCCGGCAATAGCGGTAACTATGCCTGAAAGCACTCTTCCGAAAATAACGCCCATAGTGCTTGAGGCTACTATGGCTCCAACATATAGACCTTTCTTACGATCTGGAGCTATAGTTGCGATATAAGGAAACATCGAAGCAGGAACCAGAGCTGCAAAAACGCCGATGGGTATCATGCATGAGACAAAGCCCTGATAGCTTCCGGTAAATGAAGCTGCCAGCAGGACAGCAGCTAGACAAAAAGAACTCCAGACAGAGACTTTAGGCAAATTGCAATTGTCCATACACGGCCCTGCAAACAGAAATGTTACAGAATAGCTCAGGGAGACCATACTGAACGAAAATCTGGCAGAAGCTGTACTTGTATGAAAAAAAGAAGCCAGTTCAAGGAATATGGCCTGATTCATGAAAACAGTGGCTACAGCCGACATGGTCAATAAACATATAATTATGAGTGCCGTGAAATCTGATCTTTGCATGAACTCAATCCTCACAGATTGTTTTTAAGAAAATTTGAATTACCTTTTTAGGAATTATTGTATTTTTTATTTTACAACTGTAAACTAAAATAATCAAAAAGAGAACGTATGAGCAACCTTGATTTTTCCATTCTAAAAACCATGCGGGTCAAAAAGGGAGTATCTTCTGAAGATGTGGCAAAAGCCACCGGACTTACCAGAGCAACAGTTCTGAAGGTGGAGAGCATAAGCGGAAATCCGACAATGAGCACGATTGAAGCCCTTGCCCAATACTTTAATCTGTCAGCAAGTGAATTGATAAAAATGGCCGAAAAATCACAGTGCCAGAAAATAAGCCCCCAACAAATGGAGAGAGGTCCGGTTACCGGACGGCACCTTTCGTTTAGCGATCTGGAAATATTTCATTTTAACGCAGGCAGTAATCTAGAAATTAAGTCCGATCCAAAATTCCATGAACACACCCGTGAAATATTTTATTTAATCAGGGGAAAACTGAAAATTACTGTAGGCAGTGAGGAATATGAACTGACTTCAGGTGAGGCTCTGCGCTTCAAGGCCTTGCAGGACCACAAAATGACCGTGCTTGAAGACTCCGAGATAATAATGATACACCATAATCTGGCAGATTTTATTTAGCCTGAAACTATAAAATTTTTTAACTTAGCATGTTTAATAAAAAAGACTGGATATTTGAAGGCGAGTCAGGGGAACAATACACATTCCAAATTTTTTCTAAAAACAGTGAACTGCCTGAATCAGGCGGAATTTATATACTGTCATACACACAGCCGCGCGGACATGCCGCCGGATTTTCTGTAACGGTTCTATCCATCGGCAGCAGTAAAAATCTGCGTACGGCTGTAGCAGTCCCGCAAGACATTGAATGCCTCAAGGAGAACTGCTGGAACAGCATATATCTATTGGAAGTCGAAGACGAAATTGAGAAATCAAAAATTCTGGCCGACCTTATTGGTGGCAACAGGCAAAGCTGCGGGCAGAAATAACGACCTGCGGATCTACTCCGCAGGTCTGAAAGCTACTCCGCAGGTCTAAAAGCTATTGCCCCGAGCGGTGGGAGGGTCATGGTCAGATAATAGGGAAAAGCACCGATATCACCTGCTTTTTCAGCTACAACTCCACCATTGTTACCAACATTAGAGCCGCCGTATACACTGGCGTCAGAATTAAATATTTCCTCCCATTCTCCGGGCAATGGACAGCCCAGACAATATCCTTCGCGCACAACAGGAGTAAAATTGAAAACCCATAAAACAGGACTGCTTCCTTCCGCCTTGCGCAAAAAGCTTATCACAGAAGAAGAATAGTCATTAAAGTTGACCCATTCAAAACCGGACCAGTCAACATCCTCTTCATGCATTGCCGGGTTTTCTTTTAATATCTTATTTAAATCTCTAACTGTGTTGCTGATGCCGTTATGAGAAGGAAACCTTTTCAACATCCAGTCCAGTTCACGGCGGCAGTCCCACTCATTCCACTGACCGAACTCGCCCCCCATGAAAAGAAGTTTTTTCCCCGGATGAGCCCACTGATAAGAATAAAGCAATCTGAGGTTAGCCATCTGCTGCCACATATCACCGGGCATTTTTGACAGCAGAGCTCCTTTTCCATGCACAACTTCATCATGGGACAGCGGCAGGAAAAAATTTTCACTGAAGGCGTAAATCATAGAAAAAGTAAGGCTATTCTGGTGATACTTTCTATGAACAGGTTCTTTCTCCATATAATCAAGGGTATCATTCATCCAGCCCATATTCCATTTGAAAGTAAAACCAAGGCCTCCTGTGTAAACAGGGCGTGAAACTCCGGGCCATGAGGTTGATTCTTCAGCAACCATTATAGCTCCGGGAAAATGTTCATGGACAACAGTATTGAGTTCTTTGATCAGTTCAATTGCTTCAAGGTTTTCATTGCCGCCGTGCTCATTTGGAATCCACTGTCCTTCGCGGCGTGAATAATCAAGGTAAAGCATGGAGGCCACAGCATCGATACGAATTCCATCAATGTGAAACTCTTTGAGCCAGTATAAAGCATTTGAAAGCAGAAAATTTCGAACTTCATGCCTGCCGAAATTAAAAATATATGTTCCCCAGTCAGGATGCTCACCTTTGCGGGGGTCTGCATGTTCATACAGAGCTGTACCATCAAAACGACCTAATCCCCATGAATCTTTCGGAAAATGTCCGGGAACCCAGTCAAGAATCACCCCGATGCCCTCTTTATGGCAGTAGTCTATAAAATATCTGAAATCGTCAGGAGTTCCATGTCTTGATGTTGGAGCAAAATAGTGTGTTGTCTGGTATCCCCATGATTCATCAAGCGGATGCTCGGCTATCGGCAACATTTCAATATGGGTGAAACCAAGATCTTTCACATACGGAACAAGCTTTTCCGCAAGATCACGATAATTAAGATAATCCCAGCCGGACCTGCTCCATGAGCCAAGATGAACCTCATAGCAGGAAAGGGCTTCTTTCATAGGAAGACCTTTTGCTTTGCGCTCCTCCATCCAGTCCGTATCGTTCCATTCATAATTATCCAGCGACCATGTGACAGAAGCCGTGCCGGGCCTCATTTCAGTTTTAATCGCATAAGGATCTGTTTTTACAACTCTGGTGCCGTCATACTGGGTAACATCATATTTATAGTGCTGACCCTGAGTAACACCGGGTATAAATCCGGCTCTTATGCCTGAACTGCCCACGCAATAGAGGGGATTAGCTGAACTATCCCACCCGTTAAAATCTCCTACCACGCTGATATCTTTTGCATTAGGAGCCCACACGGCAAAACGGTATCCTTCAACTCCATCCTCTACATCAGGATGTGCTCCCAGTATTTTATATAAATCCCAATGCTTACCGCTTCCAAAAAGATAAAGATCAAAAGGTGCTATATATACAGGTATTGTTTCCGGCATTTTATTTATCCTGTTCATTGATGGAAATTTTCAGACAGTCTTCGTAGAACAAACATTCATTATGATCACAGAAAACACTACCCATGTTCGAGGAACTTTCAGATTCATGATTTTGTATGACTTTTACAGCCTCGGCAAGACTGAGTCCGCTTATATCAATATTCAGCTTGTCCGCAAGGTCTCCAACAAGCTCAAGGCAGACTTCATACTTTTTTTTCATAATCTCGCACCTATATTTCGATACATTGTGATGTACTCGTCAGCAGAACGATCCCATGAGAATTCTTTCCGCATGGCCCTCTGAACCAGTTTACGCCAGCTATCCTTATCCTGCCATACACTCAAAGCTCTTTCTATAGCTTTAAAAAACAATCTGCTGTCAGCTTTCTGGAAAGTAAACCCGGTAGCTTCAGGGGAAGGATAAGGCGTTATAGTATCACAAAGTCCGCCGACTGCGGTAGCAACTGGAGGAGTTCCATAGCGCAAAGCATAAATCTGTGTAAGTCCGCAGGGTTCATAGCGTGAGGGCATTAGAAAAATATCACATCCGGCCTGAATAATATGCGCCATTTCCTCAGTATACCCTATCTGGACACTCAGCCTGCCGGGGTAGGATTCCATCATTTCCAGAAGTCTGGCCTCATAACTTAAATTGCCCTCCCCGAGTACTATGAGTCCTACATCTTTTTTCATAAGCTCCGGGATGATATCAATCAGCATATCCACGCCCTTCTGATCACGGATACGTCCTATAAAGCCCAGCAGGGGCTTATCCTGAAGTTCAGGAGAAAGGTGGAACTCGCTTAATACAGTCTCTTTGCATTCCTTTTTACCGTTTAATTTTTCACTGGAATAGCAGCATGGAAGAAATTTATCATCACCCGGGTCCCATACTTTATAATCCGCTCCGTTAAGTATACCCACCAGCTTTTCACTGTGCTTGGATAAAATACCTTCAAGACCGCATCCGAACTCAGGCCCAAGTATTTCTTCAGCATACGTGGGACTGACGGTTGTAACAGCATCACTATAAGCGATCCCCGTTTTCAACATATTGAAATCACCATAATATTCTGCTCCATCCATATTCCACGCAGCAGCGGGCAGGCCTGAATCTTTAAAAAAACGTCCTGAAAAACGTCCCTGAAAAGCTAAATTATGAATTGTTGAAACGGATTTAGTGTTTTTCCAGAAAGAATCCTGCTGTCGCTCAAAATGTAGGTATGCCGGAACAAGTGAGGATTGCCAGTCGTGAGCATGAATAACCTGCGGAGCCCCCGGGAGGAGCCTTGCCCATTTCATTACGGCACGGCAGAAAAATATAAATCTTTCGCAATTATCAAAATAGTCGCCATTGTGGGTATTGTAATAGTACCGCCTGTCAAAATACTCCCCTCTTCCAACGAAATAAACCGGCATACCATGATAATCCACCTGATAAATTTCAGCTGTTATCGGCTGCCACGGATATCCGACATGCAGGTCTGAGTACACAAGTCTGACCTTATTGCCGTCAAGATTCATTCTACCGTAAAAAGGAGTTATTACAGCGGTTTTAATACCTTTATTAAACAGGCTTAGCGGCAGTGCTCCCATAACATCGCCAAGACCGCCCGTTTTGGAGAAAGGATATATCTCTGATGTAACAAACAGTACTTCATGCACAGCTAGAGTCTCCTCCGTGGATGGTTCATTCAATATGCGGAGATTTTAGATAAGGTATTCATCCTGTTCATCCCGGATGCAAAGTCTGCTAATATTTCACCATGATCAAAGGCCAGCTCCGGCAATGAATCCAAAGTGAAAAACTTTGCTTCTCCGGCATCGTCACCGGCGGCAATGATTGTCAGATCCTTTGCCATCGCGGAAAAAACAACACTCATTGTGTGCTGACGCGGATCCCTTTCTGGGTTTGAATAAACACCAAGCAACCCAGTCAGAACAACTTCGAGCCCTGTTTCTTCTTCAGCTTCGCGCACGGCAGCATGTTCAACAGTTTCACCATAATCAACAAACCCTCCCGGCAAAGCCCATCCGAATGGAGGATTTTTACGTGCAATAAGAACAACGCCAAGCACAGGATCAAAAATTATTATATCAACAGTGGGAACAGGATTACGGTAAACAGTCACGTCTGCCCCGCAATTAGGGCATGGTTTTGTTTTAACCATAGTATAAACACCTTCTGAATATTAATGCATATTTAACATGAATAGTAATTACAGGTAACATGTATATATTATTAGCCTATAACAAAATTACTGACAAGAAATTATGAAATTTAAACACCTGAACTGTATTAACAAATAACAGCTTTAATTAATTACAACAAAATTTTTATAAATTGTTTGAATATTTTCTATTCAAATATTTTGTACCAGAGAACCATCCAATTATTCAAACAGTTATCTAAAAAAAATTAAATTTAAAAATAAAACTTAAATTTGATAAAATGATCACAGAGGCTACTTTTGACATAAACGGCATTCTTAATTTTAAAATGAAGCAGTAGACAAATTCTGAGAGTATAAATTTTTATACCATCTTAATCCGGATTTATTCAGAGCTGAGACTATAAGATCAGGCCATGATTTTTTTGGCCAAAAGCCTGAGTAAAGGAAAAGCCCCCGTCAGGTGACGAGGGCTTTAAGAAATTTGAGCTTTAGCAAAAGAATGAAGGTAATTTTAATATAGCAACTGCTGTGCCAAGTTTAGAAAGGGCTTCTATTAACTTATAACTATTTGTTTTATTTATATTATTATCTAAAATCCAATTCCAAACAAATTTTTGAACCGTATAATTTTTTGTACGAAACAATCATGCTCCCCCAGATAAGGCCATATCAGGTTTAATTTATTGTACCAGTCTGTGAACCTGCTTAGAATGACAACTAATTAAACATAGCCCCCTTTAATCCCCAGCTCCGTCAATCACAATTAAGGTCAGCAAATCATGGCCTGACAAAGCGTATTTACCATTTTAAGCCCTTTAAAAAACCAAAACCCCTTTCCGAACTTCGGAAAGGGGCTGTAAAATTTTTGGTTCTAGCAAAAGAATGAAGGTAATTCTGATATAGCAACTGCTGTGCCAAGTTTAGGGGTGGCCTCTATTAACTTATAAACATTTGTTTTATTTATATTATTTATTTAAATTCAATTCCATACAAATTTTTGAACCGTATAATTTTTTGTACGAAACAATTATGCTTCCCCACATACGGCCATATCAGGTTTAATTTATTGTACCAGTCTGTGAACCTGCTTAGAATGACAACTAATTAAACATAGACCCCTTTAATCCCCAGCTCCGTCAATCACAATTAAAGTCAGCAAATCATGGCCTGACAAAGCGTACTTACCATTTTAAGCTCTACAAAAAACCAAAACCCCTTTCCGAACTTCGGAAAGGGGCTGTAAAATTTTTGGTTCTAGCAAAAGAATGAAGGTAATTTTAATATAGCAACTGCTGTGCCAACATTTCAGCACGGACGGTATATAGAGATAACCACTTGATAAAACTAGTTAATACCTTGATATTCTCAGATAGAAATGAAAAATAAATAGTAAAAAAATTTATACCCGGATCAGCTTAACGCCTTAATTGCTTTATTCTCAGTTAAAATTTTTTAACTGAAATCTTAATTCACAACAGTGAATCCGGCCTGTACCAGATCAGCCTTGGTGACAACGCCATAGCGCAGAATTACAACCTTTCCACCGGGTAAAGCCTTAACAACGGTAGAAGGATCACCGCCATGAGGATAAGGTTCGCAATCTACTACTCCGTCAACCAGCGCAGCCAGCTCAGCAGTAACTTCAGCTGGAACCGCAGCAGGAGATTCTCCACTTT
This sequence comes from Maridesulfovibrio bastinii DSM 16055, assembly GCF_000429985.1. Taxonomy (NCBI): domain Bacteria; kingdom Pseudomonadati; phylum Thermodesulfobacteriota; class Desulfovibrionia; order Desulfovibrionales; family Desulfovibrionaceae; genus Maridesulfovibrio; species Maridesulfovibrio bastinii. The sequence continues at coordinate 359,932 of NZ_KE387014.1, forward strand.
TATTCGCGCTTGTGGCTATCAACGGGGAACGGCTTTTAAGGCAGAGTTCTTCAGCACTCGGATGGCTTGTCCAGCGCACTGAGGTAAATCCCTCAGCATCTTTAACTTGAAGCGGAAGCTCTGATTTGGCTTTAACGATTATTGAAAGCGGTCCGGGCCAGAACTGTCTGGCAAGTCTTAAAATTTCCGGGGTAACGTTATCAGTAACCTGATCAAGTTGATCCATTTTACCAATAATTAATGGAAGAGGTTTGGATATGGGGCGACCTTTAATGATCATGATTCTTTTTGCGGCACCTTCGTCCATAGCTTCTGCGCCAAGGGCATAAAGTGTCTCTGTGGGATAAATTATTACCCCTCCCGTACTGATAATAGGCAAAGCCTCTTCAAAATTCATTTGACCACCTCTAAAATCTGCTCAGAACATATGAGTGACAACAAATACCAGTTTTCAACATATTGTCCAGAACCTTTTACATTCTTTGAAAATGACGTAAGTTACCCTGCATATTCCATTTAGATTTTCATGGAGATTAAATGATATATTCCGAACGGATAAATAAAGACTTTCCATATAAGACAGATTCTTCCATTTATAAAATTTTGCAGGATAAAATCCCATTGTGGATTTTCGGGACAGAAGAACAGAATCTTCGCAAAGGTTTCTGGAATGTCGCATACTCTCTGTCAAAAGAAATACCTTCATTAAATAATGCCGCGGCGGGCCTTGCTTTCTGGGACTGGCAGCAGTTTCCTCTAAATATTTCCACTGTAAACTTTTTCGAAAACAACGCATGGCAACTATCTGCCGGAATAAAAAACCTCCTGAGCATTCTAAAACAGTTCAGCAATCAGCAAACAGCGGAACTACCCGTTGAGGAGATTAAAAGCCTTCTTGAAAGTGGTGACGCTGCTCTGGTCATAAAGCATCTTATGCCGCTGCTCAGAGGTCCGCAGTCATTATTCTGGCTGGGAGAAGTGTGGGACGGCCTTTTAAGAATCGGCAACAGAGATTTGATAAATTCGGCTCTTGATATGACTAACTGGCCTGAAGGAACATCTGAGCTTAGGCAGAGACTTGGAGCCGAATATTCCTTTTTATACGATGAACCGGACTTGGCCATGGCTGAAACAAATAAACTTTCAGACGAAATATGGCCGCTATGGAAAAATTATATAAAAGCTGAACTGCTCTCACGGATAGGAGAAACCGGAAGAGCTTCAGAAATTCTGACCGAACTGTGGAAAATCATGCCTTACCAGATAAACTGGGCTTTAAAGCTGCATACGCTTATGCATCCGGTCAGCACCGTGAATGCGCTTGAAAATTCAGCTGAGGTCAGCATACTGCTCTACTCCTGGAATAATGAAAAACTAATTGAGCAGACCCTTAAAAATCTAAGCGGCACAAGAATCGGAGCAGCCAAAATATTCACGCTTAATAACGGCTCCAGTGACGGTACCGGAAAAATAATGGAAAAAGCTTCCGCGTTATTCCCGGACAACAGCTTTAATGTTACCCATCTTCCGGTTAACGTCGGCGCACCGGCGGCTAGAAACTGGCTGCTTTCCATCCCGGAGGTCCGCCGGAATAAATGGGCTGTTTTTCTTGATGATGATGTAATTCTTCCTGAAAACTGGCTTGAGCAGCTGCTTGCAACAGCACAGAAATATCCGCAGGCCGGAGCTGTGGGAAGCAGAATTACATCCGCAACCGATCCGATAACCATGCAGTCAGCAGACTATCACCTGTTTGCTCCGGGAGACGGGGCTTCGCAGATAAACGGTCTTTCAGAGTATATAATGGTACACGACAACTGCCGCTCGGCTTTTGATTACGGCCAGTTCACTTATTGCAGACCGGCCATGCATATCTCAGGATGCTGCCACATGCTTGCCCTTGATGCCATCAATAGCTGCGGTAATTTTGACGTACGTTTCAATCCGACACAGTTTGATGATCTTGAACGTGACATGAGAGCTTATCTGGCAGGTAAAAAACATATCTACGCAGGCCAGCTGGCCGTGAGGCACATCCAGCATTCCAGTCTCGCTAAAGCAGCAACCACAAAAAGTATGGCTCAAATTTTCGGCAATAAAATCAAACTGGAAGGACTCTTCGGCCGTGATGAATTAAATTTTATGGCAAACCGTGATGTCAGCGAACTCTGGCAGGATATGCATCGCAAGCTTGAAGAAATTGAGTAAGTAAAAGCCTGCTGCAACAACAATCCATCAGCAAAGTCTAGCGGCAAAGCCAGTCTTCAACCTTGGCTTCCATTTCATCCGGCGGCCATGATGGGCGGTCATATTTACCGGCTGAATACCGTTGCGTAAAAGCATGATATAAAATAATTGCGGCGGCAACGGAGACGTTGAAACTCTGAATCATGCCCTGCATCGGGATGTATAATTCATTTTCAACAAGTGGAAGAAGCTCCGGTGAAGTTCCGTTGTGCTCATTACTCAAAACTATTGCCGAAGGTTTGCTGAAATCGTAATCCATGAGCGGAAGTGCTTTTTCGGAAAAACCAGTCCGCACAATCTGATAACCCTTGGATTTAAGTGAACTGATCATTTCAGCAGGGTCTTCGTGCACGGTACGGTCAACCCATTTCTGGGCCGATGCGGCACTTCTCGAAGTAAGTTCCGGCCATACGTTCTCGGTGTAATACAGGTGGATATCAGATACACCGAAGGCATCGCAGCTCCTTAAAATAGCTGCGACATTGTGTGGGTCCCACACATTATCTATAATAAGCGACAGATCATTTTGACGCCGCGCCAGAACATGCCTTATTCTCTCTTCTCTTCTGGTGGTTCTCTCTCTTTTCATGCGAATCTGGTATATGACTAAACGCAGTAATGCAAGTTAGACAAAAGGTCATCTTATGTTGACAATAACTTCAATAATTATGACAATGCAGCTATGTTAGAACTAATATCTTTTTTTCGGAGGGGTGGATGCGCGCTTTAATAGCAGAAGACGAATTTCTGGGTAGAAAGCTGTTATCCAATTTTCTGGACCCGCTATTTGATACGGATATAGTCGTTAACGGTAGGGAAGCTCTTGAAGCTTATGAGCTTTCCATTGAAGAACAAAGACCTTACGACCTTGTCCTGATGGACATCATGATGCCTGAAATGGACGGATTAACAGCGCTTGAAAAAATCCGTGAACTCGAAGCAGACAAAAAAATAGAAAAAAAGTCAGTCGTCATCATGACTACAGCTTTAAGTGATCCTAAAACAGTTATCAGATCTTTTCATGATGCGGAGGCCTCTGCTTATATAGTCAAGCCTGTTGAAAAGAGTAAATTATATGAAGAGCTTGAAAAAGTAGGTCTGCTTTCAAAGTAATACTGTGAAATAGCGGAGCAACAATTATGAGTGATGATGATTCCCTTGTGGAAGAATTTTTTTCCGAAGTTAATGATAAATACTACCCTCAGGTGCTTGAAGGGCTTGACCTTCTTGACGAACAGAAAATTTCCGAAGGATTCGAAATTCTTTCACGCCCTCTGCATACCATAAAAGGTGTTACCGGATTTATGAGCGGCTTTGAGCCGGCATCTGATTTCACCCACCATGTGGAAAGTTTTCTAAAGAAAATGCAGTCAGGTGAAGTCGGTCCTGAAATCGAGAATATTGCTCTGGCCATCGAAGCGGTTAACGGAATATTTTATATAATCGAGAGCCTGCGTAACAGTGGCTCTTATGATAAAGCTCAGGCTGAAGATATTGTCGGCAGGCTGGAAAACTCCCTTGCTTCCAAAGATTCCACAGGCTTTTCAGGTGAAACAGATATCAGTGTGGAAAATCTTGGAAATGCTTCCATAATAAGAGTAGGTATGCACAGGCTTCATCTTCAGACGCAAAGGGATGCTCTTTGCGCGGCCTTAAATGAAACAACCGAGGGGCAACCGATTTTACTGGATTTTTCAAAAACAGCCAGCATCGGTTCAGCCGCGTTTGAAGATATTGCCGGTTTTTCCGCCGGTAGAAATATTTACGCGTCTTCAATGGGTAACATCTGCAAAGAAGTTCTATATTCGTGGGGGTTCAATAAATTTATTTTACCACTCAGGGATGATTCTGAATTTCTTTCGGTATGCAGCAAAAAGGACAACCAGGAATGAAAGAAAGTATTTCAGCAGGAATTGATCAGATTCAGGAAGAAATACTCTCCCTTGAAAGCGGAGGCGGCAATGTTGATTCAGTATTGCAATCTCTGGGACTTCATAAAGTAAGAGTTAATTCTGCACAGATAGTGGCACTGATGGACATGCTCAGTGACGGGATAACCCCTATCACCGAGGAACTGGTCTCATCACTTATAGCCATTTCTGAGGCCCATAAAAAATTTCTGTTCAGCCTTGCGGGCATCCTTGATAAAGGCAGCGCAACAGTGGACACAGCGGCAGAACGTGAAATTGTACCGGAAGAAGAAATACCCTCCGAAATTGAAGTTGAAGATAAAATTGAAGATGCTGAAGAAAGCCGGCCCGAACAGGCTGAAAAAACTATTTCCACTCCTGAAACACAGGTGAAAGCACCTGAACCGCAAAAGAAAAATTCTCAGGCTATATCCTCAATCCGGGTTTCCACCCAGCAGCTTGATTCCCTTATTGAGCTTGTGGGAAAACTGATGGTCACCTATGCGGTAATAGCTCAGGCAGAAACAGAAACAACAAGCAAAACAACAACGACGCTTAGTGAACTGGACAAAATAATCCGTAAATTACAATCGGAAGTTGATCAGATAAGGCTTGTGCCCCTAAAACAAATTTTCATGCCCATGCACCGTCTGGTGCAGAGCACTTCCCAGAAAGTTAAGAAAAAAATAAAATTCACAGTAATTGGTGACGACCTTGCTCTGGATAAAACCATAGTTGAATGTCTTAACGAACCGTTGGTCCATCTTTTGAGAAATGCGCTGGACCACGGAGTTGAATCCCCGGAAGACCGTGCTATGAGCGGTAAGGATGAAACAGGAAACGTAACCCTCTCAGCATGGCGCAAAGGCGACTACGCTTACATAGAAGTTAAGGATGACGGTAAAGGGCTTGATGCTGACAAGCTTATGCAGAAGGCTCTGGAACGGGGCATAGCCGACCCTGAAAAAGAATATACCCAAAATGAAATATACGGTTTTATCCTCAAATCAGGATTTTCAACCGCTTCGTCAGTAACCGATATTTCCGGTCGCGGGGTCGGCATGGACGCAGTGCTGACAGCCGTTCACAATACCCTTGACGGTGAAATCAAAATTGACAGCAAACTCGGACAGGGATCATCTTTCACAATCTGCATTCCACTCAGCAAGTCAGTAAATGAAGGAATTGTTGACTCCCTCATAACCACGGTAGGCACTGAAACATTCATAATTCCCAGCCGTGACGTTATGGAAGTTTATGAACCCTGCTTAAAAGAATTTACAGATCTTCCGGACGGGCGCGAAACAGTGTCCATACGCGGGAAAATTTATCCGCTCATAAGAATGCATAAAGTCTTCGACTTTCCTGCTCCGCCGGCAGGGAGCATCACCAAGGCAATTCTGGTAAAAACAGGAAATTCAGGAGCCGCAATTCTGGTGGATGATGTTTTACGTCAGCAGAAAGCTGTAGTTACAGGATTTACCCTGCCTGTAAACAGTATCTATCATCTGCCTATTTTAGGCTACGGCATGATGGGAGAAAAAGACGCACTTGTAATTGATATTGAAACACTCATCAATTCAATGGAAGAGTCGCAGGAGTAACCATGCTGATAAGAATCTACCGGATAACGCAGAGTTAAAAGGCTTTGCTAGATTAACCGACTCTGTTAAGGTGCGCAGTTCAAATTAACGATAACGGAAATTATACATGAAAAAAGCCATTTTATTTGCAGCCCACGGTTCCAGACGCAGTGCTTCCAAAAACGCAATAGATAATATTTTAAAAAAGGCAGAGCGGGAATTCCCGGATGTTATTATTGATACTGCCTATACGTCACACTATGTACGCAAAAAATTGTGTGAAATAGACGGCGACTGCGACCTTTCCATCCAGCAGAAACTTGACGCATTTATGGAACAGGGTGTCACCCATGTGGTAATTCAGTCTCTGCATGTCATTCCCGGAGTCGAATTCAATACCATTACCCGTATGCTCAAAAAAATGGAGAAAGACCAGGATTCACCCATTAAGGCTGTATATGGCAAACCACTCCTTTATGATGAACAGGCCATGCGGGAAGTTGCGGACATGATTACCGGTATGCCTCCTGAACGTGACGAACGCAAAGAGGCTCTCATACTTGTTGCACATGGTTCCAAGCATTCCGGAGAAATTTACGGACAGTTTCAGGAAATCCTGGAAAGCAGAGGGCACAATACCTACATGGGAAAAATCAATACTCCGCAGGATATACATGATATCTGTCTGAAAATTCAAAATTCCGGAGTTAAAGAAGCTTTTCTGCTGCCGTTCCTTTTCGGAGCAGGAAACCATGTTCAAAGTGATATGGCTGGTGAAGATGAAGAATCATGGAAGAATATTGTCAGCTCCTATGGTATTAAAGTCATGCCTGTTGTTAAAGGCATAGGCGAATTCAATATATTTGCTGACCGTTGGATGAGCAACCTGAGACGGGCATTCAAAGAGCTTGAAGAAATCTGATAGAGTAAACCGGCTGCAATACTAATTTTATAACCAACCGCTTTAAACCGTTCTCAAACGAATATGACAGATAAAATCATAGTCAAAGCCCATGACGGCACCCGGTTGGAACTTAAGCCGGATAGTTCAACCAACCTTGCCAGACTGCTCTTTTTAAATGGAGCATTCAAAAATGTTCCTTTGTGTTCTGGAATGGGCAGATGCGGATTATGCAAAGTCAGGTTTGACACAAACGCACCGCACACCCAAAAAGAAGAACGACTGAAGCTTTCACCTGAAGAGCAGGAACAGGGCTGGAGATTCTCCTGCCTGCATGAAGCCTCGGCAGCAGAAATTTTTATTCCGAAGCCCAAAAAAACTGTTCCACCGCAGCAAATAACCATTCGGAAAAAATCTGATTCAGCTGTAAAACTGGCAATAGACCTTGGAACAACAAGCCTCTGCTGGGCAATTCTTGAAAATGGAGAAGTCCTTTCCAGCGGCAAAGAACTGAACCCGCAGACAGGACTCGGCAGTGAAGTTATGTCGCGTCTTGCTTTTGCAGCCAAAGCTGAGAACAAAGCTATTCTGGCAAAGCTGGTAAAAGACAGGATCAGGGAAATCATATCCGACACCGGTTCAACAGTTGATGAAATGGTCATTTCAGGTAACCCGACCATGGCCTGCATACTGACTGAAGAAAATCTGGAAGGTTTGAGTAAAGCTCCTTATGCCCTGCCCGATAAAGGTGGAAACACTGTTGTCCTTGACGAGCAACTCCCTCCGGCTTATATGCCCACGCATCTTGCTCCTTTTGTGGGGGCTGATATAACCGCTGGAATGGCCTACCTTGAATTCCGATCTGAAAAGCCTGAACCTCCATACCTTCTTGCTGATCTGGGAACTAATGGTGAATTCGTTCTATGTATGGATGAAAATAAATTTCTGGCAACTTCGGTCCCCATGGGACCGGCTCTTGAAGGATTAGGCCTTAGTTGCGGAATGACCGCTGGTCCCGGTGCAATATCCTCTTTCAGTATCAGCCCTTCCGGACTGATGCCGCATTTTGCCGAACCTCCGCAGGAAGAGAAAGAAGCCGGCATAACAGGGACAGGATACCTCTCGCTTTGTGCGGTGCTGATGAAATCCGGGGTACTTGATTTTAAAGGAAGTTTTGCAGAAGGAAAAACACCGCTGGCTTCTAAGCTTTCCAGAAATATCATGTCCTTAAATGGTTCTCCCACTCTGGTTCTGGGAAAAGACATGATGCTGACAGCCGCGGATATTGAAGAAATATTGAAAGTTAAAGCAGCCTTCAATCTTGCAGCTAGTACCCTTTTAAATAGTGCGGAACTTGCTCCGTCATCCCTGAAATCAATTTTTCTGGCTGGGGCTATGGGGCAATATGTAAATGTAAACGATCTGATAACCACAGGCTTTCTTCCAAGTGAAACAGCAGGATTAACCAAAGCTGTAGGCAATACATCGCTGGAAGGGTCTAAAATTCTTGCCGTGAGCCCAAAAGCCCGCGATTACGTGGAATCACTACCGACTATGACCTCCGTCATCAATCTTGCCGGCGGAGAAACATTCGGACTAAAATTTCTTGAAAGGATGATTTTTAAATATGTCTATTAAAGTATCAGCACTGTTCCCGCTTGCTTCACAGCAGACTGTCGACATGCTTGAATCGTATAAAAAAATTCTCGGTAAAGCCGCTCCCATGCGCACCAGACATCTGGACGAACTCCATTACAGCATCCGTGATCTATCCCGTATGCTTACCGGAGACAGAGCGGACCTGACCAACGACTACATGGGTGATCCCCGCAGCCTCAATGCGTATCTGCGCTATTTTCTGCCGTGGAATCTTTACCGCCTGACACGCCTGCTGGCTTCACTTGAAATAAAACTGCATGATGACAGTATTATTGTTGATCTTGGAGCAGGACCACTCACTTTTGCACAGGCCCTATGGATATCCCGCCCGGATCTGCGCGGTAAAAAGCTGACTATAATCAATGTGGACCGCACCCCGAAAGTTATGAAGCAGGGGCAGGCCATATTTAATGAGCTGGCTGGCAAATCACCTTGGAAAATAGTTAATGTCAAAGGCGGAATCACCACGAAATTAAGGGAAAAAGCTGACCTTCTGGTCAGTGCGAACATGGTGAATGAAATCATCATGGGACTTCGCACCCCTCTTGGTCTCTGGGCAGAAAAATTCTGTCACCAGCTGGGAAAAATGCTGGCCAAGAACGGACGTCTGCTTCTCATCGAACCTGGAGTAAGACATTGCGGGAGAGCTATCTCTGTTATGCGTAACGAATTTCTGCAGAACGGATGGTCTATTCTTGCACCCTGTCCCCACAGCGGAGAGTGTCCCATGCCCGGAGAACACGGAACTCCATGGTGCCATTTCAACTTCAACACCACCCATGCACCACAGTGGCTTCAAGAACTTTCCGCCCGTTGCGGACTTGAAAAAGACAACGTGAGCCTGACTTTTCTTTATGCAGCCCAGCCGCATGAAGAAATTCCGGCCAAAGATGAAAACGCTTTTGCTGTCCGTGCTGTTTCGGAATCATTCAAAGTTGAAACCGGCGGTTACGGACAATACGCATGTTCAGAAAAAGGACTCACACTTCTGGTGGCCAAAGGTGAAGCCAGAAACCTCTTCCCCGGAGGACTTCTTTCAATGCCTGAGCCTGAAACAAATGAAAGGGATGAAAAGTCCGGGGCTTTAATTATTGATATTCCGGTGAAGTCATCCTTCAATGAACATAAAAAGCCATATCACAAGAAACCTTCCAGCACTAAAACTCATGCTGAAAGATCTGCAAAACCTGAAAGACGCGTAAAAGACAGTGCTCCGGAAAAAGACAACAGAAGAGCTGACAATAAAAACCGCAGAAAGAATACAGACAACGACAATGATAACAGCGGTTGGTCAACCTCACGCAATGAAGCTTTACGCGGCGGTAGGCGCGACTCCCGCAACAGAGGCGGAAAGAAAAAAGGTTAATCCGCAATGGAAATTATTGATCTCGGTCTGATAGACCACCACGAAGCTGAAGAAATCCAGCTGCAACGCCTTAATGCCATTCTCGAAGGGAAAGGAAGTGAGGCTTTGTATCTTCTTGAGCATCCTCCGGTAATAACTCTTGGCAGGCAAGGCGGACTGGAAAATCTGATTCTTTCTGAAGATCAGCTTGAAAAGCAGGGAATCAAAGTTGTTAAGACCAGACGTGGCGGGAACATTACCTGCCATTATCCGGGGCAGCTTGTTGTCTACCCGGTCATGCACATTGAAAAAAGACGCGGCGGAATTAAAAAATTCTTTTCCGATATGGAAGAAACAGCCATTAGAACTGCAAAAACTTTCGGGGTTGAAGCCGGGAGATCCGAGGGACGTCCGGGAGTCTGGACAGAAAAAGGCAAGCTGTGTTCCATAGGAATAGGTGTGCGGAAATGGGTGACCTATCACGGCTTGTCATTCAACATCTCAAGAGATATGTCACTTTTCAACGCAATCAACCTCTGCGGTCTGAAAGGAGCGCACCCTACTTCGCTTTCTCTGGAAGCAGGCAGGGATATAGATATATTGGAAGTAAAAAATGTCTTCAAACAAGAATTCAGAAGAATATTTGAGAATACCACAGTGGCTCAGGGTTAAACTTCCCAGCGGTCCCGCATTCAGGGATACCGCTAAAATGCTTGGTGATCTGAATCTGAACACTGTCTGCCAGAGTGCCAAATGCCCTAATACATGGGAATGCTTTTCCCGCAAGGTGGCAACATTTCTTATTATGGGCCATGTCTGCACACGCAATTGCGCTTTCTGCAACATCACTCCCGGACAGGTTTCGAGCCTTGATGCGGATGAACCCAATAGAGTTTCAGAAGCTGTTTCACGGCTGGACCTGAGGCATGTTGTCATCACATCAGTCACCCGTGACGATCTGGCTGACGGTGGTGCAGAGCATTATGCCCGGACAATAAAAACAATCCGTGCCGAGCACCCCAAATGCTCCATTGAAGTGTTGATTCCTGATTTTCAGGGTAATCAGGCCGCTCTGGAAATGGTTATTGACGCCCACCCCGATATCATAAACCATAATGTTGAAACCTCTCCTGATCTTTATGATTCAATCCGTCCTCAGGCCGACTACAGGCAAAGCCTTGAACTGTTGGAAAGGGTAAAAAAATCTGGTTCAGGGATTCCTTCTAAATCAGGATTAATGGTCGGGCTTGGCGAAGATGACGATATGGTCAGAAAAGTGATTGATGACCTCGCTGAAATCAATTGCGATATGGTAACAATCGGTCAGTATATGCGCCCCAGCAAAGCCCACCCGGCTGTAAAACGCTATGTAGAGCCGCATGTTTTCGATGAATACGCCGAGTATGGAAAATCAAAAGGCATAGCGCACATGTTCTGCGCTCCGCTAGTAAGAAGCAGCTACAACGCAGCCGAAGAATTCGGTTTTTTATAGTCAGGGAGAGTTCAATCTGTAATTATTGACGATAAAACAGCTTTCACTGCATGCTAATTTAGCAATTATTACAGCTTGGTTAGCTCCTAAATTTGCTAATCCGGTCTATCAACCGGAATATTACCGGCAAAGACGAAAAAAATCCTCCATGAAAAATTTCATGGAGGATTTTTTTATTAATACCCTAGCGACTATTGACGCTGGATTTCTTTTCGTAAACAGTTATTCGGTAAACATAACAACACAAATTCAGCATAATGAGGGTTAGCATGCAGACTCTTGGCGAAGCTAAATTTTCAAATTATCAACAATCAGTAACAACAGCTCTGGATTTAATTTCTGCTGCTGAGGCACTTTCCACTGAAAAAAAATTTCTTATAAAACCGAATCTGGTGAACAGCTCCCCGCATCCGGTAACAACATCACCGGACTTCTGCCGTGCGGTGATAGAGTATGTGCTAAAAGCCAACAACAAAGCTGAAATAATCATTGCCGAAGGTTCCGGCGATTCCAAACTTGAGACACCGGAAATATTCAAAAAGCTGGGTTATATGGAGCTGGCTGAAGATTACGGAATAGAACTGCTGGACCTGAACTATGCCCCGCTCTGTAAAAAATCACTTCCCGGGACTAAAGTTTTTCCGGAAATGTATCTGCCGGAAATAGCCTTCACCCACAAAATTATTTCCATGCCCAATCTCAAGGGACATTCAATGGCAGGAATAACCGGGACCATGAAAAATATGATGGGATTTGCGCCGCCTGAACATTACTCGCTTGGCGGATGGAAAAAGGCTGCCTTCCACAAGCAGATGCAGCAGTCGGTAAAAGAACTTAATATGTATATATCGCCATGGCTTTCAATCATGGACGCCAGTGTCGGTCTGGCAGATTACCACCTTGGAGGGGCAAGGTGTAATCCTTCCCCGGAACTTATTCTGGCAGGATTTAATCCAAAGGAACTTGACCGCAGAGCAGCAGAAATTCTGGGATTAAACTGGCAGGAGATAGGACACCTCTGCTGATACTTATTTGAACAAACTGCTTATGCTTGCTTGATGTCTCAGGGCTGCAATAAATAAGCTTTCATGCTTTAAAGGCGCGGCCAGTTGATAAACTCAGCAGACACACACTAGCCATTCTGCATACTAGACTTTTATAGACTTTTAACATTTTACATCAAACAGAACTGAATTTCTAAAGTATCACCACAAACCAATCAAATGGTCTGGAAAAAGCACACACTTCACATAGACGGGCAAAAAATAAACGCAGTAGCCCCTGAGATCATATCTGTCAGCAGGTCTACAGATATTCCCGCTTTTTACGCTCAGGACTTTATGAATGACCTTCGCAGGGGGTGGAGTGAATGGATTAATCCCTTCAATAGTGAGAAGACTTATATAAGCTATGAAAACCTTGGTGCGATTGTCTTCTGGTCCAAAAATCCGGATCCCCTTTTCCCGCATCTTGAAGAACTGGACTCCTATAATTTCACCTACTATTTTCAGTTTACCTTAAATGATTACGTCAAAGAATTTTTCGAACCTAATGTTTCGCCTCTTGAAAAACGGATAGCAACGTTCGTCAGATTATCAGAACATGTCGGGAAAAATCGTATGGTCTGGAGATATGACCCGATAATACTCGGGCAGGGACTAACGCCTAAAATTATAGCAGACCGTATTGCCGGAATAGGAAAGCGTATCGCCGCATATACGGAAAAACTGGTGTTCAGTTTTGTGGATATCGCTGATTATAGAAAAGTGAGAACCACACTTGAAAAGCTCGGAATATTTATAAGAGAGCCGTTACCTGATGAAATGCACGAAATCGCAGAAGCCATAGGAGAGATGACTGCAAAATGGTGCATAACTGCTGCAACCTGTGGAGAAAAAGAAGATTTCAGCACCTATGGAATCTCTAAAAACAAATGTGTTGATGATGAACTGCTGCAAAGATTATTGAAACCGGAAAATAAAAATCTTTCAGAATTTTTTAAACGCCATACCGCACCGCAACTCTCGCTTTTTGGTTCAGCCAAGCCTGAGATTCCGCGAGACCGCGGGCAACGCGGTGAATGCAGATGCATCATAAGCAAAGCTTTCGGCCGTTATGACACCTGCCCTCATCTTTGCGTTTATTGCTACGCAAACTCATCTGCTACAACAGTAAGACAGTATCAGAATTTGAAAAATAATATGAAATCAGGACTTGAATGAGTGGTCCTTGATTGTCAGTTCTATACTTGGAACACCCCGGTAATTATCTATTTTAGGAGAAAAAGCGAACCGCATTTTCCGGCCTATCAAGTCCGAGCCAAGTTCGTCAGCCATGCGCCATGCCTTTGCGGGCATTCTGCGGGTGCTCTTGATATCCCCGATGGTCAGCTTCACATGATTTCCGCCAAAAACCCTGCGCTCCATAATTGTAACCACAGGAGTGGTGAACACAGGTTCAGGATTTCCCATCCCAAACGGTTGCAAAAGCTCTATCTCTTTTAAAAGGACATAATCAACATCCTGCAAGGCGAGTTCACGGTCAACTTTGATTGTAGGTGTGAGCGGTTTATCACCAATCTTTTCAACAACGGCTCTGTGAAACCTGTCGCCAAGCTCTTTTAGATTGGCAGGGTTGAGTGAAAGACCCGCTGCAAGCTTATGCCCGCCGAAACTGAGCAGAAGGTCCGACATTCCGGTTAAAGCTTCATGCAGATGAAATTCGCTGATGGACCGGGCTGAACCTTTAATAATTCCGTCTTCTTCACACAGAATTATTACCGGCCGGTAAAATTTTTCAACAACTCTGGAAGCGACAATACCGATGATTCCCGGATGCCACTCTGGAGAATAAAGCACGAGTCCAGCCCTGTTTAAAGGAGCTTTGACCTGTTTTTCAGCCTGCGTCATGGCCTGTTCAAGAATTTCATCCTCTTCTTTACGCCGGTCGGTATTAAGCTGATCAAGAGCAGCGGCAATAGGTCTTGCAGTTTCCATATCCTCGGCAAGAAGAAGTTCTAAAGCTTTTTCAGGATCACCCAGCCTGCCAGAAGCATTTATCCGTGGAGCCAGCCCAAAACCAACCTGCCCTGCTCCGATTGCCGCAAACATGTCATACCCGCTGACAACCTTAAGTGCGGCTATACCGGGACGTCTGGCTTCTTTGAGTTTCAGCAGACCGTTTTTAACCAGAATTCTATTCTGCCCCTGAAGTTCAACAACGTCAGCAATTGTACCCAGAGCAACAAGATCAAGAAATTCACGCATATCCAGAGGTTCGCCGGGCAGCATTCTGTTAAGGGCAACCATAAGCATAAAGGCAACCCCGACCCCGGCAAGATTTGCACATGAGCATTCCTTACCATCCGCAGTCTCTATACGGGGGTCGCAGACAGCTGCGGCAGGAGGAAGGACATCACCCGGAAGATGATGGTCAGAAACAACCACGGTCATTCCCATTTCAGAAGCCGCAGCAACTTCCTCATTATTGGTAATACCGCAGTCAACAGTCAGCAGCAGTTCAACGCCCTGATCACGAAGGGCTCTGAGCCCTTCAACATTCATCCCGTATCCTTCTTCAAGACGGTTTGGAAGATGATGAAGCGTTTCTATACCTCTGGCCTGCATAAAAGTTTTCACAACCGCAGTGGAGGTCACACCATCAACATCATAATCACCCCATATCGCAAGCTTTTTACCTTGTGAGATACCTTCGGCAAGCACTTGTGCAGCATTTTTAAGACCGGGAATTTCATCAGGACGGCACAGATGCCTCAAACCGGGCGAGAGAAAAAGATCCATTTCTCTGGCAGAGGTGAATCCTCTTTTCCACAAAACTCCGGCTATAAGTTCACTTATATTAAGCTCTGCCGCAATAAGCGGCAGTTCAGCAGGAAGGTCTTTATCATCTCTCAATTTCCAATTACTCGGCAAAATAAACTCCACGCATGTAATGACTAAAAATCAATTTCAAAATCTTCTACCGGTATGGCGTGTTTTCTTTTCTTTCTTTCAGGGGGATTAAAACCGGGAATATCTTCAGCGTCAGATAATATATACCCGTTATCTTTCAGATAGAGCCAGAAAAGGCCTGCTTCCTCCATCTCAGGATTAAGAGCCAGACTTTTCTTAAGGTACGAATAGCACTGTTTAAAATCACCTTTTTCAAAATAAGCACGAGCTATATTCATATAAAGGTTTTCGTCATTTTCAGTAAGTTCTTCAGCTTTGTGATAGTATTCCAAAGCCTGATCGATCATACCGTTTTTTCTCAGGCTGATTCCGAAATCATTAAAGAGATGTTTATGTTCAGGCTTAAACGTGGCTTCAATATTAACCAGACGTTTGAAGATATCATCCGCTTTAGTTACGTTGCCCCGTTCAAGATAGGTCAGTCCCAACCCGAAATTTGCCCTGACATTCTGTTCATCAAAATTCAGGGCATGATTAAATTCATATTCAGCACTGTAAGCTTCGCTTTTCGTTCTGTGTGCTTCTCCGCGTTGCACAGAAGTATTAAGCTCCTTCATCTTAGGATAAACAGTGCTGTTATAAAATTCAGGTTCCGGGGTGTAGTTATCGAGAAACTCATCTCTGCCCATATGCTGTTTTGTTCCAGCCGGGACATAGTTACGGTTAAGCGGCTGAATATAAATTTCACCGCGTTCATTTTCTTCAGCAAACCAGTATGTTTTCTGTATGGCTTTTCTGGTCGTTGTACCGGTTCCCACAGAGACCTGAGTCTGTGAAGAAAAAACGCCTGAAATATTTACTCTTTTTGATCCGCTCATTATAAGGCTCTTCCTGATTTAAATCAGCATATCCCTGATAATATCCGCTGCGGCCTTTTTCGGGTCATCAGCCTGTGTAACCGGACGGCCGACAACAAGAAAGTTTGAACCGTTACGAACAGCCTGAGCAGGCGTAACAACCCTGCGCTGATCATCCGAGGCCTGAGCAGGACGGATACCCGGTGTCAGGCATAAAAAATCATTCCCGCACCGTTTCTTTACACTCTCAACCTCAAGACCTGAACAGACAATACCGTCAAGACCAGCCTGAGAAGAAGCAAGAGCAAGATCAAGAACACTTTCGCCAAGTCCGTTGGGAATGGGGAAAGGCAGATCTTCTTCACTCATGCTTGTCAGAATGGTTATAGCCATAAGCAGAGGGCCATCGCCTTCAACCGCGGCCTCAGAACGTCCTTCACGGGCGGCAATTGCCATTCTCTCTCCACCGAGGGCATGCAGACTGAGCATATCAGCTCCGGCACGAGTGGCGGACCTGACAGCCCCTTTCACAGTATTGGGAATGTCGAAAAATTTAAGGTCCACAAAAACCTTAAACCCCATTTCCTTAAAACGGCTGACAATCGAAGGACCTTCCGCACAAAAAAGTTCAAGACCAACTTTGACCCATGGAACTGTTCCGGAAATTTTACGGGCCAGAGCAATGGCATCATCACCGTTCTTAAAATCAAGGGCAACTACGAGTTCAGACATTCTACCCCCATTCTTTCAAAATATTATTTAATAATTCAGGTCTGTTGCATCTCCGACTTTTTCCAGACAGATATATTGTTCTCAACTCTGTATAAGCCCTGTCGAGATTGTCATTGATAACCCAGTAATCAAAGTTTGAAGCTGCATCCATTTCTTTTCTGGCATTTTTCAAACGTTTCTCAATTACTTCAGCACTATCTGTCCCACGACCTTTAAGCCTCTTTTCAAGTTCTGCATAAGAAGGCGGCAGTAAAAAGACATAAAGACCATCGGGAAAAGTTTCGCGCAGCTGCATGGCTCCCTGAAAATCTATATCAAAAAGGACATCGGTTCCCTGCAAAAGCATATCCTTCACAGGGGCGGCAGGTGTTCCGTAATAATTGCCGTGAACCTCAGCCCATTCAGCAAATTCTCCTTTGTCCCTGCGAGCTGTAAATTCGTCTTTTTCCAGAAAATAATAATCCCTGCCATGCACCTCACCCTCGCGGGGGCTTCTTGTGGTGCAGGAAATGGAGAAACCTATTTCAGGAAATTCAGCCCGTAATTTTTTAACCAATGTGCTTTTACCGGTACCGGAAGGGGCACACATAACAAGAACCTGTCCTTTCTGAAGGACCGGACAATCGTTACTCATCCTCTTCCTCCTCAGCAGCATAACGGTGACCTATGGTTTCAGCCTGAATAGCGGACAAAACAACATGATTGGAGTCGGTAACAATTATTGATCTGGTCTTTCTACCCTGAGTGGCATCAACAAGACGGCCGTCCTGCCGTGCATCCTCACGCAGTCTGCGCATGGGAGAGGAAGAAGGGTTGACGATAGCGACAACCCTGTCTGAAACTACAAAATTACCGAACCCGATATTGAGTAGACTTTGTTTCTGCATGGACCTACTCGATATTCTGAACCTGCTCGCGGCATTTTTCAAGCTCGGCTTTAAACTCTACAACCATTTTACTTACTTCAACATCCTGACATTTATTGCCGCAGGTATTTATCTCCCTGAAAGTTTCCTGAAGGAGAAAATCAAGACGTTTTCCGGTATCACCATCGCTGTTGAGAACTTCAAAAATACGACCGATATGGGCATCAAGACGTGTCAATTCTTCAGATACATCAAGCTTATCTGTAAGAATGGCAACTTCCTGAAGCATTCTCTCTTCAGAAAAATCAGCATTGGCATTTTCGAGCATCGTTTTAATGCGTTCGATAAGTGCTGCACGCTTTTCTTCAAGAATTTCAGGGACTCTCTTATTAATAACCTTGACATACCCTTTCAGTATTTCAAATCTGGCGATGAGATCATCTTTCAGAATTTCACCTTCTGCAGAGCGTGATTCCACCCAGTTTGCCAATGCAGCTTCAAGTCCTTTGGAAACGCTTTCAGCAAGAGCGGGATCAGGTTCATTAGAGGTATCACGCCACAGATAAGAGAGTTCAAAAAGCTTATTATAATCAGGAGCAAATACGATTCCCTGCTCATCAGCCATATCTCTCACCTGCTTGATCATGGCTTCAGCCTGTAATCTGTTGAGGCATACGCCCAGAAGATCGGCACTGAAAACTTCAAGATTAAGAGAAATTTCCACACGTCCTCTTGAACCGTATTTTCTGACAATTTTTTCCCAGCTGTGTTCGAATCCGCGCAATGAGGCCGGCAGCCTCCATTTAAGATCAAGAAAACGGGAATTTACACTGCGGATTTCCCAGACATGGCTCCATTTGTCTTCTGTTGTTTCAGCTCTGCCGAAACCGGTCATGCTAATAGGCATTAAAGCTCCTTGTTATTTATATATATTCTATTTAATATTTAAAAATCAGACACATGCAGCAAGAATTTTATCACCCTCAATACCAAGAGGTTTTACTTTGACCAATGATCTCGATTCAGGATTCTGTGTGCACTCAACTATTTTACAGGTTGTATAATATTCACATACTCCGACTTCTCCATCCTGCACAAGAACATGCAGGCTGTTTAATGAAGTCAGCTCTTTTATAAATTTACTTTTCTTATTTTTTACAACTTCACGCAGCTGCGCGGCTCTGGCCTTTTTTATTTTATCGGGAAGATGCCCCGGCATTTTAGCTGCCGCCGTACCCGGCCTTAGAGAATACGGGAAAACATGAGCATAAGAAAGAGGGAGTTTATGACAAAATTCAAGAGTATTTTGAAACTCCTGCTCAGTTTCACCGGGAAAACCGGTTAAAATATCTGCTCCCAGCCCGAAAACAGGCCATATCGTCTTTAAAGACTCAAGAAAATCCAGCACATCCTCTGGTTTATAATGTCCTCTGCCCATACGCTTTAAAACTTCCGCGTCTCCACTTTGCAACGAAAGATGCAGTTGAGGACATATCAGGCTGGACTTTTTGAAAATTTCAAGAGCCCTTTCATGAAGCTGTCCGGGTTCTAGGGAACTGATACGCAACCTTGCCCGTCCCTTCCATTCAGCCCCGAAATTCTGCTCAATCTCTTCCATCAGGTCCCAGAAATCAGGACGGTCATCAATATCCCGTCCATAGTGGCTTAAATTAATACCGCTGATGATCATTTCCCTGAAACCGGCATCCAGCAGTCTTTTTATTTCTTTCAGGATATCTTCAATGGGGCGGCTGATACTCTTTCCTCTGGTTATGGGAACAATGCAGTATGTGCATCTGTGTGAACAGCCATCCTGAACTTTAACAACAGCTCTGGCCCGCTGATAATCATCAATACTAAATGGTGCAAAAACATTTTCAGAGCAGCAGGCCCCTTCCCTTTCAAGAGGTCCGCAAAGCAGCTCCGCCTTTCTTTCCTGCGGTATTACTTCCACAACTCCGGGAAGTTCGGCAAGTTCGGCAGCAAAAACCTGAGCAGCGCACCCGGTTACAATAATCTTTCCCTCTGGATTATAGCGGTTTATATGTCTGACCGTCTGTCTAAGATCACGCAGGGCCGCGGCGGTAACAGCACATGAATTAACAACAACAATATCCGCGTCTTCTTCCTTTTCAGCAGGCTGCATTCCTTTTTTAATCCAGCTCTGACGGATTGATTCGCTTTCGTATTGATTTATCTTGCAGCCAAGTGTTGTTAACCAGAATTTATTCATTAAGACTTCCTGTAAATTTTTACAGATATTATCTCATCTGTAGAGATCCTTCAAAATATTTAGGTAAAAAAAGGGCGCAGTAATGACCCGTCGGCGCACTTGTATATGCGAGCCACCCACATTGGCAAGCCCTTAGGCGAAGAAAGAAAAACTATGGATCGAAATTTCAACACCAAAAACCGGCAGTAAAAACACATAAGTTTTTCCTGCCGGTTTTTAAAATACCTGAACTTATTTATTAAGAACCTCAATCCTTTTTAAAATCAGCTAGTTTTTAAAAATACGGATAGAATAATTTCTGGATTTCGGCAGCCAGTTTACGATCAGAGCGATGGCCAGCATGATTAAAGCTCCGCTTGCTACCGGCACGAGTACATACAAAAATCCAAGCTCATGAATTCTGCTGCTCCCGATTACAGCAATAAGAGCGGTAGCTCCTCCCGGAGGATGCAAAGTCCCCGTTACATGCATCACGGCTATTGCCGTTGAAACCGCCAGAGCACAGGCCAGCCATGCAATATTTCCGACAAGCATAAAACATGAAACCCCGACAATAGCAGAGAGAATATGTCCCCCTAGCATATTTCTGGGCTGGGCCAGAGGACTGTGAGGAGCTCCATAAATCAATACAGCAGAAGCTCCGAACGATCCGATTATCATCGGCAGATCACTTTTTAAAAGAAAATCATAATGAATTAAAGCGACTGCTGAAATACCGAGAAAAGCTCCCAGCCATGACCAGAAAACTTCTGAAACCAGCTTGTGCGGTGGCTTTTCCGCAATTAATGAATTCAATATTTTCATATCATCCAACCTGTTGAGTTATGGTGTCGATCTGCTTCAACCCTACTCAGCCACACGGTCGAATAATTTGACTTGAGTCATTTTAAATAAAAAAACTCCTTCCTGTGCTTATAAAAACAGGAAGGAGTTTTCAGATTGATGACAAAGTCCTCGCCTTTTGGCGGGGACTTTTTTATATTATTTGCATGTTAAAAAAATCTGATCAAAAGCAAGTCACTGTTGAGCTAGTAACAATTGAAGAGCTGGTTCCTGAAAACCATTTACTTCGAAAAATAAATAAGTTTATCGACTTTTCATTTATTCAAGAGAAGACCAAGCATCTTTACTGTGAGAACAATGGTCGTCCAGCAATTGATCCAGTTGTTCTTTTTAAGATGTTATTTATTGGGTATATATTTGGAATTCGCAGTGAGAGGCGTCTTGTCAAAGAAATACAAGTCAATATGGCTTATCGCTGGTTTCTTGGTTTTGGTA
>NZ_KE387015.1:0-111498 GCF_000429985.1 Maridesulfovibrio bastinii DSM 16055
GAATTCAAACGGCGTAAAAGTGCGGCGTAAAAGAAAAAGGACTTAGAAGATTTTTTCTTCTAAGTCCTTGAAATATCTGGTGGAGCTGGAGGGAATTGAACCCACGGCCTCTTGAATGCCATTCAAGCGCTCTCCCAACTGAGCTACAGCCCCACTTTATGTGCATTTTTTTATGTATGCAGGTGGATTTAATTGCAACAAAAAGCTCTTGAAGTCAATATCTTAATGCTGCTTTTTTTAAATTTAATGCTTGGATCATGATCTTTAACAGTCTTCGATGAATTATTCCTGCCACAAGTACACACTTGCTTTCTTACCAAGTATTTCGAGTTCATAAAATTCTGAGCATGGGCCACCGGCTGCGCCTGCGCATACATGCAGCGGAATGAGGTGTTCTTCTCTTGGATGGCAATAACGGGCATGCGGTGCGATAGTCCAGTTACGCAGTCTTTCCCAGCGTTCTTCAGCAGAAAACGAGGTATCCGAGCAGGTATCAATCAACCATGATTCAAAATTTTCATTCCAACTGCGGCTTTCTTCCGTATCTTTGATGGAAAAGGCTCTCATATTATGAAACGAAAATCCTGAACCTATAATCAGCAGATTATCGTAGGACAATTCCGCAAGCGCAGCACCGATATCCAGATGAAGCTCGGCATCAAGTCCCTGCACCAGAGACAGCTCTACACAAGGAATATCTGCTTCCGGATACATAATTTTAAGAGGAACAAACATACCGTGATCAAAACCGCGGGAATCATCCAGACGACTGCTTATTCCTTTTTCAATAAGCTTGTCTCTGACGGCCAGAGCAAGGTCAGGATCTCCGGGAGCCGGATATTTTATTGTGTATGACTGTGGCGGAAAATCATAATAATCGTAAATAAGAGACGGGGCCTGACCTGATGTCAGCGTAGCAACCTGCTCCTCCCAGTGGGCACTGATGAGAAGTATAGCTGATGGCTTTTCTATTTTTGCAGCCAGTGACTCCAGATTATCAACCATCTCCTTATGTCCGGCATCACCGAGAAGAGGCAATGGCCCGGCTCCATGTGAAAGATACAGAACCTGACGTTTCTTTTCCTGCAGACCTGACATTTTTTCTCCCTGCTCCCAAATGTATTTATAATTGTTAGATATTAAGCCAAAAACAGACTGCAATTTAGCATAAAAGAAATCGGTTCGATACTTTTTTAAGGTGGTACAATATAATTGAGTCAGCCGAACACTTAAGCTCGGCTGACTCAATTTTTAATTAATAACCAACAGTAAAACGCTCACGAATATGCTGCGGTTTTTCCAGTTCATCAACCAGTGCTATGGAAAAATCCTCAAATGAAATGCTGGAACCATTTTCATTGCTCAAGAGCTGATCTTTTCCCAAACGGAAAACACCGGTTCTTTCACCGGGGGTAAACATTGCCGAAGGTGATAAGAAGGTCCATTCAAGGTCCTCAACTTTTTTCAGAACATCCAGAAAAACAACACCCTTTGAGGCTTCAGGCTTGAAAGCTTCAGGAAAATCAGGTTGATCAATAACCATTTTACCCGGCGCAACTTCCAGACTTCCGGCTCCGCCTACAACTATATAGCGTTTCACACCGGAATCCTTTACAGCCTGTATCAATTCTTCTGGATCAGTATCTAAAAACCTTACAGCACTGATAACTACATCGTGACCTTTTAAAATTGAGGCCAGCTTTTCCTTATCATGGGTATCGCCTGCAACCGGAGTAACTCCTTCCATCTTTTCTATTTTATCAGGATGACGGGCTATTCCTGTTACAACGTGACCCCGTGAAATAAGCTCTTTCAGAATTCTTGTTCCGACATTACCGGAAGCTCCGATCAGTGCTACACTTGCCATAATGACCTCCAAGGTATAATTTTAAGACGTGGTCTTATTCTGAGACCTTAGCTCACTTGAAATCTTATAACAAGAAGTCAGGATAAAATGATCAGGTCACCGTCTGCTGACCTACCAAAAATCAGGAACATAAAATGAAAGCCGATATGCTCATATCTTTTGAAGAACCATGCCCTATCCGTGATGTGCTTGACCGCATAGGGGACCAATGGAGCCTGCTTGTTTTAAATTCCCTTTCAAAAGGAGTATTCAGGTTCAACGAACTTATGCGTGACCTTGGAGACATCTCCAAACAGATGCTTTCCAAGACCCTTAAAAGGCTGGAAAAAGACGGCTTCATAAAGCGCACGCTCTACCCGGAGGTACCGCTCAGAGTGGAGTATGAACTGACGGAGCTTGGAAAATCTTTTCTCGATCCTATGGCCGGTCTGATTAATTGGGCCAATGAAAACCATCAGGCCATTGTGCTTGCCAGACAGAATTATGAAAAAAAACGCTGAAACAATGCCTGTCTAAAAAAAACAACGTCTTCAGACGTCTGGCTTCCGGTTTCAGGCTTCTGGCATCTAGAATCAGGCAGCAGAAAAATTAAATATCATCAGCTGAATAATCCATGTTATTTTAACATTCCTGAACTTGCGGGATATTGATTGAACTTCAGACTTGGATTATCTTGGCCGCTCATCAGAAGAGTTAACTTTTCCATTTCCTAACGGAGTATCATGATTGAACTAACACTCAAAATTGCGACCAAACTTTTCTGGGTTGCAATAGTTTTTCTGGGAATCACGGTAATCAGCTTCTGGGTTATACATCTGGCACCAGGCTCTCCTACGGACATGCAGACCACCCTGAACCCGGATTCCAACTACGAAGCGCGGGCAAGACTCAATAAAATCTACGGGCTGGATAAGCCTCTTTATGTGCAATACGGCAACTGGCTTTCCCGTATGGTGCGTTTTGACTTCGGAAGATCAATGTCCGGCGACAACCGCCCGGTATGGGACCGTATTAAAGAACGGCTGCCGCTGACTTTCGGAATGAATGTGGCTTCGATGGTGCTGACTTTATTTATAGCGATACCCATAGGAATGTTCTCGGCATGGAAGCAGAACAGCTGGTTTGACCGGGGAATGACCATTTTCGTTTTTATAGGGTTTGCTGTTCCGGGATTCTGGCTGGCTCTGCTGCTGATGCTGTGGCTTGGAATCCACTACCCGATTCTTCCCATCTCAGGCCTGACATCTCTTGATTTCGATATGCTTTCCACAACGGGGAAGCTGCTGGACCTTGCAAAACATCTCACCCTGCCTATTTTTATTTATACTTTTGGAAGCCTCGCAGGGATGTCACGCTTCATGCGCTCATCCATGCTTGAAGTATTAAGGCAGGATTACATAACCACAGCAAAAGCAAAGGGGCTTCCGCTAAACAGAGTCCTTTTCCATCATGGACTGCGCAATGCCCTGCTACCGGTAATTACCCTGCTCGGACTTTCAATTCCGGGATTAATCGGAGGCAGCGTAATTATTGAGTCCATTTTTGCCCTGCCGGGACTGGGACAACTCTTTTACGGTGCGGTAATGTCCAGAGATTATTCCCTTATTATGGGCAGTCTGGTTCTTGGAGCCATACTGACTCTTGCCGGGAATATACTTGCGGATATCGCTTACGGTCTGGCTGATCCCCGAGTTCGCTCCGGGAGGAACAGCTAAATGCGCATAAAGAAACTTGCACCGACCTCACGGTTCCAACGCTACGGACTGTTTTTTACAGGACTGTTTCTCGTTGGCGGTATTTCAATTGCTGCGATTTTAGCTCCTCTGATAACTCATTATGACCCTTTTGCGCTGAATGTTAATATACTTCTCCAGCCGCCAAGCTGGCAGCACCCCTTCGGAACAGACGCACTTGGAAGAGATGTGCTGACCCGGATACTTTACGGCGGAAGGGTTTCATTATGGGTAGGATTTGTGGCAGTAGGAATATCAACAGCAATAGGACTTGTACTGGGACTTGTATCAGGATATTTTGGTGGATGGGTTGACGAGATCATTATGCGCGGAGTCGATGTAATGCTCTGTTTCCCGTCATTCTTTCTTATCCTCGCAGTCATAGCTTTTCTGGAACCGGGACTATTTAACATAATGCTGGTCATAGGACTGACTTCATGGATGGGAGTGGCCCGACTGGTAAGGGCTGAAACCCTGTCACTAAGAAAAAGAGATTTTGTGCTGGCCTCAAAGCTTGCAGGAGCAGGCCCGGTAAGGATAATACTGACGCACATTCTTCCAAATGCGATTACCCCTGTGCTGGTATCTGCCACACTGGGAGTTGCCGGAGCAATACTTGTTGAATCATCTCTCAGTTTTCTGGGGCTTGGGGTTCAGCCACCGGACCCTTCATGGGGAAATATGCTTATGGAAGGAAAAGAAGTTCTGGAAATAGCTCCGTGGCTTTCTGTTTTTCCCGGCTTGACGATACTTTTCACTGTTCTAGGTTATAACCTTCTTGGCGAAAGTCTGAGAGATATTCTTGATCCCAGACTCAAACAATAAACGGACACATTAAATGCTCGAACTCCTGCGGATTAAAAACCTCGCCTTGATTGAAGATGCCGAAATTGAATTTGCTTCCGGCATGAACGTGCTTACCGGTGAAACCGGAGCCGGTAAATCGTTCATACTGCGTGCTATTGATTTCCTCACTGGACAGCGCATGTCTACGGAAATGATAAGGCCCGGAAGGGATAAAGCCACAGTTGAAGCCCTTTTTGTAACGACCGATGGCGAAGAAAAAATAATCCGGCGTGAACTTGTTTCAGAAACAGGACGCAGCAGAGTATACGTCAACGACAAACTCAGTTCGCAATCTGTAATAAAGGAGCTGGGGTCTTCCCTCATCCTGCACACAAGCCAGCATGCCCAGCAGAAACTTCTGCAACCATCATTTCAGTGCAGAATCCTTGATACCTTTCTTGAGACACCGGAGCTTGCGGCTGAAAAGGATCAGGCTTACTCAAAATTACGCGACACACTGGCCAAAAAAGAAAATCTTAAAAACCGCTCTGCTGCTCTCGAAGAAAAAAGAGATTTTCTGGAGTTTCAGCGTAATGAAATTGAAAAAGTAGCTCCGTATCAGGGTGAAGAAGACGAGCTTTTAGAAAAAAAAGCAGGACTTAAACAAAATGAGCAGGCAGGCAAAAGCATTCAGAAAGCACTTGATCTTATGCTGGGGGTAACGGACCTTTCAGGAGGACTCTCCGCCCTGTCTACAGAGATGGAACGCGTCTGTGATTTTTTTCAGGAGTATGAAGAAGATCTTGAGACCATAAATGAATTCCGGCTGCGGCTGGATGATATTTCTGAACGCCTGAGAATTCAGCCCAGCCATGCTGATATGGATGAAAGTCTGGATGATATTGAAGAACGCCTTTACGAACTTTCAAAACTAAAACGCAAGCTCGGTAAATCTTTGGAGGAAATCGTTAATCTCCAAAAAGAGATCGAGCAGAATATTTCCTTTCTCGACTCCTGTTCCCTTGACATCAAGCGTCTTGAAAAACAGGAAAAGATAGAAGCGGCAGAACTGGCAGGCATAGTTGAAAAATTAAATGCCCAGCGGGAAAAGGCGGCAATACTGCTTACGGACAGGATAATGAAAGAGCTGACGCATCTCGGTTTTTCAAAGCACGTCCGCATCAAATTTGATTTTGAACCGCATGAGCTGCATCCCGGCATTATGGAAGAAAGAGGAAGACTGCTCTGGATACCGAATCCCGGACAATCTCCGCAGCCTCTTGATAAAATAGCTTCTGGTGGAGAGCTTTCAAGATTCCTGCTGGCAATAGCCGGACTTCAGGGAGAGCTTGAAAAACCAACCCTGATTTTTGACGAGGTTGACGCTGGAATAGGTGGAACAACTCTTAACAGGGTTGGAGAGAAAATGCGTGATCTGGCAGCCAGACAGCAACTGGTTGTAATTACACACTGGCCACAGCTGGCAAAGCTTGCAGAACGTCATTTCCTGATACATAAAGAAATAAGTGAAGGAGAAACTTTCACCACCTGCCGCCAGCTTGAAGGTAACAAGCTGACACAGGAACTGGAGCGAATGTCCGGTAAAGAATAGCTTTTTTATTAAATTTCAAAAAAAACATTTTCACCTCTTGACTACCAGACTATGCGAGTATAGTTTTTCTCTCAGTTCTTTGAATGTGCTTCACGCAAGCTGGCAATAGTTTTATGTTGAAACATATTGTCAGACACTCATGAAGAGGGTGCGAGGGAATTGGCCCCAAGACCACCCGGCAACCTGCTATAAGCAAGGTGCCAATGCCAAAAAACCCCGAAAGGGGCCATGAGATATGATTATGATATATATCAGGATATTATTCAGGGCCTCTCCATTCGGAGAGGCCTTTTTTATTTCCTGACACAGGGGGAATGTGAAGCACGCAAAGAACAACCTGTCGCCTGAGGTGACAGCGCGGGGAACGAAAGTTCCTCTGGTGGGTAGATTTATGGCCAATTGCGGACCCACCCTAAACAGTTGCCGCTAAAATGCCCAGTTAAGAAAAAATCGGTTCGGCTAATCCGATTTTGCATGCAATCGCCCCGGGGCATTCAATGGGGGTCGATTGCAAAAGCAGGAGTTAATCTGAAATGACTGACATTCTGTTCAAAGCTTCTTCAAACAACGATTGCGGAATGGTTCGTTTCATCTGTAAAGACAACGTAAATGAACCTTTTCCCTGTGATTACAGCGATCCGCTGGCATTGCTTGGAGATATCAGGATTTTAGATCTCGATGAATCTCAAAAAAATGAACTGAGACAAATCCTAAGCTCGGAAGTTAAAGAGCAGGGACCAGAAGAAATCTGGAGAAACCGCACCTTCCGCAAGAATATTATCCTGTCATTCGGCAAGATTGTTTAACACACAGACCGGGTCGCATAAGCATGCGGCCCGGTCTTGTTATTTCCCCACTATTTTCCATCTTTGCAATTATCCCCTGACAAGGTTAAAACCATGAGCAATACTAATTTCATGGGGGACCAATGCAAATCTTTAAAACCGCAATTCTGTTTTCTGCCTGCCTCGTTATTGCGCTGATGTCCGCAGGACCGGCCGCGGCCAATGAAAAAGGATTCACCATAATCAACCATACAAATGATGTTTTAAGAGTGGTTGGTAAAACGGGTGACTTCATATTCTGCCGTGTAAAACCACGCACCATTACCAGATGCACATGCAATCCGCTCTACAATAAAGACTGCTTTGACAAGGGCGGTGGAAAATCAAAAGTAAAAATAGTCCGCGAAGATCCAAACAAACGGGACTTATGGTCCGGTGACAGTTGTTTTAAACTTTACCTCGATCCTGAAGCCAATATTGATGTCAGTTATGCATTGGACACAAAACACATCCGCTGTGCAGCCGTTGACAGTGATGAAGTAAAACAGCCGCTGCCCAGCTTTTCCGATGCTGATAGAAACAAAGATGGCGTAATTGATAAAGAAGAAGCTGAAGCAATCCAGTTAAAAGAAAATTTCGGGAACTTCGACAGTGATCTCAGCAATACACTTAATCCTAAAGAATTTGATAACGCCGTAAATAAATTAAACATCTTCAGAGGCGTTCCGTTTTAGCAGACCAAAAAATCAGGACCGTATAAACAGGCTTTACATATCCGTTGCAGCATACAGATTTCTTGTTACGGTATGTGGCTACCCTTAGTCGGTCCGGCGGAAAATATACTTGACATTCAGGCTTAAAAACTCTGACAGCTGTAAGAATTTCAAGCTGAATGCAGGCGAAAAAAGATACCACTGAACAGTCATTATATTGGAGAATATTAATGGATTTAAAAGCGTTCCCGCTGGGATCACTGCAAACCAATTGTTATGTGCTCTCAAACAACGGCAAAGCTCTGGTTGTAGACCCGGGAGGAGACCCTTCTCCGGTTCTGGAATATCTCAAATCATCAGGTCTGACACTTGACCGGATTCTCGTAACACACCTCCATTTCGACCATACAGGCGGATGCAGAGCTTTAAGCGATGCTACCGGAGCTAAAATATACGCCAGTTCCGATGATAACGCTCTTATGGATTCAGAACTTGGAAGAGGCGGTTTTATGGGTACTCCTGTAAATGATCCGTTTGAGTATGAAAACATCAGCGAAGGCGAAGAAAATTTTATTGGTCTGGAATGTAAAATTCTGGCCACACCGGGACATTCTCCGGGAAGCCTGACCTTTTATTTTCCCGAAGCCGAACTTGCGTTTGTCGGCGATCTTGTTTTCAAACGCTCAGTGGGCCGGACAGATTTCCCCGGAGGAGACTCTGAACAGCTCATGAATTCCGTCATCCAGAAAATATTCCCCCTTCCCGGCAACACAGCTCTGCTTTCCGGACACGGGGCAATGACCACAAATGATGAAGAAAAAACTCACAACCCGTTTTTCAGTGGGGTTGAAATTTAATATTAATTAAAATTCAGGTGTATGAAACTGTTCTTCATCGAAGTTTCTGCACCTGATTTCATTAAATACGGATGTCTGTAAAACGGTAAACTGCACCGGCAGCAAACCACTGGGTAGAAACTGATAACTGTAACAAAGGATCTGAAATGAGCAGCATGCCTGAGGGAATCAAGGTGGTGGATGTTCGCGGCCAATGTTGAGGCATAGGAATGGAGGTAGGTTGGTATCTCCGTTTCGGCCGTGAGGAGACCGTGATGGCCCTCGCTGACAAAGGGACAGAAGGTCAATTGTACAATCAGCTTGATATCCTCCCTGAATGGAGCCTTGAAATTGAAGAAGAGACAGATCACATCAAGGCTGTTTTTAAACGTACGGATATCATAAACAAAAAGAATCAGGGGTAGTAAAAAGATATGAACCGGATTCCGGTCTTATTTTCATGCAGTCACCGCAGGTCCGGTAACAGCGATCGGGCCTGCGAACTGTTCCTTGAAGGATTAAGATTTTCCGGCGGTGACGGGGAAATTGTTTATCTTGGAGATTACGATTTCGTGCCGTGTAACGGATGCGGCAAATGCAGGACATCCCCGGGCCACCACTGTGTTCATATAAAAAAAGATGCGGCTCAATCCTTTTTTGAAAAAATGATGTCCGCACCTTTGGTGTTTTTTGCCTCACCCATCTACTTTTATCACCTGCCATCAAGATTCAAAACATTCATTGACCGCGGCCAATGGGGATGGGAAGCCGGTCAGGCCATGGCCCCGGAAATATTATCCCTTCCTGTAAGACCGGCCTATTGCATGATGGTAGCTGGCAGACCTAAAGGGGAGCGGCTTTTTCAGGGAGCTGAACTGACCTTGAAATTCTTTCTGGATTTTTTCCACCTGAAGATGCAGCCGCCATTACTTTTCCGGGGAATTGACGGGCCTGAAGATCTGGCTGAAAATAGTGAGATTTCAGAACTCATAGTTGATTCAGGAAAAAAAGCCTGGCTTGAATACACCGGTAATAAAAACCGGAGACCATAATAAATATAAAAGGCTGAAACATGTCCGAGCTAAAAATTCTCGTTGCAGACGACTCCGCCCCGATCAGGCTAATTATCAAAAAATTTTTATCCGATGCAGGTTTTGAGGTCAGCTTTGCAAAAGACGGCCGTGAATCTCTTTCGGAGCTTAGAAACACAAAATTCGATCTGGCCTTTGTTGATATGCAGATGCCCAAAATGGACGGACCGGAGGTTGTGAGCAAAGCCCGGAGCATGGGGGTTGAAATTCCCATTTTCGGAATGACGACCTTTGATGAATCAGATTTGAATGTCGAAAAGCTTGGCCGCTATTTCACAGGATTTCTCAACAAGCCCATACTAAAAGAAAATTTACTGGAGATTGTAAATAATTTCGCAGCAAAGCAGAAATAATTTACGACGTCCATGCTAATGAAATTTTTATCAGCTTATTTCAAAGATTTTTTTTTCCAAAAAAGATGCCCCATCTGCTCCAGTCCATATCAGTCAGAGGATGCCCTTTGTGCAGACTGCCTTGCCCTTCTTGAAAAGAATAAGGAAGAGCGCAAACTGATCACTGCCGACAACAAAGCAGCAGCCATATATTTTTACGGACCGTACAAGGGAGTGCTGCGTGAAATAATCTTAAAATGGAAGTTCAAGGAGAAACTTGAGCTGAGCCGCATAATGAAGAAGCTGGCCTGCGAAGCTGCCATTCAAATTTCAAATCCTCCGGATGTTATCATCCCTATCCCACTCCATCCTTCACGACTCAAAAAACGTGGCTTCAACCAGAGCCTGATTCTGGCAAAAGCCGTTGGAAGATGTCTTGACAGGCCCGTGGAAGCAAATATTCTGAAAAGGGTCCGCAAAACAACACCACAGGCAGGACTTAACGCACAGGATAGAAAAAAAAATCTTACCGGAGCATTTGAGGTCTCTCCCGATAAAATCAGCGGCAGAAAAGTACTGCTGGTTGATGATATCCTGACAACAGGTACAACAACTGCTGAATGTTGTGATCTGCTAAAAATGGCCGGTTGCACCGGAACTGAGATTCTGGTTATAGCCAGAACGCCCATACATGGTTAGTGCTATAAGCTGCTTTATACTTATTCCCTTTCGCACTTCTGGAGGAAAATTTGAGCTTCGATATCTCTGAATGGATCAGATTTGAATATAATGAAACCCCAGTCTACATGCGCCCTGATTCCACGGACTGGTTTGTGCCTGATAATACCGGAGACGAACTGCTTAAAGGTCTTAAAACCGATCGGTGTAAACCTTACGATTATCGGACTCTGAACTTTATTGAACGTCTTCCTGAAAAGAGTGAAGCTTCATACCCCGGAAGATCAGTTTTACTGGGTCAGCCTGAAATCAGAGAATTATGGTTCCATCTTACTGACAGGTGTAATATGGCCTGTACCCACTGCCTGTTTTCTTCGGCTCCTACTGCAAAACCGGAACTGCCTACTGCAGAAGTTCTGAAACTGATTAAGGAAGCAGAGCTTAACGGATGCAGAGTTTTTGCCCTTACAGGCGGGGAACCCTTCGTCCACCCCGGAATAGAAAAAATAATTTCCGCGATCATGGAAATTGAAAACAGTCACGCCGTTATTCTCAGCAACGGCCTTGACGCTGCTGACTTTTTAAAAAAGCACAACTTCGACCCGGAAAGACTTCATCTGCAGATAAGCGTTGACGGAATAAAAGCCACCCACGACAAAATCCGCGGCAAAGGGATGTTCGAGAGGCTTCAGAAAAATCTTGCCGAGTTAAGAAAAATTAAAACCGCCTTTACTCTTTCCATGTGTGTGACCAGATCCAATGCGGAACAGATGCCGGAGATTGTCAACTTTGCCGCTGAAAATGGAGCCTCCAACGTTCATTTCATGTGGTATTTCATCCGTGGGCGCGGAAAAGAAAAAGATTTTATAGAACCGTCTGAAATAATGAAATATTTATTACAGGCTGAAACTCTGGCAGCCCGCAAAGGGATCACCATTGATAATATAGAGGCTGTGCGGAGCATGATTTTCGCGCCCTGCGGAACAATTCACGATGGAAGCTCCGCTGGCTGGGAATCAGTCGCAATCGGTCCGGACGGGAAAATTTATCCTTCCGCAGCAACCGTGGCTGTACCGGAGCTGGCTACTCCTGTAGTTGGAGACCTTCTATCATCTATTAGACAAAGTGAAGTACTGGGGAAAATCAGAAACACAACAGCCAAAGATTTGAGCGATCCTCTCAGACTGTTTTTCGGCGGCGGTGATCTGGATCACAGTTACATGCACAGTAACTGTTTTTGCGGTGCGGACCCTTATTCAGAATTAAGTAAAGCCATAGCACTTGAGCTTATCGCCCGAAAGGCAGCGATGAACCCGGTTAAAAGATCACCGGCATTACGGCTTAAAATGGGTGATGTGCTTTCAAGCTGCTCCGATCACGGTGCAGTGGCTTTGACCCATAACAACTGTCTTCTGGCTGTAGCCGGAAATGACAGCTTAAGCGTTGTAAAAGATTTTTATTCCAGAGCAGCGGAAACAGCCAACGAAGATATTCTGAATCCGGTCTGTTACAGTGAAGACGTTGTCGCCCACATTCCTGAAAATTTCAGATTCAGAGGCTACGGCTGCGGCAGCCCGGTTATGGACGCTGAAATAAAACCGGGAGAATACGTGGTCGACCTCGGATCAGGAAGAGGTATCGAATGTTTCATTGCCGCTAAAATGACCGGGGAAAAAGGGCATGTTACCGGACTGGATATGCTGGACCCAATGTTGAAAATAGCCGAACAGGGTAAAAATGCTGTTTCAAAAAATTTAGGCTATGCAAATATTGATTTCAGGAAAGGCTACCTTGAAAAAATGCCGTTCGAAGAGGCCTCGGTTGACCTGATTTTATCAAACTGTGTGCTGAACCTTTCAACGGATAAGCGTTCAACATTCAATGAAATATTTAGAGTCCTCAAATTCGGAGGAAGAATAACTGTCTCCGATGTTGTCTGTGAGACAGAACCCGGACCGGAGATAAGAAACAACGACCAGCTGCACGGAGAGTGCATAGCCGGTGCGCTGACTGTAAAGAATCTCAAGGGGCTGCTTCTGGAATCAGGATTTGATAATTTCCATATCATAAAAAGATTTCCATACCGCGAAGTCGGCGGGCATCAGTTCTATTCACTTACTTTTTCAGCCTGCAAACCGGAGCTTAAAGATAAAGTCAAAATAATTTACAGAGGTCCTTTTTCCACTGCGCAGACAGCCGACGGCACAATCATTCTGCCGGGAGAAATTACGGAAGTACCAAAGCTGTATGCACGCACACTCGGAGATTCAGCCTTCATAATAGATGAAGACGATAACGTTACCAACGTTGATATCGGTTCATCATGCTGCTGCCCCACTCCACAGGCTTTTGACGGTGCAGATACTCCAGACACGCTTCAGGCATGCTGCACTCCTTCGGAAAAAGCACAAGCGGAAATACTTACTTCTCCCCAAAAACAAAACTCCGGGTGCATGGTCTGCGGCAGTGATCTTAAATACACCTCAGAACCGCTAACCATGACCTGCTGCTACTGCAATCAGGATTACGAAACAAACGCATATTGTGCAGAAGGACACTTTGTATGCGATTCATGTCACAGCAAAGATGGTCTGGAAGTAATAAAACACATGCTGCTGGGTAGTACGGAAACAGACCTGGTTGAATTGCTTATAAAGATAAGAAAGCATCCGGCTATTCCTGTTCACGGACCGGAACACCACTCTCTGGTTCCCGGGATAATAACAGCAGTCTACCGTAACAGCGGAGGCAGCATTACTGATAAGGCAATTTTAACCGCGGTAAACCGCGGGGCCAAAATTGCCGGAGGGTACTGCGGATTTATGGGCATCTGCGGAGCGGCTATGGGAGTTGGAATTGCAGTAAGCACGATTTTAGAAGGGACACCCTATACGGCGCAGGCCAGATCGTTTGCACAAAGAGGCACATTGGCCGCACTTGAAGATATAGCAGAAATGGAAGCCGCCAGATGCTGCCAGCGCGATTCATGGCTGGCCCTCAAAGCCTGCGCTGAAATTTCTGAAGAACTTTTAGGTATAAAACTGAAATCCGAGGTTGACATACATTGCAACCAGATGAAATTAAATAAAGAGTGTATGGGGGCTGATTGCCCCGTAATTAAAAAATCCGGCAGTTAATATAACGGATTTTCTCACAAAAACTATTTTGGAACGTTAAAAAGACTTCTTCAAGTGGAAAAAAATTAAATCCGAGCTTGACTTTTATACTGTCTTGCAGATACGTTCCCATCTCTTACGTGACGGAGGTAAGCAAAATATGTATGCAATAATCGAGACTGGCGGCAAACAGTTCCGCGTTGAAGAAGGCCTTGAGCTCAACGTCCAGAAACTGGATGCAGAAGCAGGCGCTAAAATAGATCTGGATAAAATTCTTCTGGTTGGACAGGGCGAAGATGTAAAAATCGGTGCTCCCTATGTTGAAGGAGCCAAGGTTTCCTGTGAAATTCTTGAACACGGCCGTGACAAAAAAGTCATCGTCTTCAAGAAAAGACGCAGGCAGGACTCTTCTGTAAAGAACGGTCATCGTCAGGATTTCACCAGAATCAAAGTTGAAGCTATTCAGGCTTAATTATTTTCAGTCTGAAAAGGGAGACTCATCATGGCTCATAAAAAAGCGGGCGGTAGCTCTAAAAACGGACGCGATAGTGCCGGTCAAAGACGCGGTGTAAAACGCTTCGGCGGCCAGCAGGTTCTCGCAGGCAACATTCTTGTTCGCCAGCTC
Organism: Maridesulfovibrio bastinii DSM 16055; assembly: GCF_000429985.1. Taxonomy (NCBI): domain Bacteria; kingdom Pseudomonadati; phylum Thermodesulfobacteriota; class Desulfovibrionia; order Desulfovibrionales; family Desulfovibrionaceae; genus Maridesulfovibrio; species Maridesulfovibrio bastinii. The sequence goes on from NZ_KE387015.1 coordinate 14,175, forward strand.
GGAACTAAAATCCACCCCGGCAAAAATGTCGGCACAGGTAAGGATTGGACTCTTTTTGCACTTGTAGACGGTACTGTTCAGTATGAAAAGTACGTTCGCAACAACCGCGAAAAGACCAGAGTTCATATCGTACCAGCAGAAGCTTAGTTTTTAAGCGAAAGCATTTTTCCGGCAGGGAACGCTCTTCATAAAAAAGAGTGTTCCCTGCTTTTTAGCGTTGTTATTTTCAATATCCATCATGTGGTCAGAAAGGAACAATTATACCTGAGACTGCGATGGATATTTATTGATAATGGCCGAACCGGAATTTTTGCAGCCTGACATTTTCTGAAAATCTGAACTGACACTGTTAGTGTCGGCTTGGATTGCATTTTAATTTTTATAAAAATATCCCCCCCTCTACTCCCCCGACACTGATGACTGGACAATAAATTTCAAGTTTCAGGCATTCTGATGTTGCCAAAATTTCAAGCTGCATCCATACTCCACCGGTAGCGGTTGACCGCACCAAAAATCCAAATATAATCCTGAAATATTCAGGTACTAATACGGGCTCTATAATGCCCTTCAACACGAGGAAATTTAATGAGATTCGTTGACGAAGCTACCATAACAGTACGTTCCGGCAAAGGTGGCAATGGCTGTGTAGCATTCAGAAGAGAAAGATTCATCCCCAAAGGCGGTCCAAGCGGAGGAGATGGCGGTAAAGGCGGAGACCTTATTTTCAAAGGCTCCAACAAACTGCTGACCCTTTACGATTTCAGACTCAAAAGAGTTTATGAAGCTAAAAACGGACAGCAGGGACTCGGCAGTGACTGCTATGGAAAATCTGCTGATGACCAGATTGTGGAACTGCCTGTCGGAACTCTTGTATATGAAGTCTTTGAAGACGGTAGCGAAAAACTGCTTGCCGATATAACTGAAAATGAATTGGAAGTTCTGATCTGCAAAGGTGGAAAAGGCGGTAGAGGAAACATTCATTTTAAATCCTCAACCAATCAGACACCGCGTTATGCTGAAGACGGTTTCCCCGGAGAAGAGAAAAGGCTCAGACTTCAGCTTAAAATTATTGCTGACGTAGGACTTCTGGGATTGCCCAACGCAGGTAAATCTACTTTTATATCCAGAGTTTCAGCTGCCAAGCCTAAAATCGCAGCTTATCCTTTTACCACTCTCACTCCAAACCTCGGAGTGCTTGATGATGGAATGGGTAACAAGCTGGTCATAGCCGACATCCCCGGACTAATTGAAGGCGCAAGCGAGGGCCTCGGACTCGGGCATAAATTCCTCAAGCATGTGGAAAGAACACGCTTTCTGCTGCACATTTTGAGTGCTGAAGACATCGGAGAAGACGAGCCGTTTGCAGGGTTCAAACTGCTTGATGAAGAGCTTCGCCTTTTTGATAAAACTCTCGGTGAGAAAAAACAGATCAGAGTTGTTAATAAAATAGACCTGCTTTCGCCGGAAAGACTGGAAGAAATTAAAAAGGCCGCTCAGGATGAAGGTCTTGATATCCATTTCATTTCAGCCTTGAATGGTGACGGGGTTGAAGACCTCGTAGAACTTATGTGGGAACGTTTTACTTTATTAAATAAAGAGGAAGATGATGAGCAACAGGCTTGATGTTCTGCGTGAAGCCAAACGCATAGTTGTTAAAATCGGCAGCGCGGTGCTTACCACTGGAGAGGGCATAAACCTTGGACTGATATGCCGTATTGCCGACCAGTTATCAGCTCTGCACGAACGCGGAGTTGATATTGTCCTTGTTTCTTCCGGCGCGGTTGCTGCCGGAAAAGGGGCTATGCACAACAAAATCGAGCTTAACGACCTTCCTGCAAGACAGGCTGCTTCTGCCATAGGGCAGAGCCGCCTTATGCATGAATACGATGAAACATTCAGAAGATTCGGACTGACAACCTCGCAGGTGCTTCTGACCCGTGACGGCCTTCAAAGCCGCAAACGTTTTCTGAATGCCCGCAACACCTTGTCCAGACTGCTTGAATGGCGGGTAATTCCAATTATTAATGAGAATGATACCGTATCAATTCAGGAACTTAAATTTGGTGACAATGATACACTTGCCAGTCTGATTTTAAATGTTGTGGAGGCAGATCTTTTTATCAATCTGACCTCTGCTGATGGTGTTTTTGATAAAAACCCGGATGAAAATCCTGACGCAAAGCACCTTTCGGTCATAGACAACATTTCCGAGCTGGATCTTGATGCCATGTGTGACGGCAAAACAGCAGCCGGAACCGGTGGAATGTTTTCAAAAATGCGCGCAGCCAGACGAGCTGCCCAACTTGGTGTGCCGACACTTATTATTTCCGGCAAAAAACGCATGATAATCGAACGTGTTTTTGCAGGGGAAGAATGCGGAACATGGATCACACCGGAAGATAAAAACGTTTCCCGCCGTAAATTCTGGCTGGCCTACAATCACGAACCTGAAGGTGATATCATCGTGGATTCAGGTGCTGAAAAAGCTCTGCATGAAAAAGGTAAAAGTCTTTTACCCGCTGGCATTACAGAAATTAAAGGCAGCTTTGAATCCGGCGCACTGGTCAGAATTTTAAATTCAGAAGGCCAGTCACTGGGAGCTGGAATAACCAACTATTCTTCATGTGATCTTGAAAGGATAAAAAGCCACAAATCATGCGAAATAAGTAATATTCTAGGCAGCTGCAACTACAGTGAGGCTATCCACAGAGACAATATGCTTATAGATGCAGCTATCTGATTTTCTCTGAATATATTTTGATAAAAAAAGACGGTATGACTATACCGTCTTTTTTATTGGGCTTTTATTATAGACGCTGTAAATTCAAAAATTCAGTCACTATTACGGACTTCCTGAGATAAAAACATCCCGATAACACTGGCTACAAATACGGCAATATACATCTGCCCGAAAATTCCCTGAAGAACCGCAAAAGCTTTTACCAGATCACTTACCGGAACTATATCTCCGTAACCGACAGTCAGCATGGTCATGAAACTGAAGTAATTAAGATCCTTTTTAATTATAAAAATATTACTGACTTCGGAAAGACCTGAAACAGCTCCGTGGTCAGCCATCACGCACAAGGCATAAATATTGGTCCATAACAATCCCATAAGCAGATAAATACATATAGAACCTGAAACAAGATCACCGGTTACCCTTTTCTGACGGAGCATATATCCGAGTATTCCAAGTGAAGTCATTAGCAGCATAATGGAGTCTGAACATTCGCTCACAGCCAGAAGGATTATTTGACCACTGCTGAAAAACAGCATTGAGCAGGCAAGAGACAACGCAAAAAGCCCTGCAAAAAAATAAAGTCTGACTTTATTTTCAATAATAGCTGAAACAGCTGCAAGAAAAACCAGATATGTATAAAAATAAAGAATCTTCTGAAAGATAACGGCATTGCCCGCCATAGAAGAAACAATCCCCTGCAATGCCAGAAAAACAAGCAGAAAAGTAAATTTCGTATTAACTTTTCTGAAAACGGCAAAAGGGCTGAACCTACCTAAAAAAGTGAACATCCTTAAAACCGCCTTGCCAGCTCTTCAAGTTTTTTAAGGATTGCCGAAAGCTTTTTCATATCAACCGGCTTTGAGAGGTAGTTATCCATTCCCGCATCTATGAATTTTTCCCGGTCACCGACCATGGCGTATGCTGTAAGCGCGATAATCGGAATATTTTTATTGTTCTCACCTGCCAGACCCTGCCGGATTGCAGAGGTGGCCTCCACCCCATCAAGTACCGGCATCTGGATATCCATCAGCACACAACCATAGGAGCCTTCCTTGATTTTGTTCACCGCTTCCTGACCGTTCTCAGCCAGATCAGTTTTATATCCGATACGTTCCAGCTGCTTAATCAGTGTAATCTGATTTCCGGGATCATCTTCAACAAGCAGTATCTTGAATTTATTTAGGTCAGCATCTGAATCATCGTTTTTTCCGGTCCCAAGCGCCGGTTTAATCTTTGCCGGAAGCCTGAAAGGAATACGGACATAAAACGAGGCCCCGTTTCCTTCTGAACTCTCAACGGCGATATTTCCTCCCATCAATGACAACAGCCTGTGGACTATGGTCAGCCCAAGACCTGCACCCTGATAATCACGTTGATAGTTATCCTCACCGTGCTCAAATGATTCAAAAATTTTTATATATTGTTCTTCAGGTATTCCCGGTCCGCTGTCTATGACTGTAAACTGCGCCATAATTTTTTTCTCTGAACGCTCCGGGCAGCTGATTTCCAACTGAACTCCCCCCTGTGAAGTAAATTTTATGGAATTTCCCACAAGATTTACGAGCACCTGAGACAGTCTTATTTCATCACCAATCAGATACTCGGGAAAATCTTCCGCAATTCTGCAATCAAAATTTATTCCTTTACTCTTTACCGTCAGTTCATACAGCTCAAGAATTGAATTTCTAATCGCTGATATTTTAAAGAGATTTTCCCTCAAGACCAGTTGTCCTGATTCCAGTCGTGACAGATCGAGAATATCGCTCAGCAATCCGGTGAGCCTTTTAGTGGATTTTGAAGCATGACGGACAAGGTCTTCATGAACGGGGTCAAGGGGAACATCTTTCAGGAGATTCAAAATTCCGCTTATGCTGCTCAATGGAGTTCTTATCTCATGTGACATGTTGGCCAGAAATTCGGACTTGGCCCTGCTTGCCGCCAGAGCCTGCTCCCGTGCAGAAATAATTTCCATCTCGCCTAATTTACGCTGGGTTATGTCCTGCATTGTTCCAAGAACTCTGAAAACATTTCCGTCATCACCGCGTTTAAGCATACCTCTGGAATGCACATACCGAATACTGCCGTCAGGATGCACTATTTTGTATTCCTGATTGTACTCATCTTTGCTCTTTAAAGCGGCCTGAAACTCTTCAAAGATTCTTGGAGAATCATCATGATGAATTCTTTTCAAAAGGAAATCAAAATCAGGTTTTATTTCTCCGGGATAAAAACCGAAAATTCTAAAAGTTTCATCAGACCATTGAAGCTGCATTGACGGGATTTCCATAATCCAATGGCCCATGTGGGCCATGGCCTGAGCTTCCATAAGCAGTCTGCGGCTGTCCTTGATCTCCATTTCCATGCGTTTTCTGTCCGTGATATCTACAAGAAAAAACATAAAAGCATCATCATTAACAACATTGGCCCAGACCATGACTATAATTTCTTCACCGCTGTTAATTATTAAATGCTGTTCCGAGCTGATTTTTCCTGAGACTCTTATTTTTGAAGGGACAGATTTAAAATTCCCCTTCCAGAACTCTGCCAGACTGCGCCCGAGCAATTCTATTCTGGCAAGCCCTATGAGTGTGCATCCCGAGACATTGACTTCGGTCACACATCCTTCAAGATCGGTTACAATTATAGCCATAGGTGAGTTATCGAGATACGCCCTGTAGCGTTTTTCATTTTCAATCAGCGCATTTTTGGCTTTTACACTTTCGGTTATGTCGGTATGAACTCCACCCATTCTGTATGGAATTCCCTGTGAATCCCTTAAACAGGTTCCCCGTCCTGAAACCCAGCGATAACTTCCATCCTTATGAAGCAGCCGGTATTCAACCTAAAAATGGCTTTTATTACTTTTGTAAAAGACATTATTGGCTTCATTCACCCGGTCCAAATCATCAGGATGGATTCTCTTCTGCCATTCTTCAAGTTCATTAGGAATTTCGCTGTCCCGATAGCCGATTATGGCTTTCCATGACGGTGAATAATAAACTATATCGGTATCGCGGTCCCAGTCCCAGTAACCATCGTTACTACCGCTTAAAACCAGATCAAGGCGGTCTTTATCTCTCTGAAGATCGGCGGCCTTTACCAGAACCATTTTGTCACGCCTGCGAAAACGGAAATATACAGCCGCGATTACAACCAGCATACTGAGTAAGCTCAGGGCATATATACGCCAGTCTGCAAACGGTGAATAATCCATCCCTTCTACAGTGATCCAGCGGTTCTTTATCTTTCTGGATTCAGGCTCACTGATATTTTTAAGCCCTTCCTGCATAATATTGCGCAGTGTTTTAAGATCGCTGCGGCAACCGAAAGAGAACTTTCTGGGAGCATCAAGCCTGCCTGCAACACGAAGATTTGATATCCCGAGTTTTTCAGTAAGAAACGAGGCCACAGCCATGTCAGTTATCATAGCGTCCGATCTGCCGAAAGAAACACTCTGCAAGCCTCTTGCAGAATTCTCAAAGCTGACGAATTCAATATCCGGATATTTTTCCTGCAAAGCCTTCCAGCTGATGCCGCCATTGACCACGGCCACTTTCATGCCTCTAAGATTTTCAGGGGTAAGATCTCTGGTAACCGAAGAACGGACCAGAATAACTTCAGGAACACTTATATATGCCGAAGTATATACAAAGCGGACTTCCCTGTCGGTTTCAGGCTGAATTCCACCAACAACATCCACCCGGCCTTCTTCATAAGTATTAAGCAAAGCATTCCACGAACCGGCATCATGTATTTCAAACTGGAGTCCGGTTTTTCTCTCAAGAAGACGCAGATAATCAATGGTAAGCCCCTTAAAGCTTCCATCATCGTCTTTGAAAGAAAACGGCGGCATATTGCCGTACATATAAAATTTTATTTTTTCAGGATGGACCTTCATCCAGGCTATTTCAGCCTCATTAAGAGTAATCTCACTTTTTACGGCACAATTGGCCGTTGAAGCTCCAAGGAAGGAGACGAACAGGAAAAGAAATATAAGGAATTTAAATTTCATTATAAAACCCGTTTATTCAGAAATAGGATTATGCCTTTTTCAACTTTCCAAAGATTAAGCTGAAAATAATCTAATACTATCTATACCCGTTAATCAATGAATACAATTCATACAGTATTTTCCACCACTTTCAGCCAGTTTATTTTTATATTCTTTTAGAGTAGCCTCCACTCTCATTTTACGAACAAGGATATCACTTATGGCTAAGATATATAAAAATAAAAATCTTCAAATAATTTTTGCCGTGACTTTAGTAGCGATCATGGGTGTTTCAAGCATTATCCCGTCACTGCCGTTAATCATTAAAGCATTTGGTATAAAAACTTCATCTATCGGGCTTATCTTCACCGTTTTCACTCTTCCGGGAATAATTTTTTCGCCTTTAGCCGGAGTGTTTGCAGACCGTACAGGAAGAAAAAAAATTCTTGTACCAAGTCTGGTCCTGTTCGGTCTTGCCGGGGCCGCCTGCTACTTTGCTCCTACATTTGAAATCCTGCTTGTCTTAAGACTGATTCAGGGCATAGGGGCCGCAGCGGTCGGAGTACTCAGCCTGACTATCATAGGAGATCTTTTTGAAGGGCGTGAGCGCATAAAAGCCATGGGTCTTAATGCCGGAGTTTTAAGCATGGGAACAGCCATTTTGCCGGCAATTGGCGGGATACTTGCTCAAATGAGCTGGAGAGCACCTTTTCTGCTCTCACTTTCTGCCCTGCCTATGGCATGGGTTGTTTCAGCCAAACTCAATAACCCGGAACCAAAATCAGACAGTAACTTAATTCAGTATGTAAAAAATGCCCTGTCCGGGATGAAAAATCTTCAGGTCCTGGGACTGTTTGCTATCACACTGCTGACATTCATAATCCTGTACGGCCCTATAATCACCTACCTGCCGGTAATGATGCATAACTCCTTCTCTTCACAGCCGATTACCATCGGTATTGTTATTTCGAGTGCTTCATTCATTACAGCTATTTCAGCGGCCCAGATGGGGAAACTGTCCAGATATTTCAGTCAGAAAACCCTCATAGGAATTTCAGCAGTTGCTTATGCCGCTTCAATGTATTTAGTTCCGCAGATGACAGGGCCCTACTGGTGCATTCTTCCGGTCTGTTTCTTCGGACTTGGTCAGGGACTCAACCTCCCTAATACCATGTCATTTTTATCTTCACTCGCACCAATTGAGCATCGGGCGGCATTCATGTCGATGAATGGAATGCTGCTCAGACTCGGCCAGACAATTGCACCGCTTCTGATGGGACTTATTTACTCAGGTCTTGGCATAAACGCCGTATTTTATTCAGGAGTTGTTGTTTCAGCATGCATTATGGCAGTAAGTATTTTAACGTTGGATAAGAAAAAGCCAGCATAATAATTGATGCTCAGAATCAGCTCTTGACGCTTTTTTAATAGTCTGCCAAACCGGATGACGGAATGGCAATGAAACAGGGACAGGAATGCCATTTACGGGACGAAAATCAACTGCAACAAAGATTTTTAGAAATGAAAACCTGCTTAACAGACAAAATAAGACACATTTTCAATCCTCTGCATATTTACTGTAGATTGAAAGAGTGCGGCTTACCCACACAAAAGGCACGCAGATGCGCAAGAGTTTATGAGCTCTGCCTCTTTAAACCTGCAAGATTCTGTATTCCCGCAATCAAGAGTCAAAAGCAGGCGAAATAAGCTCCCTGTCAATAGAATCAGCATCTTCCGAATTATACTGCACCAGCTTTCTCAAATGGGTGAAACTTTCATCATCCATATCAAGAAAATCCACTGCCACCCCCTTCTCGTCCGACCTGACCACACTGCCGTTGATACAGATTCTGACATCTTTTGAAAGAATAATGTGGACAATACACAGGTCACCGGGCGCGAAACCATCTACAGGTTCACACAAAATACCCTTAAGACTAAGATTAACCGTCACGGCGGATACAATGATGTTCTGCATTTCCAGCTCAACGGTAAAAGAAGCCTGTACCCGTGTTCTGCGGCGTTTATCCGGCGGCATATTATCTCCTTGACGAAAACCGGTTATCAGTTCAGTCAGACTTTATTAAAGCTTTAGCCTTGCCGCAACATCTATAATGAGCAGGCTTTCTGATTCATATTGAGGCTCTGCCGCTTTTGAAGACATAAGCCACCATGATCCCGGCAATAAATCCCCAGGCCAGATTACTGGACTGTGCAACACCAAGAACTGTCATGGCGGTAAAAAGGTCCTTGCCGTTTTTAATATCAATGATGCTCATGGCAAGCTGTCCGCCGGCAAAGAAAAGCAAAACTCCAAGTATTCCCAAAGGAAGAAGCTGAACAATTGGAAGAAGCCCGTCTCCGAATAAAACCGCCAGCAATAAAAAGACTGCACCGATAAAAATATTGGAAGTATTCGTCCTTGCGCCGAAACGGTAGTGGGCAGCAAGTCCGCCTGCTCCATGGCACATGGGCATACCACCTAAAAGAAAACTTGCTAAATTGGCAAAGCCCATGCTCAGGCATAAAGCCTTGTCAGTAACCCTTTCACTTTCCTTGTCAAAATAATCACCTGACAAATCCCTGTTGGCGATAACAGCATTACCCAATGTCATCGGAATCTGCGGAAGGACCATGGCAAACATGACAAAGACAAGATCACTCCACCCCGGCACTCCCGCTGGCAGAAAATCAGGAAAATGCAACCCGGCTGAAATTTGGGAAAGCCCACTGCCTCCACCGAGCAGAAAACCGCATAAAGCCCCTCCGAAAACAATAACCATTGCCGCCGGTATTTTCTGATTGTTGAGCAGGAAAAGAGTTAAAGCCAACCCAGCCACACCTAGAATAAGCCCCACAGAAACAGGCCCTATTGATGAGAATGCAAGAAACGGTTCTGACGCTCCCTGAATTTTTTGAAAAACCGTGTTTCCGATGACAAAACCGGCCCCCTTGCTCATAAGCAGAACTCCGGTTGTGAGCTGCACGCCCCTGACAACAGACTTTGGAATCAGAGCAGCAAGTTTCCCTATCAAACCACTGTAGCCGATTGCCAGCAGAATAAGACCGACAAGGAGCGCTGCCGCTGAAATCTGAACAGCTGAGACAGAAGCGGCAAGAGCGTATGCTCCTATAACTTTCATCGGCTGAACAGCAATGGGAACCCGGTAATAAAGCCCACCCAGAATATAAAATGCGCCGACACAGAAAAAAAGTCCTATCGCACTGACCCCGCAGAGCATGATCAGTCCGATTGAAATTGGCAGCAGGGCTCCAAGATCTCCCAATGCTCCGGCAAACTCCATTCTGTTAAAACGGAATTCTCCAAATCTTGTCCGCATTTAAATCCTCCGGTTTGAAAATATATACCCCCGGCACGGGAGCACCTTTAATAACGGCTTTTCCTTCATCTTTTTTTCACTTATGTTCTGTTCACGGCAAGATCAACAGTAACAACATCGGCCTGAAGGAGGGCTGTCCCCATGGATATGGATAAAGATATCATAAAAGCAAAATTTCTTATTGAGTCGCTTCCCTACATACGGGACTTTTACGGCAAAACCATTGTAATCAAATATGGCGGAAATGCCATGATAGATGAAGATTTAAAGAGAGCTTTCGCTCTGAATATAGTTCTTCTGAAATATATAGGCATAAATCCGGTTGTGGTCCACGGCGGCGGACCTCAGATTCAAAAAATGCTTTCAGCTCTAGAAATAGAGAGTCATTTTGAACGCGGATACCGGGTTACCGATGAGGCGACCATGGATGTTGTTGAAATGGTCCTTGTAGGACAGGTTAACAAACAGATCGTCAATCTTATCAATCTTAACGGCGGAATGGCCGTTGGGCTTTCCGGCAAAGACGGTACGCTCATCAAAGCTGAAAAAAAAGAGCTTGTCATAGAATCAGAAGCCGCCCCGGAACTGATTGATCTCGGTAAAGTCGGCGAAGTAACCTCAGTTAATACAACACTTATAAACTCACTGCTCAGAGACGGGTTTATCCCGGTCATCGCCCCGGTAGGAGTTGATGACAACGGGTCGACCTATAATATCAATGCCGATTCCGTAGCAAGCGCGGTCGCTTCTTCACTCGGGGCAAAAAGACTGCATCTGCTGACTGATATTTCAGGAGTGCTTGATAAAGACAAACAGCTTATTTCATCCATGACATGGCATGAAGCCGCCGAGGCAATCGACTCCGGCGTGGCGCAGGGCGGAATGATTCCCAAACTGACCTGCTGCATTGAAGCAGTTCAGAACGGGGTGGAAAAAGCACATATCATTGACGGCAGAATTGAAAACTGCGTATTGCTGGAACTCTTTACCAAATCAGGCATAGGAACTGAAATCAGAGCCTGAACAGAACAGGAGCAATAGAGGGTATCATGAAAGCAATCTCTATCGTAGGCTGCAAAAAAAGCGGAAAAACAACCTTAGGTCTGGCTCTGACAAAAAAGCTCACCGAAAAAGGATTTAAAGTAGGTGTTCTGAAGCACTCCCACCACGGCTTTGATGGCGCAGAAGGAACAGACACCGAAGAATACAAAAAAACAGCTGTGGCTGTCGCGGCCTATTCCCCGGAAGAAAGTTTTGTTTCATGGAAAAGGGAACGCATGGTGCAGGACCTGATACCTCTACTTGATGCGGACATCCTGATTATGGAAGGCAGCAGTAAAGAGGGCTGGCTGCCGCGCTTCATTCTGGCAGATAGAAGTGAAGATTCCGATAAGTTTATGCCGGAACTGGCAATAGAAATACTGCCGCAGCTCAACAGGGAAAAAGGGCTTGATGAAGAAGAGATAGAGCGTCTGGCCGAGCTTGTCTGTTCCAGAGGATTCCTGCTTCCGGGGCTTAACTGCAAGGCCTGCGGAAGGCAGAACTGTAAAGAATTTGCGGCGGATATTGTAGCAGGAAAAGCTTCTGCAAAAGGCTGCAAAACAACAGCAGGTGAAATGGAAGTAACCTGTAACGGAAATCCTGTTGCCCTGAATCCCTTTGTCAGAGATATTCTGAGCGCCGGTATTACCGCTATGCTGGGACAGCTTAAAGGATATACTCCCGGAGAACTGCAGATAACGATTAAAAATACCGGGAAATAAAATGAGGCACGATTTTTTTGATATTATCAGCAGAGATGCTTTTCAGAAACTTCTGCTTGAATTCCCGTGCTCAGGAACTGAATCTGTTTCCATTGAGGAGGCATGTGGAAGATTTGCAGCAGTGGATATTTTATCTCCAGAAGATCTTCCACCTGTAAACCGTTCCTGCATGGATGGCTTTGCTGTTAATGCTGCCGACGTTTTTGGATCAGGTGAAAGTGAGCCTTCGTATCTGGAGTGCGTGGCAGAACTTGGAGTGGATCAATACCCCGATTTTGAAATTTCTCCCGGAGAATGTGCCAGAATAGCTACCGGAGGGACTCTACCGGAAGGCTCTGACGCAGTTGTTATGGTTGAACATACCGGCATCATGGGAGCCGATACGGTGGAGATAAGAAAATCAGCCGCACCGGGTGAGAATGTGATGCTCAAAGGTGAAGATTGTGCCAAAGGCAAGGCTGTTCTTAAAGAAGGTCAGAAAATAAGATTTCAGGATGTAGGTCTGCTGGCAGCTCTGGGAATTTCTGAAATAAAGGTCCATAAAAAGCCTTCAGTAGGAATTCTGTCTACCGGGGACGAGCTGACAGATATAAAGTCCGGATCAATTCCCGGAAAAATGCGTGATGTAAACTCATACACTTTACGCTGCCTTGTGGAGAAAGCAGGAGGAATCCCCCAGAATTACGGGATAATAGGCGACAACCTTGAAGCCCTGAAATCCGCTCTGAAAAAAGCTTTAGCTGAAAACGATCTGGTCCTGCTTTCAGGCGGCAGTTCTGTTGGAGTCCGCGACTTTACGGTGCAGGCTATCGAAGAAATGAAAGACTCCGCCATCCTTGCCCACGGAGTTGCAATCAGCCCGGGTAAACCAACCATACTCGGTAAATCTGAAGGTAAACCAATTCTGGGCCTTCCCGGACAGGTTACTTCCGTACAGATAATTATGCTTGTTCTGGTTATCCCTTTCATAAAGCATATAAGCGGCAGTAAAAATCCCTTCAAGGGCAGAGTTTTAATTCCAGCCGAACTGGCCCGCAACACCGCCTCTAAACAGGGACGTGAAGATTATGTCCGGGTAAAGCTTGAAAAACGGGAAAACAATCTTCCTCTTGCACATCCGTTAATCGGGAAATCCGGACTGCTCAGGACAATGACCGAAGCTGAAGGACTGATGGTAATAGCTGAAGACACTGAAGGCAGTTATGCAGGAAAACAGGTTGAAATCTGGTTACTGTAGTTTGCATATTTCCAATTTTTAATTACGATGGTTCAACTCTATTGATTGGATGAAATTTAACCGGAGAAGAAAGGCATGAGCGAACGCAATATCTATCTTAAGACAATACCGGTAGATGAAGCAGTACAGATGGCCATGGAAGCCCTGAACCGAGAAGAGCTTATCAAGCCTGAAATAATACCTACCCACAGATCAACGGGCAGAGTTACATCAGAAGCCGTTTACGCAAAATACTCTTCACCGACTTATCATTCCGCCGCAATGGACGGGATTGCCGTATGCAGCCGCAAAACCTTTTCGGCACGGGAAGATAATCCCCTGCACCTTGAGCTTAACCGGGACTATAAACCGGTAAATACCGGAAATGCTCTCCCTGAAGGTATGGACGCTGTTATCATGATTGAAAACGTGGTTCAGGTTGATGAAAACACCGTCAGCATTGAATCTCCGGCTTTTCCATGGCAGCACGTCCGCAGAATAGGCGAAGATATTGTCGCTACAGAAATGCTCCTGCCGCAAAACCATACAATCACCCCCTTTGATGTCGGAGCACTTATTTCGGCAGGAATTTACGACCTTAACGTGTGGGGAAAAGTCCAGATGACCTTTATCCCCACAGGCGATGAAGTCCTGCCTTTTCGGGAAAAACCGAATCCGGGATCAGGAGAAGTTATTGAATCCAATTCTCAGGTTTTTTCAGGACTCTCCAGAAATCTTTCCATCGATTTTCAAAATGTAAGACCGGTGCCTGATAATGAAGAGGCCCTTTCCAATGCAATCGATCTTGCCCTTAAAAACTCGCACATTGTGGTTGTCGGGGCAGGTTCCTCAGCCGGGAGTAAAGATTTTACCCGCAAGGTATTTGAAAAAAAAGGCCGCCTGCTCAACCACGGCATAGCGATAATGCCCGGTAAACCGACCATTCTTGCAGAAGCTGAAGGGAAACTGCTGGTTGGCTCACCCGGATATCCGGTAAGCGCAGTTGTCTGCTTTGAAGATATCATCACTCCCATAGCCTCATGGCTTTCAGGGAAGCCTATACCTGAAAAGAAAAGAATACAGGTTAAGCTTGCGAGGAGAACTCCTTCCAAGCCGGGGCTTATGGAAATCATCAGACTTGCTGTTGGTGAAGTCGATGGTGAATATGTAGGAGTTCCCCTTCCCCGTGGGGCAGGTATGATAACAACCCTGACTAAAGCGCAGGGAATTGCCAGAATTCCTGAAAACAGCGAAGGGGTTGAGGAAGGCGAGACAATCAATGTTGAGCTGCTGAGTTCTGAAAATGCCCTCTCAAAAGTCATCATGCATGTGGGCAGTCATGATAATACCCTTGACCTTATCGGAAACACATTAATGGGTCTCAGTTATCCGCTTCATCTGGTTTCCACTCATGCCGGATCAATGGGCGGGCTGACTGCAATTAAAAATAATTACGCCATGTTCGGCGGCTGTCATCTTTTTGATCCTGAGTCTGGAGACTTCAATTTTCCCTTTCTGGAAAAATACCTCCCGGATATCAAAACCGTGGTAATAAACCTTGCCATACGCCATCAGGGACTGATTGTAGCTAAAGGTAATCCTAAAAATATAAGCGGAATAGAAGACCTTACGGCTGACGGAATTAATTATATAAACCGCCAGCGTGGTGCCGGGACGAGAATTCTGTTTGACCACCACCTTAAAAAATCAGGAATTTCACCCAGAGATATCACCGGATACGACCGTGAAGAGCACACTCACATGGCTGTAGCGGCAAATGTGCTGACAGGTGCCGCTGACTGCGGACTCGGAATAAAAGCCGCAGCAAATGCTCTGGACCTTGATTTTGTTCCGCTGGCCAGAGAGAGGTACGATCTTATCATTCCCGAAAAACATCTTGACGACATCCGCATTAAAACGCTTCTTGATTTGATTTCCTCTGATGAAATAAAAAATGCCATCAACAATCTCGGAGGATATGAAACCACTCTGACCGGGCAGGAAATGAAACCCGGTATGGGACTTGGCTGATATTCATAAGTATTAATATAAAAAATCCCCCGTATTAAACAATACGGGGGATTTTTTGTTTCTACTGCTTTCTATCGTGAACTTCCCACGCTTCCGCTTTGTAGTCTTCCGGAACATCTTCCCATCCACTGAACATGGCAGAGATATGCGCAGTAAGGCTATGGCCCGTGGTTGTCATATAAATATGCACTACGAGAAAAGCTAGAATAGCATACGCGCAGGCCATGTGGACAGTTGCCACCACGGATAGATTCAGAAAACCGATTCCCCACGCTTCCCAGTCGTTATAGGTCCAGTAAAGCAGCCCGGTTATCATCTGCAACGGCAGCAGTATAGCCGACAGTCCCAGATAGACCAGACGCTGCAAAGGGTTATGTTTTGCGGACCTGCTCTTCTGAACAGGGTGCTCCTGACCTTTAAAAATTCCAGAACCATAATATAACGCCACAGCAAACAGTTTTTTTGTTGTCGGAATATACTGTTTCCACTCGCCCGTTGTCAGCAGCCAGAAGATGATAAAAACAAAGAGGACCAGCCAGCTTATTCCAAGTGTATTATGCAGATTGACGGCTTCTTTAAAACCGAAGAAGGAGAAGACTCCGTGCATTTCAAGGCCGGTGATCATAAGAAGAAAAATGAGCACGGCCTGTGTCCAGTGCCAGAACCTTTCAAATCTGGTGTAAAGATATATCTTTTTCATATTGTGATTTGTATTCATTACACATCCTCCCTGCGACCTTTCATAAAAATTCGACCTAAGGCATGCAAAACTACACCAACGGCAGAGGCGATAACAATGAACCATCCACCAGCGTCTACCACACTGTTTGAGTCACGCCCCGGCAGATACATACAATTCATTTTTTCAAGACGACCATGCTTGCTGTGGCACTGTTCACACGCCAGAGCATTCTCCCGGGGAGCAACCATGTGTGTTGTCGGGTAGACATATTCGGTCTCGACAAAGCCGACTTCTCCACTGAACGGCAGACCTGCGTATTCCATTCCGGCTTTAACTGAAACGGTCCAGTCGAAACCTTTCCAGAAAGCTTTTTTATCCTTTCCAAAAAGATGGGGAATGACCATATTCTTATTAACCTTGTCGTAAGGTGTCATTCCACGGTGAACCTTGAACGGCATTATGCGCGAATGCCGATCATCAATGCTTCCCACAGGTCTGCTGACTCTGACCACCTTCGATGGGTCTATTGCTGTTCTGGCCGTTATGGTATCGATGGTTCCATTAAACCAGTAGTATTCGGGGACGACATTTTTAGCCCATTTCATCTCACCCTTTTTACTCATATATACCGGCTTATCCCACTCACCTTTGACATTGTATGGTTTGCCGTCTTTAAGCTTTCCGGCTTTAGACCAGTCCCACCAGACCTTGGTCGGCAGCTCACGCGCAAATGTAGGAATATGACAACTCTGGCAGGCAACCCTGTCAGTATGATCATTCATTTTAGAACCTATTTCTGATTTATGCGGAGTTGAACTGTGGCAGGATTCGCACATAATTTTAGAACCAAGGTCATCTTCAAGAAGAGACTTGCGCTCCGTAGCTGCCGGAGTGGAATAAATTCTTCCGGCTATGCGGTGATTCACGGTTGTATGGCAACGGGTACATTGAAAGTTTCTTGAATCAAGCCCCATGTGAACATCAAGATTTTTTCCGGGTTTCATCATGGATGAATCCAGATCTCCATGCTTTACACCATCACCGCCGCCTCCGTAGAAATGACAGGTTCCGCAGTTTCGGCGTGTCGGCCGGGCAACACTCTGGGCTACCAGATTCCAGTCGGGGGAGGCTATAAACTTATTTGAAAACTTCTTACCCGGAGGTGGCGGAGGATTACCCGCCATTGTCGGAAACTTTTTATATGAGCCGGTCTGTTCGTGACAGACCAGACAATCTATTTTGCTCTGATCTGTGAAATCAAAAGATTTATCTTTCCAGCCATATCCGGCATGGCAGGAAGTGCAGCGAGGCTCATTAGACTGAATATTGATGCAGAAATTATTAACAATCAGCCCACCCTTGCCGACCTTAAGTTCCTTTGCCGCCGAGGGGTCCAGCCATGTCCAGTGAATGGTTTTCATAAACTGTTCCCCGGCCTCGTTATGGCAACTCAGACACGCTCTGGTGACCTCAGACCCACTCTTGAACTTCTGTTTTAGAGCATCAAATCTGGAATGGTCAGCGGTTACCCATTTCTGCTGACCTTTAACAGCCTGCCGGGCCATTTCCCTTCCGGGGGCATCTTCATCAGAAATTGCTGAGGTCGACATCAATAAAAAGGCGGTAAGAAAAATAAATACAGCTAAAAGCAGTCTTTTCCTCATTACGGTCCTCCATGTTTCGGCTTCAACCAATTAATGATTCACCACGCCGGTTAATTTTTACTTCAATGATCTTTAAGGCTTTTAAGATACCTCTTCTTACCTGTTATAAAAGTTACTGCGGCAATGAGTCCCAGAAGAATTGCAAACCCAAGATGGATCCAGTCAATGAGCATCACGGTGAAGGGGTCCAAAGTTACTGAATTCAAATTTTTTATAACCCTCATTATACCGGTCGCACATACAAGTATGAAGAACAGTCCTTTTATCTTTCCGGAAACAGTCACACAGTGAGTCTTGGAAAAGACTCCCAGATAAAGAGTAAAAATATATGCGAGCAGAAAAAGAAGCACTGCTCCGAAAATATAATGTATTTTATTGGTAAGATAGAAATCGCTGAGCCAACCCAGACCGGGAAGGTCCGCAATATAATACCTTTTAAATATCGGCATCTGGGCGGCTCCGGTCAGGGCCAGAACAAATATTGTCAGTTTCAGAACAATGGAAATTTTATTGGAGATCAGTGAATGTCTCATTATTTCTCCTGTTTTCCCAATTTTGAGCTGACAAATCTGCCGGCTTTGATCATTCCGGCAACCAGTCCGGCAAACGGCGCAATCGCCACTGCCGCAGCAAGGTTCTCCTCATCCTCCATGGCGGCATCAACCTTATTGAGTCCGGGCAATCCGGGTCCTTTGCGTGAAGCAGCGTCCAGAAGTTCAAAAGGAACAGGAGAAAGATAAACTGTATTTGTTCCACCATTCTCCTCAAGTCCGTAAGCAAACCATCCTTTTTCATGGATGATGTTATGAACTTCATTCAGAATTTCACGCCGCGGCCCTATTTTCTGCACACTTTCAGGGCAGGCTTCAATGCAGGCTGGAAGCTCTCCCTTATCAATCCGGTCATAGCATCGGTCACACTTATACATTACTCCGTTTCCGGCGAATCCCGGCAGCAGTCTCAGATATAAGCCCACTCCGGTCTGCCGCTGCGGGATATGCCATGGACAGACCGTTCTGCATTTTGCTCCGCCGAGACAGACATCAGGCTGAATTCTAACTATTCCGTTCTGCTGCTTTTCAGCCGCTCCCCAAGGGCAGAGGTTGGCGCAGGGAGGATTCTGACAATGCAGACAGCGGCGGGGAATATTGATTTCATGAACTACCCCTTTATATTCGACTTCAACACTTTCAATATAGAGCCAGTTATATGGAGTGAGGCGATCATCCACTTCACGCCTGTCTGACCAGTCTTCAACCTTAGCCCGCCCTTTGGGTACCATCTCGGGAAAAGGTTTTTGCGGTTGAGGAAATTTATGACCGTTCACAGTCCGGCAGGCTTCAACACATTCACCGCATCCGATACAGCGGGAAAGATCAAGAAGAGTTACCAGCTCTGACGTATCTGAAGCTTCAGCCTTGTGATCATTGAAAGGCATTGCCAGAGAGGCGGTTCCGGCAGCCAACCCTTTTACAAATGATCTTCTGGAAATATTTTTTTTTACCATCTTATTTTTTTACCCTTACAGTTCGTAGACTTTATTATAAAGCTCTGGGTCGTATATTCTCATCTAACTTAGTATCATAATAATTATTTTCAGGTAAAGTATGAAAGTTTTTTCACGATCAGCGTTAAGAATCAGATAAATTTAGTGCTCATAAAAATTACAATAAACAAAATTCATAGTTAACGATCATGATGTAACTGCTTTGATTTCAGAATTGTTGATTTCAAACTGTAGGTGTATAAAGAATTTTATTCAGCAGCGACATTAGAGTAGAAATTATCGTCGGTTAACTCTGTAGTTCTGCGTATTTATATTTTACGACACAGTTGTTATTCCCACAATAAATATTGCCATAATATAAAGCACCCACGCCAATAAGTAATATAAACAACATGTTACATCTAAACTATTTCTAAAGAGTCAAAATGTACCGCAAAATGAGCTTTTATATGAGTTTTTAGAACCCAGACTGGACTTTTTAACGGATATTTCGTATTCCTTCTTTCAACATCAGGGACAAGCCCTTCGTTATTTTATCTGCAGGACCCGCATGACACTGACCGACTCAGGTCTCTCAATCCAAGGCCGCCAACAGTGTACAGGGTAAGATTTCGGGACACATACAACTTTCCGAATTTATTCATCGGACACGCTTCCCCAAAAGAACCGTGAACCGGCTTGAACTGTCTGCTTTTTATAATTCAGATCGTTTCAAGAACCGAAATTTTATCTTCATGCGTCCATCTATCGGCAGTCAAATTGTTGTTGAACTCATAAGAGGAGACTCAAGTAATGAGCGAAAAAGAGACAGCCACACTCACCTATGCCGGCAAATCCTATGAGCTTCCGGTTATCATCGGCACCGAAGGCGAAACTGCCATCGACATCAGTAAACTGAGAAACGAAAGCGGTCTGATCACTTATGATCCCGGTTTCGGAAACACAGGAGCCTGCAAAAGCAACATAACCTATGTTGATGGCGAAAAGGGCATCCTGCGATACAGGGGCTACCCCATTGAAGAGCTGGCGGAGCACGGTAACTTTATTGAAACCGCATGGCTCCTGATTTTTGGAGAGCTGCCGCGCAAGGAAGACCTGTTGCGTTTCCGCGCACTGCTGTGTGATGAAGAACTGCTGCACGAAGAACTCCTGCACCATTTTAACGGCTTCCCTTCACACAAGAACCAGCCCATGGCTATACTTTCAGCGGTTATCAAT
Organism: Maridesulfovibrio bastinii DSM 16055; assembly: GCF_000429985.1. Lineage (NCBI taxonomy): Bacteria > Pseudomonadati > Thermodesulfobacteriota > Desulfovibrionia > Desulfovibrionales > Desulfovibrionaceae > Maridesulfovibrio > Maridesulfovibrio bastinii. Next base: position 34,331 of record NZ_KE387015.1, read on the forward strand.
GCGCTGGGCAGTTACCACACGGACCTCTACAATATTGAATCAAAGTCCGAGGTTTTTCTGGCTGTAGGTAAAATAATTTCTAAGGTCAGAACAATTGCGGCTTTTTCATACCGGAAATCAATCGGCAGACCGTTTATGTACCCTAACCCGGAGCTTACATACTGCCGCAACTTCCTGCACATGATGTTTTCTATTCCTAACAAGCATTATGATCCGCCCGAAGAAGCTGTTAAAGCTCTCTCGCTGTTCTTCATGCTGCATGCAGACCACGAGCAGAACTGCTCCTGTTCAACTGTCAGGATGGTTGGCTCAACTCAGGCTAACATTTTTGCTTCCGTAGCTTCGGGAATCTGCGCCCTCTGGGGTAAACTCCACGGTGGAGCCAACGCCGCGGTAATTGAAATGCTCGAACAGATCAGAGATGGAGAAACTTCCATTGCTGATTATATTGAGAAAGTTAAAAAGAAAGAATGCCGTCTCATGGGATTCGGACATCGCATATACAAGAGCTTCGATCCGCGCGCCCGCATCCTCAAAAATGCGACACACGATCTGCTAAAATCAGGATTCAACGATGAATTGCTTGATATTGCCCTTGAACTTGAAGAAGTCGCAACTTCTGATGAATATTTCACTGAAAGAAAGCTCTACCCGAATGTAGACTTCTACTCTGGAATAATCTTGCGCGCCCTTGGAATTCCAGTGGCAATGTTCCCGGTAATGTTCGCCATAGGCCGCATGCCCGGCTGGATTGCCCATTGGTATGAAGGATACTCCAATCCTAATTCAAGGATTCACCGCCCGAGACAGATCTATACCGGTAATACGGAACGGGTTTATGTGCCCATAGATTTCAGGAAATAATCTGATTTTCCGCATAGATCGTAAAGATGCTCTGCGGAAAGATGATTAAGCTCACGACCTGGCTGCGGGGGAAACCCCGCAGCCTATTTTTTTGATAAAAACAATAAATCAGCGCGGTAAACACTAAAAAAAAGCTTGCCAAGAATATAGTAAACAGCTAAAAGCTTCTTCCGTGCCGAAGTGGTGGAATTGGTAGACACGCTAGGTTCAGGGTCTAGTGGGGGTTCCCCCGTGGAAGTTCGAGTCTTCTCTTCGGCACCATCTTGAATAGAACAGCCTTCAGTCAATGACTGGAGGCTTTTTCTTTTTGTTAGCTAAATGCGATACAAGGATTGGAATGAAGCACTCTGCACTGAAATGATACCTTCAGTGAGAAACCTACTTTGGTTGGATTGATCGGGTTTCACAATTTCTTTTGCCAGACAGAGATAATGCTCGCGGTAAACCAGCCGGAAACGCTCCAACGTTTTTTCAAAGGCACCTATATTTGAAATACAACGGATCACCTAATTCGACATTATCAAAAATTACTTTTCGATTTTTGAACAAGGAGTTCAGCGGCCGCTTGTTTTAGCTGGCCGCTGGAACGTCTGGTTAATCTGTTTATTTTATGGCGCCAAAAGCGGCAAAGCAGGAGTTCTTATGCAGGAGTTCTACATGTTTAAAGCCTACTTTTTTCAATAAATCGATTTGATAGGTTACCGGTCTCGGTGAGTCTTCTTTTTCTATATAATTGTATACGTTGTCCCTATATGCTTCTCCACCTAGATTGGTCAGATAGTCTCCGTAGCGACTCCACATAAGGGATTGTATAGAATCGGATTCGTGAGAAACTAAATCTGTTATCCATACGCTTCCGCCGGGGGCAGTTAAATTAAAAATTTTTCCAAATGCTGTCTCCCAATCTTTATCATCTCTAAGATGATGTAAAACAGCAGCGGCAAGGATTACATCGTATGATTCTTCAGGAAGATTGATATTGCGAAAGTCGCCATGATGTATATTGATATTCCCTTTATTAATTTCAGAGATTCGCTCTTTTGCTTTTTCAAGCATTGGCAAACTTAAATCGATAAGATCACAGTCAAAAGAAGAAACATATTGAAGAAGTTTGATCGTATTATTACCTGCTCCACAGCCTATATCTAACACTCTATTAATGTTTTTGGTTGAAGCAAATGCCGCTTTAGTAATTAATTCCATAGCAAGCGGAGCATCAATAGTAGCAGTTTGACCGGTTTCTATATTTGAAAAGCGCTCAACATCATTATCAAAACGATCCTTTATTTCTTCTATTGTCGACTTATTTTGAAACTGCATTGATTTTCCTTTTAAGATTAACGGTAGTTTGACGTATCCTCATATAATGCTAAATTTTTTATTTCAGCTATATAAGGCGCCCGTAACTTATGCATAACAACTCCATTTTTATATTAAAATAGAGATGTTATCAGTTGTGAAAATAATCTAACCTAAATTAGCACTCTCAATTTGTTTCTGCAATTCAGGAATATGAGGACCATTTTCGGCCTTACCAAATCGTGACCTAATACAACTCTCCCAAAAGACAGCACAACGTCCTGATACAAGCTTTTTTAGTGTCTATAGGCTTAAGTATTTAAGTTGGCGCCAGCAAATTTTCTGCAGCCGAGATTTTATAGACAAAAGAATCAACAATTTTAATATGATATAGCTTCTAAACACTCATAGTCTAATTTTAATAACCTAGCCGCCCTTGACCATGCAAAACATTTGGCTTAAATAGAAAATGAATTATGAAAAATTTAGAATTAAATCCTATCAGCAAAAGCAGCGAGCATTATGAGGTTCGGGCAAAAGTTATGAAGGCCATGGCTCATCCGTCACGGCTTATGATGATTGACGCCTTATCTCATGGTGAAAAATGTGTATGCGAACTGACGGACCTTGTAGGATACGATATTTCCACAGTTTCCAAGCATTTGCGCATTCTCAAGCAGGCTGGAATTGTTGATGATGACAAGCGTGGGAAGCAGGTTTTTTACAGGCTTAAGGTCCCGTGTATCTTAAACTTTTTTCATTGTGTGGAATCTGTTATCGCCAACGGCAAATAATTTTTTTAATTGACACTTGGCGAAATAGCCAAATAAAGAGAAAGATATGTCTGAGAATATTACCGAGAAAAAAAGTACAGGCACCGGGACAATCGTTCTGGGAATTATCGCAGCCGTAGCCGTATGGTACGGTATCTACATGCAACTGCTGCCTTTCTCCGAATGGTTCAGCTACACTCTGCTCAAACAATCTCCCGAAAGCCATCTGGGGTCAGCAGTGCAATTCTTTGTATATGACACCCCGAAAGTACTTATGCTCCTGCTGATCGTGGTATTTTTTGTAGGGATACTGCGGTCATTTGTAACTGTTGACAGAACAAGAAAAATTTTAGCTGGCAGAAGAGAATCAGCGGGGAACGTGCTCGCCGCTCTGCTCGGCGTTGTTACCCCATTCTGCTCATGCTCGGCAGTGCCACTCTTTATCGGCTTTATGACTGCCGGAGTTCCTCTCGGGGTAACTTTTTCATTCCTGATATCTGCACCCATGGTTAACGAAATAGCCCTTGTGCTCTTATACGGGTTGCTGGGCTGGAAAGTTGCCGCACTGTATTTTGCCACTGGAATAATGATCGCAATAGTCGCCGGATGGGTGATGGGTCGCATGAACCTTGAGAGGCATGTGGAAGACTGGGTTATGGAGATCCGGGCAGGAGAAAGCGGCCTTGAAGACCAGCAGATGAGCTGGAAGCAGAGGTTTGAATACGCGCTCGGGTCTGTGAAAGAAATCATCGGCCGAGTATGGAAATATGTAATTTTAGGAATCGCTGTGGGTGCAGGTATCCACGGCTATGTACCTGAAGGATACCTTGCTGGAATCATGGGAGATTCATCATGGTGGTCAGTCCCCCTCTCAGTGGTCATCGGTATCCCCATGTATACAAATGCAGCGGGTATAATTCCTATTGTCGAAGCTTTGCTGGGCAAAGGAGCGGCACTTGGAACAGTACTGGCTTTTATGATGAGCGTGATAGCTCTTTCGTTCCCGGAAATGGTTATCCTGCGCAAAGTTCTCAAGCCTAAACTGATAGCCGCTTTTATAGGCGTTGTGGGATGCGGTATCCTGCTCGTAGGTTATTTATTCAACGCTGTTATCTAGATAATTTATTAAGGAGTTAAAAATGAAAATACAGGTCATGGGCCCCGGATGCGCCAAATGCGCAGAGGCTGAAAAAAATGTCAGAGCAGCAGTGGAAGAAAAAGGAATTGATGCAGAAGTCATCAAAGTTACTGACTTCAAAGAAATTGCCGGATTCGGCGTTTTTGCCACACCGGCAGTAGCAATTGACGGCAAAGTTATGGTCGTGGGCAAAGCTCCCAGCAAAAAAGAAGTAATGGGCTGGCTTTAACTGACTGAACTAAATCAGTTCAACTTGCATGCTGAACAGGATTTTCCTTCATTGGAGAATCCTGTTTACTTTTTTGGCACGACTCATTTAAACATTTTAATTAATGAACTTAATCAAGGTAGCTATGAAAACTGCTTATACTCTTTAACATCACCGGCATCACTGGACCGCAGCGGCCTGTCAAAAAGATAGCCCTGAACAAGATCACAACCGAGTTGGCGTAAAACAGAAAGCTCACCTTTTTTTTCAACTCCTTCGGCAACAGTTCTCATGCCCACACTGTCCGCAAGGTCAATAATTGTTTTAACTATAGAAAATTTATCCGGATTATTATTAACGTCAGTTATAAAAGACTTGTCGATTTTTAAAAAATCTGCGGGGATTCGCTGAAAATATTCAAGCGATGAATATCCTGTTCCAAAATCATCTATCTGCAACCCGATACCGAGTTCTTTAATTTCATCAAGCACTTTTAAAGAAACATCTATATCTTTCATCAGACCGCTTTCAGTTACTTCTATTTTAAACCTTTGCGGCTTTACCCCGGAATCAAGCATTATTTTTTTAATCTTATCAACAAAATCAAGCTGATGAATCTGATGAACAGAAACATTAAAGCTCATAAAAAAATTGTTATCCGGCTTTTCTTTATCCCACTCAGCGACCTGCGAACAGGCCATTTCTGCAACAAGCAGACCGAGGTCCACTATAATTCCGTTTGATTCAGCAAGGGGGATAAAATTGTCCGGCATAACCAGTCCATGCTCAGGATGATTCCAGCGCACAAGAGCCTCAAAGCCCACAAGCCTGAATGTAGCCAGATCAACCACAGGCTGATACTCCAGAAAGAACTCTTTCTCTTCAACAGCCTGATGCAGCTCCCCGGTCATACGGAAGATATCCGCAGCTCTGTCCCGCATTGAACTTTCAAAAAATTTAACAGGAAATTTGTCACTCCCCTTAGCCTCATACATGGCTGTATCAGCTTCACGCAGCAAATCGTCAACACTGACCGAATCGCGCCCGCCATGTCTGGTTATTCCTATGGAGACATTGATATGGATTTTATAATTTTCGATAATAAACGGTCGTTTAAGATCATTAATTATCTTAAGAGACAGTTTCTCAGGTGTAATAGGAGCAGCCCCGTATATAATCAGTGCAAACTCATCCCCGCCAAGACGGGCGGATAGCACATTATCAGGAATAATATCTTTAAGCCGTGCAGCAAATGAATTAAGCAGCCAGTCTCCAAAAACATGCCCCATGCTGTCATTAATCAATTTAAAATTATCAATGTCCATAAACATGACCGCAATATCTTTACACTTTTCAGAGCTATTCAGACATTGTTCCAGCTCTTCAACAAATTTGGACCTGTTTCCCATTCCGGTCAAAGAATCATGATAGGCCTGATAATGCAGCATTTCCCTCTGGTTAAGCCTGTCTGTAATATCCTTAAAAACAGTTACAATGCTGTACCCCTTGCCATCCCCTCTTCTAAATCCGTCAGAGGCCTGTAAAATCCAGCGTTCCCCGCGATCAGGAAGAACAATCCTGAACTCTATTTCAGGGCAATACATGCTTGCTGTGCATCTTCCGTTATTTTCAATAACCATTTGCAGATCATCAGGATGAACACGGCTGTAAAGGACATCCATACCGTCAAGCACTGCATTTTCATCAAGATTAAGCATTTGTCTGGTATTCAGGGACCATAGATATTCAACTTCACCTTTCTCAGAAATTGACATTTCCAGACTGCACACACCTGCGGCCTGCTGTGAAAAAGCAAGCTTCTGCTGACTTTTGAATCTTTCATCCAAAAAATCGTTAACAGCTGACACAAGCTCAGTTAAATCAACCGGTTTAAGTAGAAAACGAAAGATGCGTCCTTCATTTATAGCGTGAACAGCCGCGGACAGATCAGCATGTCCGGTAAGCATAATTCTACATATTTCAGGATACTTTTCCCGGACTTCTGCCAGAAATTCACTGCCGCTTTTAACCGGCATTTTTTCATCGCTGATAACTACATCCACATGATTTTCTTCAAGCAGGCTCATGGCCTCTGCCGCGCTCCCGGCAGTCTTCACGTTGAAAGGTTCGTAAAACATCAGACGTTCGAGAGATTTCAGGACGAGTTCTTCATCATCAACAAATAAAATAACCGGCTTACCGGCTTTATCCTTCCGCATCATAATATCATTACCGTCCAGCTTTTTGCGCTAAACTTCAGGAATTTTCCGCTATCGGAACCCGTAAAGTAAAGACTGTGCCTTCTCCAAGCTTCGATTTAAAATCAATACTTCCACCATTTTTTTCCATAATTGAATAGGTGATAGACAGCCCCTGTCCGGTCCCTTTACCAACCTCTTTAGTTGTAAAAAATGGATCAAAAATTTTATCTGCATCCTCGTCTTTTATGCCGTTGCCGGTATCGGATATGGAAATTTCGACAAAATTCTTTTTCACTCTGGTTGAAATATCAATTTTACCCATCGCCCCTGTTACTTTCATTTTATCAGCATTTGTATGAGCCGCATTTACAAGGACATTTAAAACAGCCTGATTTATTTCACCGGGATTGCACATGACAAGAGGGATATTATCCCCGAGATTCAAGTTCAACTCCGAAGCATATTTCCATTCATTTTTAGCAACAGTAACAACACTTGAAACAGCATCATTTATGTCTACGGCGGTCTTTTCCTCTACCTCAGGATGAGAAAATTTCTTCATAGCCAGAACAATTGAGGCAACCTGCTCCACCCCGTGCAGGGAATCCTTTATTGCCATGGGGAATTCTTCTTCAATAAATTCGGAGTTAACTTCTTCCAATGTTTCCAGAAATGAAGATGCAGATTTTAATTCAGAAGAATCAGACAGTTCTTCCTTTAAAGCGTTGCTTTTTTCTATCAGCGCGGAAACCTTTTCAAAGGTTGATTCAAGGTAAGAAAGATTTCCGCCTATATACTGAATAGGAGTGTTTATTTCGTGTGCTATTCCAGCAGCAAGCTGACCTACTGCCTCAAGCTTCTGGGCAAATGAAAGCTGACGCTCAAGACTTTTCTTTTCGGTTATATCAAAAAGAATCAAAGCAAAACACGGCGCACCATCCATCAGAAGTTCAATACGGCTTAACGAAATAGGAATAATATTACCGTCAGGGCCTTTAAATGTTAACTCGCGGTCAAGAAAAGATCCTTCTCCTACAAAATCTTCATCCAGAAAATCTTCAATATCACAGAGATCAGACTCCAGAAGATTCTGACACCTGCTGGATAGAATCTGTTCTTTATCCAATCCGAAAAGATCCGCGGCCTGCTCGTTGCTGTCCAGAATCTCCATTGTGTCAGGATCAACAATGAGAAACGCTGCTTTTATTCCCGTCAAAATTGAATCAAGAATGGTCTGCTGTTCGATAAGATGTTCTTCGGCCCGCTTGCGTTTAGTTATGTCCAGAAAGACTCCGTGGAAAACATTAGAGGCACTTTCAGACGCACAGTCAGACGAGACCACAGATAAAAAATTCCTGACAACACCGTCAGCTCTTCTGACTCTGAATTCAGCCTGTCTGGAAGTTTCATCCCGAAGCGAACAACTTAAGATTTCGTTAATTTTGTGGCGCTCGGCAGGAATAACCAGACTTCTTAAAAAATCTACAGTAGGAACGATTTCACCGGCATGATATCCGAAAAGTTCAAATGTATGATCAGACCACTCCATACGCTCTGCGCCGGGTATCAGCTCCCAGCTTCCCATATTGGCTATTCTCTGGGCGGCGGCAAGGCTGGACTCGCTCTTTCTTATTTTCAGCTCGGACTCTTTTTGAGAGGTGATATCAACATGGGTACCAACAGCTCTGGTCGGCAGACCTTCGGAATCAAATTCACAGGCGCGGCCACGACTTAATATCCAGCAAAGCCCACCGTCCTTATGCTTCATTCTTATTTCAATTGAATATGATTTTCCTTTTTTCAAATCATTTTCAACTTTTTTATCCAGAGCCTGAATATCATCAGGATAAACAAGGCTTCTCAAAACATGTCTGCTGTGTTCCAGCTCGCCTTCACTGTACCCCAGCATCTCAAAAAATCTCGGACTGAAAAACATTTCATCGTTTTCAAGATCCCACGACCAGACACCGTCATTAACCACATCCAGTGCCGCTTTAAGCATGTCCTCACTTTTTTTAAGCTCAAGCCGGGCATGCATTATTTCGGTGATATCAGAAAAGAGAACAGCAACTTCACCGGATGACATTCTATAAACATGATCCCTGAACCAGCGGTCTTCTCCGCTTCCGGTAATAGTCCTCTCGTTACTGAATTCAGATTTTCCGGTTTCCAAAACCCTTCTGAATATTTTCTGCAATCCAGATCCCGCAAGATGCGGAAAAGCTTCGATCAGAGATTTTCCAACAGCACCATCCTCCGAAATTCCGGTAATTACCGTTGTGAACTTGTTAAGACTGGTGACAATAAATTCCTTTCCGTCTTCTGACAGCTTATAGCTGACGTATCCAATGGGCATACTGTCAAAAGCATCACGGCAGTGATTATTAAAAACCTCCAGTTCTTTATTATGCTCATTTAGAGAGCACAGTTCAGAACATCTATTCAACAGGGATTTTATTCTGCCGGCCAGAAGAACAGCACATGATTCGGCATTTAAAATATATTCAACGTCATCATGTTCAAGCACCGTATTCATATTTTTTTCAAGCTGTTCCTGATACGCAATAAAAAATACAGGCGTTTTGCGGTTCTTCAAGCCTTCCCGCAATAATGTGACCAGCTTTGAGTCACTTTCAGCGTAAGAATCGGAACCTGCTACGATTGCAGTAAATTCAAAGTCCTTAACAGAGTTCAAAGCCTGTGTCAGGTCTTCAAAAATTTTAAAATCTATACGAGGTGTATCCGGGTAATATTTTTCCACAACAATGGAAGGAGCAATATTGCTCCCTAGCACCATGACTTCCGGTTTGATACTGATATCATGCATATTGAATCTACCCCGATAAAACACGTCACCTAGCGAAAAAACACGGTTAAAACAGCATTGAAACTTTTGTACACCATAAATATGATTCGCAGTCTATTATAGTATAACAGACTAACGCAGATAATGCACATACTTCATTAATGCCTGATCATTCGGAGGGAATTATCCAATTGAAAACAATATTAATGCTTTTCAAGCTCTTTTCCTCTTGAGCTGAAAGAAATTCCCTGCTGAGAAGAGGCCCCGATCATTATGGACTCCACAACCGGAGCACTAACTCTTTTAGAGGACTCCCACCTGACCAGAAATTTTGCCCCGGAGCCGCCTTCTTTATCGGACTGCCTGACGACATATCTTATCGAGCTGAATTCTTTTATTTCTACAGGTTTGTCGACATACTTCTTCAACAGATTTCCATTGGAATCATAGTAATCAACTTGAGTAACACGTATTTTATCACTTCTACTTGTATTCCTGATACTTAAAGTAACACTCAATAAAAAAGGACGATCACTGTCCCCAATATAAATGTGTGAATATACAGGAACATAAAGCAATTGCCCCATGAATGACTCGTGGGCATAACTGCCAACCGGATTGGCAAAAAAGGAAAGGAAAAGAAAAAAGGAGAACAGAATTTTTGATTTCATAATTACACTCCTGTATGGTTTCAAATAAAATACTATTAAAATCATATTTGTGGCAACAAAACATCAGCACTCAAGAAACCTGAAGACACACCCGCTAAAAATACACAGGAAAATCTAAATGTCATTTCATATAAAAGTCACCATTATTTACATACTTTGCTATCTCTACATACGGCTTTGGATATGCAGAATGCTGAGTGAGAAAAAAAAGACAAAACTCATCATTCTCATTGCCACCGACATAATGACACTAAGCCTGCCCATAGCTGTTTTCTCCAGAGACTTCATGCCGTTAAATTTAAAGCTTATCCTTTTGGGCGCAGGTTACACCTGGGCTGCGATCATCGCATGCAGTGTGCCACTGGCGGTCTGCTTTGAACCGTTGAGGATAGGACTAAAATTTCTTGCCCCCAACCTGAAAATTCCTAAAGAAAAAATTTTTGCCCTGCTCTGCTGCGGTTGCATCATCATGGTTGTAGGCGGATATATCAGTGCAACTTCCCCTGTTGTTAAGGAAGTTCATTATGATTTTTCCAATGGTACTGGAACAGCTAAAGAATATGACATAGCCGCTGTATCAGATTTTCACGCAGGTGAACTGATGACCAGAAAGACCGTTGCCAGAATGGTCGAAGCCATTAACAAGACAACACCGGACCTGATAATTCTTGCCGGAGACACGCTTGATTCCAGAGACTGCCTACCAAGTGGGGCTCTTAAAGAGCTTGCAAAACTGTCTGCACCGCTGGGTAAATATGCTGTGCTTGGCAACCATGAATATTACATCGGTGCCGACTGGTCTGTAGCCAGACTGAAAGAACAGGGCATAAATATACTAAGAGACAACAGCACCGTCATAGACAACCGCCTGCTTCTTGTAGGGAGAGATGATTTTGCCGGTCTGCGTTTTAACTCAACCAGAATCCCATTGGCTGATATCCTTGAGAAAGCACCTGAACTACCGACCATAGTAATTGATCATACCCCCAGAGAACTTGAAGAAGCTGCCGATTGCGGAGTTAAACTTCAATTTTCAGGACATACTCATAATGGTCAGCTATTTCCATTCAACTATCTTGTGGACAAAATTTTTGAAAACAGTTTCGGGGAACTTATCAAGAAACAAACTGTATTCTATGTCAGTAGCGGAATAGGATTCTGGGGTCCGCCGCTGCGCACCAACAGCAGATCCCAGATAATTCTGATGCGGATCACTCTTTAAGCCCGTCTAATCACAATGGGTACAAATATAAAATACAATTCATATAAAATTTTTTTCCATTTTGATTTACATTCGATCTCCTTCGTGTATTATTGAAATAACAATTTACCTTTTACTAACTCAATCGCACCATAAGGAGATCACCTATGGCAAACATGGATTATCCGGGCCCATGCCCCAGTTGTCTGGGAGTTGACGGTTGCAGCACTGAAGATGGTAAGAAAAAAGCTGTAGCAAATTATTGCAAGGGTCTGGAAATGGAACTGAATTCGTGGAAGGCCCGGCTCTATGATGTACTGGTGGAAGTTGACGCAATGGATACCGCCAATAGAGCCAGCGTTACAGACACCATCAATCTGGTTAAATCAACGGTGAAAGAGATTGAAGCCGTAAAAGATGAAATGACCGACATCTGCCCCATCAATATGAGTGATAAAGAAAGCGAAATAAGCAATAAACTTGATTCGTTAAGAACAAATTACACTAAAGCTTTAGAAGTAATCAGCCCTGGATGGTTCGGCGGCTGATTTTCAGCCTATGAACATTTGAAATACCTCCTTGAACAAGGCCCTGCCTTTACGCAGGGCCGACAAATTTTTTTGCTTTTATAGCAAATTTAACTTGACTCGTCAGGTTACAAATGATTATGTGGTCCCTGTCAGTCTGAGTATTTTTTTTAAAATTACTCACGTTAAGACTGACTTCTTGCAAGAGGCCTTGTACGCACTTGTACTGAGGTCTTATTTTTTAGGTGCAGTGCACCGTTACTTTTTAATTTTTGGAGATTTTTTAGGAATGGCTAAGAACATTTATGTAGGCAACCTGCCCTGGAGTTCAACTGAAGACGACGTTCGCGATGCTTTCTCCCAGTTTGGTGAAGTATTTTCTGTTAAACTGATTGAAGACCGTGAAACTGGACGTCCTCGTGGATTCGGATTCGTAGAAATGGAAGACCAGGGCGCTCTGGAAGCCATAGACAGCCTCAATGACAGCGACTTCGGTGGTCGTAACATTAAGGTTAATGAAGCCCGCCCCCGCACTGAACGCCGCCCTCGTTGGTAGTAAGCGTTAATTTTATATTGTTGGTAAAGCCCTCCCCGGTTTTCCGGGGTGGGCTTTGTGAATTTATATGGGCCGGATATTTTCCCGGCTGATTTTTTCGGGCATCACTTCGCATTCTTCAGTATTTTCAAGATGTAATATCAGCTGATACCATTTCGTGTTTTTCGCGGGGAGTCGGCGTGACAGCCCGACGCATATAAGTTAATAGACCCACCTCATCATTCCCGCACGGAGAAATCACTCCGGCTAAAAAACGAACATTATTCAAGGAAAAAATGATAGAATTCAAGGATATGGGCCTTTCAGAAGTAATTCTTGAGGCTTTGGAAAGTAAAGGTTTCTCAGCTCCTACCCCTATTCAGGAGCTCACTATTCCCGTTCTCCTCAAAGGAGAAAAAGACATCATAGGTCAGGCACGCACAGGAACAGGAAAAACAGCTGCCTTCGGACTGCCCATCATAGAAAAAATCAAGGAACGCGCCGGACATGTTCAGGCAATAATTCTGGCCCCAACCCGTGAACTGGCCTGTCAGGTTGCGGATGAACTGAACACCCTCAAAGGTAAAAAAAGAATTTCCGTCGTCAGTATTTATGGCGGCCAGTCAATGATGCCCCAGATCAGAAGTCTGAAACGCGGTGCCGATATTGTCGTTGGTACTCCGGGTCGTATTCTGGACCATCTCAGCAGAAAGACTCTCAAGCTTGATGGAATTTCATTCTTCGTTCTTGATGAAGCTGATGAGATGTGCAACATGGGCTTCCTCGAAGATGTTTCCAAAATTATGGAAAGTGCATCAGAAGACAGACACACTCTGCTGTTTTCTGCAACAATGCCGCCTGAAGTGCAGCACATTGCCGAAAAATTCATGGGTGAATACGAAAAAATAGTGGTCAAGCCACAAAAAGATGAAAATCCTCTGACAGACCAGTTCTTCCATGAAGTCAACGAAAGAGACAAATTTGAAGCTCTCTGCCGTGTAATTGACGCTCAGGAAGGATTTTACGGTCTGGTATTCTGCCGTACAAAGGCTGATACCGACCGCATAGCATCACTTCTGGCTGAAAAAGGATACCCTGCTGATCCAATTCACGGAGATCTTTCTCAGGCAAGGCGCGAAGAAATCCTTTCCCGTTTTAAACGTGGCCGCTGCAAAATTCTCGTGGCAACCGATGTTGCAGCACGCGGAATTGATGTTCCCGACCTTACACACGTTGTAAACTTCTCCCTGCCTCAGGACCCGGAAAGTTATGTTCACCGCATCGGACGTACCGGCAGAGCTGGTAAATCCGGAGTTGCGGTTACGATCATCGCTCCGCATGAATTCGGACGCTTCAAGTTTATAACCCGCAATGCAGGCTTTAAACAGGTTCAGAAACGCCCTCTTCCTAAAGTTGAGGATGTAATCGAAGCTAAAAAAGCACGCCTTGGCGCTGAGCTTACAGCAATAGCTGAAAGCGGAAAGCACCTTTCCTATATCAGTCTGGCTGAAGAGCTGCTTGATGGCGGAGAGCCGGTCGAAATCATTGCAACCATGCTCAAAAGATCTTTCGGAAACGAACTTGATATCAATAGCTACAGAAAAATTGAGGATGTCAAAGGATTTTCTCAAAATGGCGGTGGCTCTAGAAATGCAAGAGGTTCAAGAGTTCGCCTGACAGCAGAAATAGGCCGCGCTCACGGTATGACCCCTCGCAAGTTCGTGGACATGATCGCTCGCAAAGCCCGTATCCATCCGGTCAGAGTTCAGAATGTCAAAATTAACGGTAAATACTCCACATTTACTGTTCCTGCATCTGAAACAGATGGAATTCTGAGAGCTCTCAACCACTCAACCAGAGATGGCAGACCTTTCGCTAGAAGACGCAAATAGTATCAATTACCATAAATAAAAAAACAGCCCCTTTGAATTTCAAAGGGGCTGTTTTTTTTATTCAAATCGCGCCTCGATATTAAGTTACAAGGCAACCAGATATCATGGAACAGCTAAGATTACTCCAAGCCCATCCCCGGATGATGCGCCGGGTACTCCATTTCATTTTCATGGCAGACGGTACAAGTACCTCCTGATCCTACTGGTTTAGCTTCTCCCATCAGGCGAATAGCTCCCATATTATCAAGTTCATTTTCGGATGGAAATACAGCGTGCGGAGCGTCATGGCATGCTGCACACATTATGGCAGACATGTCTCCTTTACGATTACTGTAAAGTTCTGCTTTATCACCATTCCAGACATTGAAGGCTGAAAAAGCTATCGGGTCGCTGAAATCCTCATGGCAGGTCAGGCAATCAGGTTCCTGTTTCCAGGCCTGCCTTGGATTAATTTCTTCAGCTGAATTGAAATCAGAACTTGTAGCAAGCAGTTTCAAAAACCTTCCTGATGAATGCACTGAAGCTTCACCTTTAAGCAAAGCAATAGCCTGATCCTCTATATAGCCATGGCAGTTAACACATTCGAGGCCGACTGAAGTGTGAAAACCACGCATACTTTCAGGTGGATGACACATTGTGCAGGCATCATTAGACCGTCCACTTAAATACACGGCATGGAAACCGTGAAGAGCTGCGGAAACACCAAGCTGACTTTTACCATTGTGACATGAAGAGCATTTTACCTGCTCACCTTTTTCAACCAGTGAACAAAAATCAGTTCTGTTGTCACGGTCATGAGTTCTCAAAATATCCATAGCGGTGCTATCGGCCAGACCGCCAGTCTCTGAAAATGATTTCCCGCCATGACAGTTGTAGCAGTTCATTCTTGAGGTTGCCGGAACATCAGTCACGGTTGAAGCGATTACTTTGCCATCACTGTCACGGGCTTCTACCTCGGCCACGGGCAGGGGATCGTAACCATCTGCCGTGGTTGATTTATATATAATCAGCTCAGACTCGAAATAGCCATCTCCAGCAACCATTTTATATTCATTTGCAGAGCCTTTGACTCTGCAAACCAATGAGACATCATCTGTTATAACTTCAGGAGAATCACCTTTAAGAATCAGTTGTGCGCGCAGCTGATTTCCCTGACTTGATGCAAACTGAATCATGCCATCATTGCTCACAATGCTCATTCCCTGCAACGGCCAGGCAAGCAGAACATATTCTCCGTCAGCGGCTTTCTGAACGGCATTATCTTTTTGAGTAATCCCTTGCGGTGAAGCATGGTTATAACCATTCAACTCTTCGGTGATATAATCGGCCAACGCCATTCTTTCACTTTTATCACCGAAAAACGGAGGCATATACCTGCTGAGTTTTCCCATTCCAGAAAGAAAAGCATCCATACCCGCAGGAGAATATTTTGAGGTTCTCTTTTTTATATCATTAAGAGGTCCGCCTATGGAATGACAGGATGCACACTGCATCTGAAACAGCCATCTGCCGGCATCCATTCTATTTTTATCAGTTATCTGACGTAAATCCTCAGGGGCCCACTTTGCATGTTTGAAAAAGCTGTTACCCTGCATTTCAGCTGCTTTATCAACCAGCACCGAGTTTGAATACATATATCCCCAGATAACAAACGGTTTTCTACCTGCTTCACGAATAAATTCAAACGATCCAGTAAGCCCGAGAGCAAGAATAAGAAGCAGTACGGCCCCGGATAGTTTGACTTTTCGGGGCATGCAGAAAGACATAATAAGTCCGCCAATAAAAACCACAGGGGCGAGATATTGAAACCACTGCATAAAGTAGTGAATGCGGTGGGACTGATCAAACATCAGTTCACTTTGTGCGGCAGGAAGAGCCTTTATATACCACCATCCGCAAGGAAGCATGAACAGAAAGCCTACCAGAGTCCATAAACTGCATAACCGGACCATGGAGCACCTGATTTTAGTATCCTTTATCCACGTTGAGGTCACATAGCCGAAAAGACCGGCCAGCATGATACAGATAAAAGTTCTGAATAAAAGTGATGGCCAGAAAGTGTCATTAAAAAAGCCCTGCCAGAAACTTCCGCTTTCGAGCCAGCCACCCGGAGTCAGCATAAATGCAATTATGCCGTTAACCAGAAAAAGAGACATCCATGCAAAAGCAAAATAAAGCCAGCCAACCCGCATATGATCCCTGCGGTCCATTTTCTTCCATGAATAAAAATATACAAGCAGGGCTACAATTTCCCCGGCAAAACAGACCCACTCCGAGGCCCACGCAAAAACAAATTGTCTTATAAGTGTCAGTGTACCCTGAGGACTCAGTAAAGAAATGATGAACCAGATAGCAACACCGGTCACTCCACCGAAAACCATAGTCAACAAAAGGAAAAATTTGGAATGTTTCCGCACATATTCCAGCAATTCTTCAGAACCGCTTTTATAAGCCTGCCTTTCACTTACAACCAGAAATAATCCGCCACCGACAGCAAATTGTGCAACAAAAACATGAACCGTAGCAATGAGGGCGATCCAAAATCCTCCGCCTAATGCCGTAAGATGCCATATCGGATATTCCATCTTCTAACTCCTTTCAGCCTTCAGCCAGAGTCTGATCATATATGTTATCGCAACAATTCCTATGGTGACAAAGCCATAAAACATGAGCATAGGAGTCCACTGCCCCGATACCGTGAGGTGTTCGATTTTAAAATACGGTTCAAGGTAAAAATTTCGCAGAAAGTGTCTTTCCACGGACATGAGCAGCACAGTAATTACAGTTGAGATGACAGCCATGCGGACCCGGAGATTCATACCGGAATGAATCATTAATGCAGCAAAAATCAACACTACAACCAGAATCAGGGTGCTAAGAATGTCCTGCCCCATAAATTTCATCATAATATTTTCAGGTATCGAAAAAAGAAACCATATCCCTGCAACCAGATTTACAAGAGTCCCTCTTACAAACCAGCGCATACCATGTTCTATAAAGGAATTATCCTTGTTCCAGCTGCCTACAAGAGCGACAAAAAGGCCGCCTATCGCAAGTGCCGCTATAAAGAAATGCAGATATCTCGGTATAATCGTAGGATCATCAAGATTAAGTATCGTTCCGTAAGGGTTTTTGAAATAATCCGGCCAATGCTCGGGACGCAGCATCAGGGTCATATTATTAGTGAACATAAATGAAATGTAGACCATCATGGCAATGACACAGACTAAAAGAAACCTGCGCCGACCAGCGGATAAGCTCTTGTAACTGAAATCATATAGATACAGCCCATAGTAGGCCAGCAGCAACACTCCTATAAGCGCAAGCCAGTAAGCAGACATAAGTACTGAGGCCGGGTAATCAAAATTCCCGTAAAGAGTCTGCAAAAACAATAGCGGGGCAACCCCGGCATTTATAGTCAGGGCAAGTAACGTAGGCAGCTTGCGTGATAATTCTCTGGAAATCTCACTCTGCCCTTTCAAACCTCTGACTAGCGCAATCACAGTCCCGCCGAACACTGCATTCATAAAAAGAATATGAGCCGCGAAAGTCACAACCAGAAGAACTTCCGGCCAGAAAGGATGGACCGGAATAACTTCCATTGTCGGAATCAGTGATTCTGGTGTCATTTATTTCCTCCAATAAAACGGATTACATCTATACGCTGAATAACAGATACGGATTTTTATTACAAATACGGTTCTATTATTACTATGTAATTTTATAAGCATTTACAAATAGGATTATTCTGTAAAAATAGCTTGCTTTTTCTACGCAGAGTAAATATACACATTTCTCCGTGCCGAAGTGGTGGAATTGGTAGACACGCTAGGTTCAGGGTCTAGTGGGGGTTCCCCCGTGGAAGTTCGAGTCTTCTCTTCGGCACCATTTTGAATAGAACAGCCTTCAGTCAATGACTGGAGGCTTTTTCTTTTTTAGCAGCCTGCCTGAAAAATTATATATGCAGCAACTTTAACCACCAACTGATCCACTTTTCCCGCCACTGATCCTTAAAGTAAATTCTGCACTAGCAGTTTAAGCATAAGACTGTATAGCAAGTACGCTATGAGTACTGATTCGTAGTCATGCTCGTTCATTTTTACTAGTAAACACCTGCCTTAAATACACTAAACAGCAATAAGCACGGTATAAATTTATATCTACTTAAATCTTAATGATTATCTCGGTAAAATTAACAGATATTAAATAAAAATCCCGCAAGTTCGAACTTGCGGGATTTTTAATTCCAAATATCTTCATTCGGATCAATGACCCGAGATGCATTATGCAGGCTATGAGCCTATAGGAACAACGACTACTCTGCGCGATACCGGGGCTTCAGTTTCCATATCTCCAACGTGGATGTATACGTTATCCACTTCCATTGTTCCTGTTCCTTCGGGAGTACCATTAAATTTGATACGAACAACCTTGTTGTTCATTGTTTCAACACCGTCATTGCGTTCCTGAAAAAGTCTGCATCTGCCACCACAATTAGTGAGATATGCCTCAGCATCAGAAACCTGAACAGATGAAGTATGGACTTTATACAATTCATCAGACTCATTCAGGTACAGCCGGCTCAGCCCGTAAACTTCCCTCAGGCTACTGTCATCAACAGCCTGACGCCTGCATAAAGCTTCGTTATAAAATCCGGTGGAATCCCATCTATCGTATGTTGTAAATGTATTTCTAAACCTTGTTGTAGTTGCATGCTCTGTATCAGTATTAAAGTATTCATCTCCACCATCAACTCTAAATTCCATTTGAACACTTATTTCACCGGTTGCAGATACAAGGCGAACATCTGCTTTAAGACCATTAGCTCCTGCTGGCAGGTTCGCTACATACAGTCCATAATCAACTTCATCATTAGAAGCAGCTGATTTTGCGAAAATAAGTTTGTTGTTAGAGACATAACAGCTGACAGTACCGGAGGATTCGTCGTTGATTTCCCACTTAGTGATATCTATTTTGCCTGAAGAAAAGTCATCATACAACACCCAGCCTGCATTAGCTGCGGTGGTGAAAAGCAGCATAACAAGTAATAAAGCCGCTGATAAAAATGTTTTTTTAGAATAAATTCCCTGCATAATTAAATTTTCCTTTTAATCAATTTAAGTGGATATAATAAGAACGCTTATATACATCCCTCAATTTCATTGTCAAATAAAGACTGCAACTGTACTGCAAAAAATAACTCCAGATTATATATTATTCATATTTTCAATCAATATTTAATTTTTTTGTATTTAATTTATGCTTAATTAAATTTAAAAAAACGTATTTTATGAAGAGCAAATATTCATTTAGCATTTTTATTAATTTTAACATTATATTTAAAAATAAAATTAAATCTTATTAAAACATAATTACTATTAAATTAAACTAATAATAAATATTAATAGTTATAAAAGTTACAAAATAGAAATAAAACTTAAATAAAACTGTTTTTTAGTGACCTTATTTTTAAAAAATATAACTATATATTTGTTACAATTTTGAAAACAAAAGTATTAAAAAGTTATTTATTTTTTTTATGCGTATTTTTACATAGATTTTACTACTACAAGCCAATTATGTCCGCCATTATAGGACGAATATCCGACCACAATATTCATAAAAATACAGGCCAAAAACACACCCCCTATTTTGATATCATAACCATTTGAAAAAAATAAACATTTTCTACAAAAACTGTGTCCTTAAACACATGCATATTTTGCTCATTATTGCTTGAAGTTGATTATAAAATTTTGTCAGCAATTATACATTTTTTGACTACATTTGACAAAAACTTACCATTTATATATCTTCTTAATCAGAACACATCTTGTTCAGTTCTTTGTTTATAGATACTAATCATAATACACTATTAAGTTTCTGAGCTTTCTTTTTTTTCCAAATTGCAACATTACTTTTTACGCAGTAAAACCACTTTTACTCAGAAATAGATTAGTATCATGGCAATAGTTACATTAAATTTAATGTACTTTGATGGTTTTACATTATATTATGAGTATATATTATTTTTCAAAATTAAATGGGGAACGAAGTCTTTTTCAGGATTGGTTTCTCACCAATATTCCCAGCGATCTTAGAGATCGCTATCCTCTTTCAACCGCCTGAAAAAAAATAACAATTAATGTTACCCGTCATTTGAAACCAGTTCCGGAACCATCCTGTTTCCGGGCAGCATTTTTCACAAATCGTTACAACAGACTTTCAACGTCTGTATACACACGCCAAAAAATACGTCATTATGCAGTTTGATCTGCGGTCAGCGTTTCTTATCTGGGAGTTCAGATCTTCCAGCCGGCTTGAAATGATTGTTTCATTTGTTTTTCGGGTATCTGAATAAATCGATTATACGGAGAAAAAATGAGTAAGATCAAAGTTGAAAATCTCTACAAAATTTTCGGAACTCAACCGGAAAAAGTAATCAAGCTTTTAGAGAACGGAGCTACTAAAAGCGAAATTATGGACAAAACCAAACACGGGGTCGGCGTAAATAATGCCAACTTCGAAGTTGAAGAAGGTGAAATTGTCGTTGTAATGGGATTGTCCGGAAGTGGTAAATCCACTCTGGTCCGCTGCATAAACCGCCTGATAGAACCCACACACGGAAAAGTTTATATTGATGACGAGGAGATAACCTCTTTAAACCGGGACCAGCTTCGTAAAATGCGTCTCAGCAAAATGGGAATGGTTTTTCAGAACTTCGCCCTTTTCCCGCATAGAACTGTTTTGAGCAATACCCTGTATGGACTTGAGATCAAAGGCGAAGATCTTGAAAAGTCCAAAAAAGCCGCACTTGAAGCCCTTGAGCTTGTAGGACTTGCCGGATGGGAAAACTCCTATCCGAAACAACTTTCCGGAGGAATGCAGCAGAGGGTCGGCCTTGCCCGCGCACTGGCTCTTAATCCTGATATTCTCCTCATGGACGAAGCGTTCAGTGCTCTCGATCCACTTATCCGCAGAGATATGCAGGATGAGCTCATCAATCTTCAGGACAAGATGCAAAAGACAATTCTCTTCATCAGTCATGATCTTGATGAAGCGCTGAAACTCGGTGACCGCATCGTACTGATGAAAGACGGTGAGATTGTGCAGGTCGGAACGCCGGAAGATATTCTGACAGACCCTGCCAACGATTATGTTCGCCGTTTTGTTGAAGACGTGGACATCACCAAAGTACTCACAGCCGAATCTGTAATGAAGAAAACCGAAGCTGTCGGATATTTAAAGACAGACGGCCCCCGCGCGGCTCTGCGTAAAATGCAGAAAAATAATATTTCAAGCCTGTTCGTCGTCAATCAGGAACGCCGCCTTGTCGGTGTTGTCGGCGCGGAAGACTGCGCAATGCTAGTGGAACAGGGCAGTAAAGATCTCACTGATGTCATTTGCACCGATATCAGAACAGTTCTTCCTGAAACGCCGGCTCAGGACCTTTTCACAATAATCCAAAACATAAACTATCCTCTGGCTGTCGTCAGCGAATCCAACCACCTTAAGGGTGTAATCGTGCGCGGAACTCTCATCGGAGCACTGGCTGAAAGAGGAGGAAACTAAACATGATGGATATACCTAAAATTCCGATCGGACACTTTATTGAACTGTTTATCAACTTTCTTGTAGATCATTTTTCATTCGCAACCAAAGCTTTCTCGGTAGTCATGGAAGCCGGACTTGAGTTTCTGGAACATGCCATGATGGCTGTTCCGCCGCTTGTTTTTATTGTTATTGCGGCTGCACTGGTCTGGTTCCTGTCTAAAAAACGCTCTCTTGGTATTTTCACCCTTGTAGGGCTGGCTCTTATTTTAAACCTCGGTTTATGGAATGCTACCATAAGCACTATAGCACTGGTACTGATCTCGACCCTGATTGCTATCCTTATCGGTGTCCCGCTTGGCATCCTTGCAGCTATGAACAAAACTACAAACCGCATTGTAATGCCTATTCTCGACGTAATGCAGACAATGCCGGCTTTTGTATACCTTATCCCGGCTATTCCGTTCTTCGGTCTTGGTAAGGTCGCAGCTATTTTTTCAACAGTCATCTTTGCCATGCCGCCGTCCATCAGGCTTACCTGCCTCGGTATCCGTCAGGTTCCCACAGAGCTTGTTGAATGTGCCGAAGCCTTTGGTTCGACCAGATGGCAGAGACTGATAAAACTTGAACTTCCACTGGCCACCAACACAATTCTGGCCGGTGTAAACCAGACCGTTATGCTCTCGCTGTCCATGGTTGTTATCGCCGCCATGATCGGAGCGAAAGGACTCGGTGGTGAAGTCTGGAAGGCTATCCAGCGACTCCAGATGGGTAATGGATTTGAAGCAGGTATAGGTATTGTAATCGTCGCCATGATTCTTGACCGCGTGCTCCAACAGATAGGTAAACGCAATAACTAACTCAAACTTTGGAGGATAAATGAAACGCATAGTCACTCTTCTGGCAGTAGTAGCTCTTATCGCAGCCCTTGCTGTACCTTCTTTTGCCGGTGGTAAAAAAGTTAAACTCGCTTATGTTGAATGGGATTGCGCCGCAGCAAGTACCAACATTGTAAAAGCTGTTCTTCAGGAACGACTCGGTTACGATGTTGAAATTCTTCCTGTTGCAGCAGCTGCAATGTGGCAGGCTGTAGCCTCAGGTGATGTAGACGGAATGGTAACCGCATGGCTTCCGGTTACACATGCTGACTACCTTGAAAGATTTAAAGATAAAGTTGAAGACCTCGGCCCCATTGCCAACGGCGCAAAACTGGGATGGGCTGTACCTTCATATGTTACAGTTGATTCCATTGAAGATCTCAACAAAAATGCTGACAAATTCAACGGCAAAATCATCGGTATTGATCCCGGTGCAGGCCTGATGAGAGTTTCTGAAAACGCTCTTAAAGAATATAATCTTGATAAATTTGAACTTGTTGAAGGCTCCGGAGCCACTATGACCGCAGCACTTTCCAATGCCATCAAAAACAAAGAATGGATCATTGTAACAGCATGGACCCCTCATTGGATGTTCGGAAAATGGGACCTCAAATATCTTAAAGATCCCAAGCAGGTGTTAGGCGGCGCAGAACATATTGATACTGTTGTCCGTAAAGGTCTTAAAGAAGATATGCCTGAAGTTTATAAAGTGCTCAACAACTTCAAGTACACCAGCATCGATCAGCTCCAGAAAGTTATGGCCTGGAACCAGGAACCCGGTTCAGACCGCTATGAGAATGCTTTACGCTTCATAAAAGAAAACAAAGCACAGGTTGACAGCTGGTTAAAATAGCTGATCAATTTAAAGACGATAAAGAATCTAAAACCGGGCTGTTAACAGTCCGGTTTTTTTATGCCCAACCAGTTATCTTTACTATGAAACTTATAGTAATATAAAACGTTCAGATCAGCTGTAGTATAGATATTTTAAATAGTAACGATAGCTATATTCCAGACTATATTATTAAATATCAATACTTTACCTTTATTTGTGTCAAATTAGACATAGAAAGACATTCTTTGACCGATCAACCACTAAAAGCAATTTTAAAGGCACACATCAAAATAAACAGGGTAGGAAAGATGCGTAGCCAACATATTGTTTCAGAAGAAAATTCCCGGAACAACTCCTTGCTGATAGGGCCTTATACCTATTCCGAGTTTTTTGAAGCGGCAAGGAACTTTCACGGGAGTCCGGCCCCCGGCCTGATACTTGGCGGATTCATGGTCTCTGAAGCAATTAAATATCTCCCTGAAGGTACCATTTTTGATGCAATCTCCGAGACATCGTGGTGCCTCCCTGACGCCGTCCAGATGCTTAGTTTATGCAGCACAGGAAACGGATGGCTGAAAGTTTTCAACCTCGGCATCTACGCTGTTACTTTATATGATAAATACTCTGGTTCCGGGATCAGGGTAAGTATTGATCCAACCGCTCTTGAAGACTGGCCTGAAATAAAATCATGGTTTTTCAAACTCAAGCCTAAAAAAGAACAAAATACCGAACGGCTGCATCATGAAATAAAAATGGCCGGAGCATCAATCTGCAAGGTTGAACCCCGACAGGTAAAACCGGACCTACTTAAACGGCGCGAAAAAGGATCAATCGCAATCTGTCCGATCTGCGGTGAGGCTTACCCTACAGATTTCGGTGCAGTCTGCCGCTCATGTCAGGGAGAAGGTCCATACACAGAAATAGAATCCTCCGCTAACAGTTCCGAATTTCTCCGCCCCGATCTTAAAATTATTCCCGTTGAACAAATTGAAGGTAAATCAGCACTGCACGATATGACCAGAATTGCACCGGGAGTCCATAAGGCCGCTGAATTTGTGAAAGGACAGAATTTCAAGATCGGAGATATCTGTCGCCTGCAACAGATGGGTAAAAACAGAATTTATGTGGAACAGGGAGAATCACCCGGCGAAAACTGGGTGCATGAGAATGACGCAGCCCTTAAATTTGCGGAACTCATGTGCGGCGAAGGGCTTACTTTCTCCGACAATGTCTGTGAAGGCAAAGTTAACCTTGTTGCCGATAGAGACGGACTTTTTGTAGCGGATGTGGACAGACTTATCCGTTTTAATCTGGTTGATGACGTTATGGTTTCCTCCCGAAGAAATGGTTGTCTTGTAAAAAAAGGCGTTAAAGTTGCCGGGACAAGGGCCATTCCCCTATATCTGTCAAAAAAACTGTTCGATAGAGCTACTGCGGTTCTCGGCAACACTCCCCTTTACAGCATCAAGCCCCTTTTAAAGAAAAAAGTGGGACTGCTGATAACCGGAACTGAAATTTTCACAGGACTGATAGAAGACAAATTTGATCCGGTAATAAGAGGAAAGATAAAAAAATTCGGCAGCGAAGTTATTAAAACCATTTTTGCTCCTGATGACCGGGACAGCATAAGCTCAGCAATAAATGAGCTTAAAAATGCAGGCAGTGAACTAATCATAACCACAGCCGGTCTTTCAGTTGATCCTGATGATGTAACTAGACAGGGACTTCAGGATTCCGGTGTTACCGACATGGAGTACGGAGCACCGATACTGCCCGGAGCAATGACTCTGCTCGCCCACACCGGTGAGGTAAAAATTCTGGGTGTTCCGGCTTGCGCATTATATTTTAGAACAACCAGTCTGGATTTACTCCTCCCCAGAGTTCTGGCCGGAATTGAAACCAGCCGCCTTGATCTGGCCCGTATGGCTGACGGAGGATTCTGTATGGAATGCAAAGTTTGTACTTACCCCAAATGTCCGTTTGGAAAATAGGAGGTATTTCATGAATACGGCATTGCAGCGCACCCCTCAGGAATTAATACCCGGCGAAGAAATCGAGCGGGAAGCTCCGACCATTAGACTGCACCTCTGGCTTGAATCGGATGAAGGTGTCTTTTTCGGTTATGGAAGACTACTTTTGCTTGATAAAGTTGAAAAGACCGGATCGCTGAAAAAAGCGGCTGAAGCTCTGGGAATGTCTTACCGGGCTGCATGGGGAAAAATTAAAACATCAGAAGAAATTATGAATACCAAGCTGATTGAAAGGGTCGGCAACAGACGCAGTGGTCAGAAACTGACAGCAGAAGGAAGGGAACTGATGAATATGTTCCATACCTGGTTCGAATCTGTTGAGAAGGCCGCTAAAGACAATGCCGAAGATATTTTTCCATGGAATACTAAGAGTTACCATGACCGCTAAATACAAATCATGCCGAAACATTCTTTTATAAAAAACAGGACACCATACCGGAAATGTTCTATTCTCGGAGAATATAGATAATTCAGTATGCCTGAATGACAGCACTCAATATGTTTATCTAAACACATTCAATGAGTTGAAATAAAATTCAATATAGCTTTAAACTTAGAATGGAATAATTTTAAGCTGTGGCAGTTTCGGTTTCTGCAGCAGCTGATAAACATTTAAGGAGGTAGTCCATGAACTGCACAAGACGCGGTTTCATGAAGCTCGCAAGCGTGGGGGTGGCCGGATTCACCCTTGGTCAGATGGGAATTGACCTTTCCCCGGCCAAAGCGTTTGCAGCAGGGCTGAAGATCGAAGGGGCAAAGGAAGTAATTTCCATCTGTCCGTTCTGTTCAGTAAGCTGCAATTTTATCGCTCATGTCAAGAACGGTAAAATAGTAAGCACTGAAGGTGATCCTGAATACCCGGCAAGCGAAGGTGCATTATGCGCAAAGGGAGCAGCCATGCTCTCCATGCACAATAACCACCATCGCATCGACAAACCACTTTACCGTGCTCCTTACAGCGATAAATGGGAAGAAAAAAGCTGGGAATGGACTCTTGACCGCATCGCCAGAAGAGTCAAAGAAACCCGTGACCGTGATTTTATCCGCACCAACTCCAAGGGACAGGAAGTTAACAGAGTTGAATCTATTTTCCATTTGGGAACATCCCAGATGGACAACGAAGAATGCGCAGTAGTCCATCAGGGCGTGCGCGGTTTAGGCCTGGTGCATTTCGATCATCAGGCACGTATCTGACACAGCGCAACAGTTGCGGCTCTGGCAGAGTCGTTCGGACGCGGCGCGATGACCAACCATTGGTGTGACATAGCCAATGCCGATTGTATTATGATTATCGGCAGTAATGCGGCTGAGCACCATCCTATCTCATTCAAATGGGTTCTGCGGGCAAAGGACAAGGGTGCGAAAGTCATGCACATTGATCCTAAATTCTCCCGTACTTCAGCCCGAAGCGATTTCCATGTACCCCTTAGATCAGGTACTGACATCGCCTTCATGGGCGGACTCATCAACTACATTCTTGAAAACGATCTCTACTTTAAAGAATATGTAGCCGACTATACCAATGCCGCCTTCATCGTTGGAAAAGACTTTTCCTTCAGAAACGGTTTATTCTCAGGCTATAACGAAAAAACAAGAAAATACGACAAGAGTAAATGGGCTTTTGAAAAGGACGACAAAGGGGTTCCCAAACGTGATCCGTCACTAAAGGACAGCCGCTGTGTTTTCCAGCTTATGAAGAAGCACTACTCCCGCTATTCTCTGTCTAAAGTAGAGAAAACCACAGGTGTTCCGAAAGAAACACTGCTCAAAGTCTACAAATACTATGCGGCTACCGGCAAAAAAGACAAGGCCGGAACCATACTCTACGCCCTCGGCTGGACCCAACATACTGTCGGAGTTCAGAATATCCGTTCCAGCGCCATAGTTCAGCTTCTGCTGGGCAATATCGGCGTGGCAGGAGGCGGAATCAACGCATTACGCGGAGAGCCGAACGTTCAGGGTTCCACCGACCACTGCATTCTCTGGCATATCATTCCGGGTTATCTGCCAATGCCCAGTGCAAGCATGAAAACCCTTGATGATTATAAAAAGATGACCACCCCGGTCAGCAATGATCCCATGAGTGCAAACTGGTGGCAGCATAAACCTAAATACATGGTCAGTCTGCTCAAAGGATGGCGTGGAGAAAACGCCACAGCAGACAATGAATTCGGTTATCGACTGATGCCGAAAGTGGATGACGGAGAGGATTACTCCTACATCTATATCTTCGACCGTATGTACAAAAACAAAATACGCGGCGGATTCGTATTCGGAACAAACCCGGCCCAGAGTGTGCCTAACTCCAACAAGGCCAGAAAAGCTCTGGATAATCTGGACTGGATGGTGGTTGGAGAAATTCACCATACCGAGACTTCCGAAAACTGGCACAGACCGGGAGTTGATCCGCTGGCGATGAAAACAGAGGTCTTCCTTTTACCTTCCGCCCAGCGCGCGGAAAAAGAAGGCAGCATAACAAGCAGCGGACGCTGGCAGCTCTGGCATTACAAAGCCTGTGAACCGATGGGACAATCCAAAAGTATGGGCGAAATGTACGTTGAGCTTATCAACCATGTCCGCAGACTTTATGAACATGAAAACGGTGTTTTTCCGGAACAGCTGCTCAGTCTGGACTGGCCCAGCTATTATGTGCCGGAAGATATAGCCAAAAAAATCAACGGTCAGTTTACCAAGGATACCGTTATCAAAGGCAGAGAGTATAAGAAGGGGCAGCAGGTTCCTTCTTTCACGGCCCTTACCGAAGACGGTTCCACGACCAGTCTCAACTGGCTATACGCCGGCGGTTACACTGAAGACGAAGGAAACAAATCAAAACGCCGGGATTTGAGCCAGACTCCGATGCAGGCGAAGATCAATATCTTCCCCAACTTTGCATGGTGCTGGCCGGTCAACAGGCGCATTCTCTATAACCGTGCTTCAGTGGATGCCAACGGTAATCCTTGGGCTCCGGATAAAGCCGTCATCAAATGGGATGGCAAAAAATGGGTTGGAGATATTCCGGATGGTGGATGGCCGCCCAATGCCACAGGCAAAGGACGCTATCCGTTCATCATGCAGACCGAAGGACATGCTCAGACCTACGGTCCCGGAAGAGCTGACGGCCCGTTCCCCGAACATTACGAACCAGTGGAAACACCGATCACTTCCCATCCTTTCTCAAGGCAGCTCAGCAGTCCATGCTACAAGAGA
The DNA here is from genome assembly GCF_000429985.1 of Maridesulfovibrio bastinii DSM 16055. Classification (NCBI taxonomy): domain Bacteria; kingdom Pseudomonadati; phylum Thermodesulfobacteriota; class Desulfovibrionia; order Desulfovibrionales; family Desulfovibrionaceae; genus Maridesulfovibrio; species Maridesulfovibrio bastinii. The sequence goes on from NZ_KE387015.1 coordinate 62,950, forward strand.
GCTTTCTCCGACATGGATAAACTGGCCAAACCCGGAAGCAGGAAGTTCCCGATCGTGCTGACCACTTATTCACTGACTGAACACTGGTGCGGCGGCGGAGATACTAGAAACACCCCGCATCTGCTGGAGGCTGAACCTCAGCTGTATGTTGAGATAAGTCACGAACTGGCTAAGGAAAAAGGGATTAAAAACGGCGATTTTGTTGAAGTCGAAAGTATCAGAGGCAAAGTGGAAGCTGTGGCTATGGTCACTATCCGCATGACTCCTTTTGAAATCAAAGGCGATACTGTTCACGAAATAGGTATGCCTTTCTGCTTCGGCTGGACAACAAAGGGTTGTGGAGACTCCACCAACAGACTGACCCCGGCTGTAGGAGATCCCAATACAACGATTCCTGAATTCAAGGCCAGCCTTGTAAATATCAGGAAAATAACCAAAGCCACGGAACTGGAATAGTCAGGCATAAAACCAAAGGAGTTAAAAAATGAGTAAAACCTTCTTTGTGGACACTTCAAGGTGTACTGCATGCCGTGGCTGCCAGATCGCCTGCAAGGAATGGAACGACCTTCCGGCCACAAAAACAAAACAGCGTGGTTCGCATCAGAATCCGCCTGACCTGAACCCGTTCACATATAAATTGATCCGCTTCAACGAGCACATGATCAACAATAAAGTTGAATGGCTGTTCTTTCCTGACCAGTGCCGCCACTGCATTGACGCACCGTGCAAGGAAATAGCGGACATGTATGTGACCGGGGCAATAGTAAAAGACGAGGAAACCGGAGCTGTTCTCTATACCGATCTGAGCAAACTGCTCAAAAAGGATGAGTTTGAGGAAATCCGGGATGCCTGCCCCTACAACATTCCGCGCCGCGACACCGGAACAGGACTGTTGTCAAAATGCACTATGTGCATTGACAGGGTCAGGAGCAACCTCCTGCCTATGTGTGTGAAGACATGCCCCACCGGAACAATGAACTTCGGTGAACGCGAAGACATGATAGAACTGGCTGAAAAATCTCTTGAGAGAGTTAAAAAGGATTTCCCGGATGCGGAACTGATCTGCAAGGATGACACAAACGTCATCTATCTGGTGGCCTTCAAGCCTGAAATGTATCATACTTTCGCTACGGCTGATGCTTCTGGAATCGGCAACAAACTCAATCGCAAAACCTTCTTTGCCGAGCTGGCCCGCCCGGTAAAAAAAATGATTGGTTGATAAAAATACTATCCGGCGGTCCTTCTTCAGGAAGGGCCGCCTGTTTGTAAAATTCAAGGAGCATTCCAGATGGCCGAGAATCTTACTTTGGAAACAGGCAAATCCCCCTTTTCGGACGGGATTAAAATTCTTAAATCATCAATCCCGGCAACGGAGACCATACTGGATGCTTATATTCCGGTTGCGGAAGCATCGCTAAGCGAAATAAAGCGACTCTCCGACTGGGATAAAATAGATCTACCGGTACCGAATCCTTTAATTTTTGAGCAGGGTCGCCCTTTACTGGCAGATTTACCATTACCCGACTTTGGAAATGAATTTTCAAACGTTTCTATAAGAATGGTCGAAGCACTGAAATCAGCATTGCCGCACCTTGAACCTGAATTTCAATCCGTGCTGAAAGCCCTTGAAAAAACAGACTTTGCCAATCAGACTGCACAGGCTTTATGGGAAGGTAATCCTGAAAGGATTGATGATCTGAGCGAAGAAGAAATGCTTTCCACCAAGGCTCTGCATCTTGCTGGTGTTTCCGTACTGGATGTTTTTCTAAAAATTATTCACGACAAAGCAGCTCCGCTGATTAACAATCTGCGCTGGACAAAAGGGTATTGCCCAATCTGCGGGTCATTTCCTGATATAGCTCTTTTCAGAAAATCAGGGACCGACGACCCTTATTTAAAATCACATGGCGGGCAACGCTGGCTGCATTGCGCCAGTTGCGGACACGAGTGGAGATTCAAGCGCGGAACATGCGTATACTGTGAAAATCAGAAACACGAAGAACTCAAATACTTTCAAAGCAGCGATAGAATGACGGAAAGGATTGATGTCTGCGAGAAATGCCGACGATACCTGATAAATATAGATTCACGGGAATACATTAAAGAACCTGACCTGAGAATCGCGGCCAAAGCCTATATACATCTTGATATCATCGCCCAGCAAAAGGGATACACTCCCCTTGCCATCACCGGCTGGAATTCTATCTGATCAAACGGCTTACTCAATCTTTAAAAATCCGGTCCCTCTGACAGATATTGTCCGGGGGACTTTTTACGACTTATTAATTGCACATCTGCTAAAATCAGCATGTTTTATATCCAGACCGATAAAAAAGTGGTCATCACAACAAAGACCGTGCTATCCATTGCTGAATCCAAGGCATTAATAACAGACCGTTTGCAAAAAATATTGCATTATAATGACAAGATAACAAATTGGAGGTTTAAAAAATGATCATAAGAAAATACATCAAAACAATTATTCCGCTATTTCTTTTTTCACTTGTAATTTTTTCTGCAACAGGAGCTTCAGCTTTCAACCTTAATGACCTGTCCTCAGCTGTGGACAGCACTACAAAAGCTGCCAAAGGAGCCGCACAGGCTTCTGATCTGCTTAATGACGCACAAAGCGTCTACTCCGGTTTTTCCACAATGACAGAAAAAACCGTTGATGCTCAGGTAACAACAATGAGCCTCATAAAGCCGGAAAAACAGAGCGGGCTGATGTCAGAACTTAACGGCTTCAATTCGGAATCAGGTTTTAGTAAAGTTGCAAAACTTACAAGCTTTTCACAGCTCATGGATTCTGAACTGGACAAAATTGATCTTGCATCCGGTCTGACAAAAGTTGTTACTGAGCCTGAAGGCAGAAAAAAAGCAATGTCTGTCCTGACAGATCTCAAAAGTGCCTATAGTTCCGGTAAGGGCTCGGTGAGCAAGGCTAAATCACTGTACAGCTCGATTACAGAGTTCACCAGCTCACCTTCTGCTGAAGGTGTCAGCGGTACGGTCATATCCAAACTCAAAGACTATTCAGGTAAAATCCTGCCCTACATCATTGAAAAAGGACCTGAACGTCTCGAAGCCATCAGTGGTCTGATAAAAACTTTTTCATCAGTATTATAATCTTACCGCGCAGTTGATGCGGCTTAAATGATATTAAAAAAGCTCCTCCGATTTACGGAGGAGCTTTTTTGCATCTTTTAAAATAAATTCAAGCTGCTAGGCAAAAAATCCGTCCTGCTTAAGACCGGTTATCAGTTTTTCACACATTTCAGCTTTATTTAAAGTATATATGTGGACTCCGGGAGCTCCGCCATCAAGAAGATTTTTAATCTGTTTACGCGCAAAATCCAGTCCGAACTCTTTAACAGCAGCGTCACCGCCATTCTCGAAAGCTTTTTCAGCACCGCAATATATGTCACCGGGAATCGCCGCTCCGCATAACGACATAATATGCTTTAGTGATCCAAGGCTCTGAATAGGAAGAATTCCGGGTAGTACCGGCGCATTCATGCCAAGATCATTCAAACGCTCAACATAATCAAAGTAACATCTATAATCAAAAAACAGCTGGGTAATGGTAAAGTCTGCCCCGCAGGCAACTTTACGGCTATGTTGAATAAGGTCTTCCTCAATACTCGGAGAATCAGGATGTGCTCCGGGATACCCGGCCACAGCAATTCCTGCCTCCGGAAATTTACCACTTATATAATCAACAAGATCTGAGGCATGGGAAAACCTGCTTGAAGCTGTTGGATCATCTTTTCTGCCGTCACCGCCAAGAGCCAGAAAATCTTCAACACCCTTATCAAGAAGCGAACCTACAAAATGATCAATTGAATCTTCCTGAGCTCCTGCACAGGTCAGATGGGCAACAACTCCAATTCCAAACGAATTTATACGTGAACAGATTTCAAGGGAATTTTCATGGCTGGTTCCACCTGCTCCATAAGTTACTGAGGCAAAAAGAGGACCAAGGTCTGCAAGCTTGCCTGCTGTATCCATAAAACCCGGCCATGTGGATTTATCCTTTGGAGGAAAAAATTCAAATGAAAAAAACTGTTTCCCCTCTGCCACCTTATTCGCAACTTTCATTGTCTCAGTTCTCCGATTTAAGCTTCCGGCAGGGAAATTTTCTCCCTGCCGGATTTTATATTATAAGTTAATTTATCTTTTTTCTGGTAATCTCAGCGGCTTTAACCATATTTTCCAGCGAGGCTTCTGCTTCAGGCCATTCGCGGGTTTTTAAACCGCAATCCGGATTAACCCACAACCGTTCGCGCGGGATAACCATCATTGCCCGGGAAAGGAGTTCTGCCATTTCATCGGCAGAGGGAATTCTGGGACTGTGGATGTCGTAAATTCCCGGACCTACTTCGTTGGGATAATTATATATGCTGAAAGTGTGCAGCAGCTCCATATCACTTCGGCTTGCCTCCATGCTGATAACATCCGCATCAAGGTCGGCAATGGAACTGATTATTTTACCAAAATCGCAATAGCACATGTGGGTGTGAATCTGAGTTTCATTGCGGACAACGGTTGAGGCGAGTCTGAAACAGGCTACAGCCCATTTAAGATAATTGTCCTGCTCCGAAATTCTCAAGGGCAGCCCCTCGCCAAGGGCTGGTTCATCTATCTGAATAGCTTTCACTCCAGCGGCTTCCAGATCAGCAACTTCATCCCGTATCGCCAGAGCAAGCTGCCGGCATGTTTCACTGCGCGGCTGATCGTCACGCACAAAACTCCAGCAGAGCATGGTTACCGGTCCGGTCAGCATTCCCTTGACCTCCCGGCTGCTTACGGATCTGGCATATTGAATCCATTTAACCGTCATGGGTTCAGGGCGTGAAATGTCGCCAAAAATTACCGGAGGTTTTACACAGCGAGACCCGTAACTCTGAACCCAGCCGTTCTCGGTAAAGCAGTACCCGTCAAGCTGCTCCCCGAAGTACTCAACCATATCATTGCGTTCAGGTTCACCGTGAACCAGCAGATCAAGACCTATTTTTTCCTGACGGTTAATGCAGTCCTTGATTATTTCCTTAAGTTTGCCTTCGTAGACATCAACATCAATCTGTCCGTCTTTATATTTTCGCCGCAAAGCCCGCAGTTCATGAGTCTGGGGGAATGACCCGATGGTGGTCGTTGGTAGCAGAGGAAGCCCAAGGTTGTTTCTCTGGGATTTGGCCCTCTGACTATAAGGTGCTTGTCGTTTATAATCATCAGAGTTCAAAGACTGAATACGTTCGGTAACTGCCGGGTTATGAACCCGCGGGCTTTTGCGGCGGGACTCCTGAGCCTTGCGGCTTGCAAGGAGTTCTGAAGAAATATCTTCACCATTTACAGCTTTTGCAATCAGGCCTATCTCCACACATTTCTGTCTGGCAAAGGCAAGCCATGATTTTATTTCCGGATCAATTTTATTTTCATAATCGAGGTCAACAGGAGAATGAAGCAATGAGCACGAGGAACCGGCCAGCACACGCTCACTTCCAAGGGTGTCAACAGCTCTGCGCACATTATTCACAGCATTATCAAGATTTGTTTTCCAGACATTGCGACCATCAACAACACCAAGTGAAACAGCCATATCAGGGGAAACCAGTTCCAGAAGCCGCTCAAACTCATCACAACCACGAACAAGATCGGCATGAAGAGCATCCACCGGCAATGAGGTGGCCAGTTCAAGATTCTCTCCGTAGGTTCCAAAATAATTGGCTATCATCAACTTAACATCTGGAACGGCCGCACGAAATGCAGCATAGGCATTCTTGAAACCGTCTTTAAGTTCTTCGTCCAGATCAGTAGCCAGAACAGGTTCATCCAGCTGAATCCAAGAGCATTCTTTGGACAAATCCTTTAATAGTTCAATATAGGCTTCAACCAGACCCGGAAGCAGATCAAACTTATTAAATTCAACCTTTACGGACTTACCGAGGCTCAAAAATGTCAACGGTCCGGGCAGAACTGCTTTGGGAGTAAATCCTGCTGCTTTTGCTTCCCGTACCTGATCCACTATGGAATTATCAGCCACATAAAATTTCTGCCCTCTGGTAAATTCCGGCACTATATAGTGGTAGTTGGTGTCAAACCACTTTGTCATCTCCATAGCCTGCACTCCACCTTCACCGGCCTCGCCGCGGGCCATGGCAAAGTAGAGTGACAGTCCGCTTGAATATCCTGCTTCAACATATCTTTCAGGAACAACCCCGAACCTGAAAGAATTATCAAGGATATGATCATATAATGAAAAGTCGCCTACAGGCAGCAGATCTATCCCTGCTTCATGCTGAACAGTCCAATTCTGTTTTCTAAGATCTGCGGCAGTTTTCAAAAGTGATTCTTTGCTTGTCTGTTCTTTCCAGTAACTTTCAAGAGCTTTTTTAAGCTCACGGTTACCCCCCATCCGTGGAAAACCAAGAGTGTGCGTCAGCATACTTATCTCCATGTTTAAGATTTCAGCTATTCCAAAGCTGGTTTGAAGACAGATTTACTTTTCCCGGACGCGGGGATCATAAACAATAAGCTCGGGACGTCTTCCGGCTTACGGACTGCGGTTGACGCACCTTGCAGAAAACTTCCCAGTATACCCAGTGTCTTCTGCACAATACACTCATATTAAATGGAATGTATTAATAATGTCCGATTACGGCAGCGCGCCTGCGACGGACTCTCACCGTCTTCCGTTTCCTGAACTTCGCCTTCAATGTCTAAGTAGATATATAAAGATATTGTTATATAGTCAAGCAAAACTAAAGCTTATTCAGAACCAAAATTCTATGAGTGAGTTAACCCCAAGTCCATACTTACGCATGGATTATAAAAGGCAGCCTTTTCAACTTCAGCTTTAACACTGAAAACTGTCCAGCCCTAAAATTGGTCCTTTGGGTGTAAACATATTTCAGGACGGCTCACTCACCAGAATATAAAAGTCCCCTTGGATTCTTCCAAGGGGACTTTTTCAAATTATTTATTGCAGCTTCTTAAATTGACCTTTTCAGAAAATTTTCCCGGTTGGCCCGGAAAATGTGAAAGAGCTCCTTTCAACAGGCATGGACCGACAACAGCCACCCCTTCCCTGTCGGAACTGGATGCTGAACTGCGCCATAGAAAAACAGGATTGTTCTCAGAGCCCGGGCTGATCATATATATTTTAACCTGATTAATATTGGTTTCTGAGTTACCTTCGCGCTTAAGACTGTCATCTACATATTCTTTATCAATATAATTGTAGCCCCAGCCGACACGATCATAGCTGACCCCGCGGGCTGTGAAAGATTTTGAACCATATCTGACCATCACAGAAAATTCCGGGGACTTTTCATCGTAAATGTAGCCTTTCTGTTCCAGTTCACTCTTAGCCTGCGCATAAAGTTTTTTACCAAGCTCTCCACTATCCTGACCGGAGTCTGCCATATTAAAGCGTTTCATTGTCTGGATGCCCTGAGTTGAAACTGGCTGGTTACGGACTTCCATATCCACATATACACATCCCGACAGGACAAGCCCGGCCATAACAACCAATAATAAAAATTTTCTCACCACAAACTCCTTAAGAACAGTGCTTCGCCTGATATTAACTAATTAATTTACTTGTTACTACCCGTTTTATCTAAGTCAATAAAGAAATAAATGACCTGAATCCCCCTTATCACCTTAAGAAAGAGATAAGCAGGACAAAAATGTTTTGGAAAGAGTCGGAACAGGTGTCTATGCCTGCACTTCCGCCGGGGCTATGCACGTTCTGGCTTTAAAAGCAGACGGAACTCTATGGGCGTAGGGAACAAACAGTCACGGAGAACTGGGAGATGGCACCACCACAGACAAAAGTTTACCTGTAATGATTTTTCCAGCCTACCTGACTAAAAAAACTTCAACTGATATCGCCACGATTAAACTTCTCCTGCTAAATTAAAATATTAATTTAGATAGCCAGAAACGGCTGTCTGCGGTTTTCAAAATTTGAAACTGTAGGCAGCCGTTTTTATTTAATAAAAACACAATAATGGACTTTGATGATGCTCAAATCAGCTTTTCAGCGACTTAATTAATAATTGAATCAGCTCTTGCAAATTTACTAAACATAAATTTTGTTATTTGTTTTCTAAATAAATTTATTTTTAACTTATTAAAAAAGCATACAATCTTACACTGTATTTTTTAACACGATACAGCAAATAAATGTGATAATCCTCTTATCTTACTTATTTTTTTAAATTTTATAGCATATAAAACGAGTCATTTAAACATATCTACATAAGTAACCTTATTAATTATCACCTTTCTAAAGAAAACAATTCACCTTTTTATTATGAAAGTGTAATGGCTTCCTCTTGGAGGGAAGGGATCATGAAAAATAATATTGAAAGAAGAAAAAAAGAAAGAATTGAGCTGAAGACAGTCGTTGAAGTTCTGAGAATGTGCGATATCGCTGTCATGACCGGCAAAGAAGATGTAGATGTAACCATCAGGGATATTTCCACGACTGGAATGGGCATAGAAGTCTCCGAAGAAACGAGCATTAATCGGATTGACCTTGGTGATAATTTATTTATCCGTGGATGCATCTTCAACGATAATATAGGATTCTTAAGCAGCCAGAAGGCATCTGTTGTCTGGAAGTGCAACAATAAATTCGGACTTCGCTTTACCCCTGAACTGGATATAAATTTAGACGGCATACGCGAAATGCTCATAGGTGGTTCATACCGCCTGCTTCATTAACATTCCGGCACTATCATTATTTTGTAGCTGTGACCTATTTTATGCTCACTACTTAAGCTTATCCTAAGATAATAATTTGTACTTCAAACCGGCGACCAAAAGCATATACCGGCATCATCTGCTTAGATTATAAATTTTCTTTTGATATAGACCAACCACGTCATACACATATCAAGACCTTGCATATCCTTAAAGCTCCGATCGATTGTAAACACTCACTTATCATATAATCCATTTCCAAAACACATATATTAAAGTAAACGTTCTAAAGAAAATTTAAATAACTTTACTATGGTATATCGCTAAGTAGCAGAGAACTGCTAGCAGTATATCAGCATAGAGACTATTACATTAATATTTGGAGCTTGAATTGCATTATTATGAATGCTATATTGCCACAAATTATTTCTTACAACTTTCCTAACTCAATACCTAACGATAATTTAATCATTCCGTCACATTAACTCCTACAAATCAAATTTAACAGGTATTAAATCATGAAACTAAACCTCAGGACTAAATTCATAGGTATAATAATACCATTTGTGATCCTTGCCATAGCTGTTCTAACCTGGATTTCTTACTCAACCGGAGCTGAAAACCTTGAAAATGTTCTTAAAGGCTCGATGCGTTCAACTCTTGATAAAACAGATTCCGAGCTTAGTTTCTGGTATGAGAATATCAGCAGGGAAGGATTAATTTTAACAGAAAATGAACTCATAATATCAGCTGTTAAAAATAAATCTTTCAAAGAAGCCAGCAACCTTCTCATGACATACATGAAGAAATCACCTTCTTATAATAGAATGACAATTATCTCTCCGGATGGAATTGTTGAAGCTGACGGTTCAGGAGGTGATTCAGTAGGTCTTGATCTCACTAAATCGTCTGCTTACATAGAAAATATTCGGAAAAGCAGAAACGGTCAGATCGTGCTTTCCAATGTTGCCAAATCGCCCATAACAGGTGAACCGATTGCTCTGCTGACCTTCCCCATCAAAGAACATGGCACTCTTTACGGAATTCTCGGAATTTCTTTCAAGGTAATGGATTTCAACGAAAAATTTCTTAAAGGGATTAAAATAGGCCAGCATGGGTATCTGTTCATGCTTGATAAATCAGGCCTGACTATAGCTCATCCGAATACAGCTGATCTTTTGAAACTCAACATGTTCGATCTGGAATTCGCAAAACCCTTAAAGACGAATTCATCCGGCATCTCGGATTACGCATACAATGGCATAAAAAAAACAATGATCTGGGTTAGAAACCCCAAAACAGGATGGACAATAGCTTCCACAGTAAACCAATCTGATATTTATGCCGCAAGCACAGCGATGGCCTGGAAAAGCCTATGGCTTGGACTTGGCGCAATAGCAGTGCTTGTCATTGCCATAATGCTGACAACAACGAAAGTTATCATCGCCCCTCTGAATAGAATTCTTAAGGTCATGAAAGAAATCAGCAAAGGCAATCTCACTGCAAAAGCAAGAGTTGTCGGTAACGATGAGCTGGCTGAACTATCAGAGTCCACTAATGAGATGGTAGCTAAAGTTGAATCTGTGGTTTCAACAGTACAGGAGATATCAGAGTCAGTTAAATCAGGTAGTGATGAACTGAGTTCCACTGCTCAGATGATGTCTCAGGGAGCGACTGAACAGGCTTCTTCAATGGAAGAGATTGCAGCTTCAATGGAGCAGGTCGTGGCCAGTATTTCCCGCAACACTGACAATGCCGGTGCTACCGAAAGAATAGCCCTTAAAACAGCAAATGAAGCTTTGGAAAGTGGTAAAGCCGTTAAAGAAACAGTTTCTGCAATGCGGGATATCGCCGACCGAATTTCAATAATTGAAGAAATAGCCAGACAAACCAACCTGCTGGCTCTTAATGCCGCAATTGAAGCAGCAAGAGCAGGAGAACATGGAAAAGGGTTCGCTGTTGTAGCTGCTGAGGTTCGTAAGCTGGCGGAAAGAAGCGGTAACGCGGCATCAGAGATAAGCGAACTTTCAAGCTCCAGTGTTTCTATTGCTGAAAATGCCGGAGAAATGCTCGACCGAATCGTACCTGATATCAGGCAGACATCTGAACTTGTGCAGGAGATTTCAGCCGCCAGTGCTGAGCAGAATTCCGGAGCACAGCAGGTGAATTCAGCTCTGCAACAATTTGATCAGACGGTTCAGCACAGTGCCTCAACATCAGAAGAAGTCAGTGCATCCTCTCAGGAATTGGCCAGTCATTCACAGGTTCTTTCAGATACCATAAGCTTTTTCCATATTGAAAACAGCCGAAGTTCAGCTTCAAGGTCACGCCGTAAGACCCCTAGACTGCCTCAGGGAACAGGTTCCGACACCCTTGACTTCAATGAAGACGGATTACAGAAATTCTAAATATAATTCGAATAAAAAACAAAAGCCCTGACCGAATTCAATCCGGTCAGGGCTTTTGTTTTATTGAGCTTTGCCAGTCTCTTAAAAAAATGCCGGAACAGATAAACTCTGCTCCGGCATCTTAAATTCATAACATTCTTAAAGCAGGTTAACTTTTTATCTGCAAAGCATTGGTCAGCTTTGAAAGCAGATCGGATTTGCAGTTGAGATCGGGTGTACCTTCAAGGAACTGCCTGCGCTGAGCAAATCTATCCTTGAGAGTCTGCACATATTCACTTTCGTTATTTACATGTGCCGGATTGTAATCATCGTAGTATCCGGGAAGAATTTTTTCCATGCAGTTACGCTTTGGAATCTGTGATCCCGGCAGCAGATCCCAGTCTTCCCATTCAAGCTTATCCATAAGGATGAGTGACTGGAGAGTAAGTGAAGTCTGAAGCGGAATTGCTCTGAGATCAGCATCTGAAGATTTCCAGAAACCGATGGAGTTGAAGCTGTATCCTGTAGCTCCATGATCAAAAACATTTATAAATGCTTCAACATCCTTCCAGAGATCATATACGCGGAAGGGATTGGCATAAGGTATAAATACCAGTTTTTTAAGTTCTTCTTCGGAAACGTTTTCGGCAAGATTACGCTTGGTCATAAGAGCGGCACCCATAGCAACGGCCAGATATGTATCTGTAAATCTGATAACCGGTGGCAGGCAGGTATCCTTCATGAGCCAGCACATTGTTTCCGGGAATGAACAACGGTTAACGTATTTACCCAGCAGATCGCGGTCTATAAGCGCCCTTCCATTCGGGTTGCGGAGATCCTGACCGAGGGGAAGAATTTTACCATCGACATTGATGGCACCGTGGTTCATTACGGAAACGACATATTCCCAATCCTGATGTCCGATTGGTCTTGAGTCGGTTTTATCAAAAAGAGTAGGCTCCCACGCACGGCAGACTCTGTTCTCTATATCAATCTGAAAAGCGTCATCATGCAGAACACTCTTGTTGAAGCCTTCAGGAAGAGTTCCGCCATTGTCATGCGAATTGGTGTGGGATGATTTTCCTGTTCCGGAAAGGCCGAAGAAGGCAATTGAGCGTTTGCCGATGGACTTGACGTCTTCGTCTTTGCAGCCGCTGAAATCAATTTCCTTGATTCCGCCATGACAAGCAGCCATACCGACCCTGATTCCTGAGGTCCAAGCCAGTGTGAGGGTACCCTTTTTACGCTCACCGAAGTAACGCATTCCGAAATTATAAATTACGTTAGCGTCTTCATCTACGAGAGCAAGCTGCGGAAAGCCCTGATTATGATAGAAAGGATCTTCATTACGCCAGAGGTTATCACCTATGATTATGATATCCTGAATAGGAAGTTTGGCGCTTTGTTCATATTTTTCTTTGACTTCATCAAAGGGTGTGAAATTAACAAGCCAGTTGAAAATATTTGCAGCATCATCTTCACCGCCGATTATGGTGGCTTTGATCATCAGATCCTGATCAAGTCCGACAACAGCTTCTGCCTTAATCAAGGGACGTTTCTGCATATCTGAAACAGCTTCACGCAGGTCACCGAGAACCTTGCGCTGATCAGGACCATTCAGCTTATTATAAAAACGACGGGCCTGAGCAGTTCTTCCAACGATTTTACCCTGACAGTTATTGATAACTTTTGCGCCTTCTTTAAGTCCAAGACGTTTGGCTGCTGCCGGATAAACAGGCTGATCCGTTTCCATTACATCCCACTGCTTGAGAGCCATTTCATAAGCCTCAGCTGCGGTCACAGTTCTGATTTTTCTATCACAAAGGAGAGTTTCAGCCATAGCGCGCAACGGCGGTATGCTGGAAAGATCATCCTTATAAAATTCATAAGTAGACTGGCTTGCCACGATTGATCCTCCAAATAAAATCATCAAAAAAAAGTGTTTAAGACGGGCATTACCCGCATTCAGTCAAAAAGGCCAGAGTTAAGCATATATATTTTGCGTGTTTTTTCACAAACGATTTTAACAGAATATTGCACATCCAGCTTTATCTTCTAAAAATATCACAATTGGGAGAATCATTACAATAACAATTTTAAAAACAGTCTTTATTTTCAAAAACTTACAAATTTATTTTCAAAAATGAAACTAAAATAAAAATAACTTTAAATAAGTTGGCTTTTATAAGGCATATTTTAATTAAAATTAAACGGATAGAGATTTAAGCATTCCAGTAAGATACTTCTATAGCTTATCTTCTTTTTCATATTCCAACACGTCAGGATTCAAAACCAAACTAAATCAGACTCACTCAGTCTGAAAAGTAGCAGCTCAAAATTAACTTTAAGCCTGTTTTAATATTCCAAATGCAGATTAAGGCTTAACTATCTTGAGACCTTGAAAGCAAATACAAAAAAAGGCCCGTCAAAGACGGGCCTTTTTAAATAACTTAGACTGTTCGCTGCTAGCCGAGAACAGACCACAGGATACCTGCAGCAACAGCAGAACCAAGGACACCGGCAACATTGGGTGCCATGGCATGCATAAGCAGGAAGTTGTGCGGATCTTCACTTCGTGCAACGTTTTGTACAACACGGGCAGAATCAGGAACAGCGGAAACTCCGGCAGCTCCGATCAGCGGGTTGATTTTTACTTTCAAGAACAGATTCATCACTTTTGCGAAGATAACACCGCCGGCTGTAGCAATACAGAATGAAGCGGCACCGAGTGCAAAAATAAATAAACTGTCATGAGTCAGGAATGTCTGCGCCTGAGTGGATGCTCCGACAGAAAAACCCAGCAGAATTGTAACAGAGTCAATCAGAGCGGTTCTGGCGGTTTCCGCGAGTCGTTCTGTAACTCCGCTTTCTTTAAGCAGGTTTCCGAAGAAAAGCATACCTACCAGAGAAAGAGCTCCCGGAGCCATAAGCGTAGTGATGAGAAAACCACCGATCGGGAAAAGAATCTTTTCACGGGCGGTTACATCACGAGGAGGAGCCATTCTGATAAGGCGTTCGTTTTTAGTTGTTAAGAGCCTCATAATAGGCGGCTGGATAACCGGTACCAGAGCCATATAGGAATAAGCCGCGATAGCGGTTGCCCCTAGAAGATGCGGCGCCAGCTTGGACGACAAAAAGATTGTTGTCGGTCCGTCTGCACCACCGATAATACCGATTGACCCGGCTTCTGCCGGTGAAAAGCCGAAATACAAGGCTCCGACAAGTGTAAGGAATATACCTATCTGTGCAGCCGCACCCAAAAGGATAAGCTTCGGATTTGAGAGCATGCACGTAAAGTCGGTCATAGCTCCAATTCCAAGGAAGATAAGCGGTGGAAAAATTCCTTTTGTTACTCCATAATAAATGTATGAAAGCACACTGCCGTCATCATAGACGCTCAAAGGCATGCCCGCTACCGAAGGTATGTTACCAACAATGGCACCAAAACCGATCGGAAGAAGCAGCAGCGGCTCATAGTCCTTTATGATCGCTAGGGATATGAACACGATGCCGATGACAATCATAATGAAATTGCCCCAGGTCATCGATGCGAATCCCGTTGAATGCAAGAAACTGATTAATATATCCATGGCGTACTTATTGGGCGCATACCGGTTTGAACACCGACACTGCCTTAGCTCTTATTTTTTTGCAGATAAGCCACGGCTGCGGCTACAATTTCGGCCTCTGTCTGATTATCCTGAACCGCCCTGGAGGCAGGTTTAGGAGCTTCACGGTGAACTGTGGGCGGAACTATCTTGTTACAGAATCCGGCAATCTTCGGGATCAGAGCAATATAGCAGCTGACAAGAGCCAGAGCCACAAAAACAATCGCCATTCCAGATAGAGCCAGACTTATTCCACCGTTATTGATCACATTGTCAAAGCTGAACATCACTTGATGCATGAGAAACTCTCCTGTGAGCTTGTAGTGTCGTCAGCTAAACGGACATATTGATGAGAGTCTGAGCCTGCTGGACCTGCTCCCCTGCTGAAACCAGAATTTCGGAAATAGTTCCGGGCTTGTGAGCCTTAACTTCCATTTCCATTTTCATAGCTTCCATAATCAGAACAGTCTGTCCTTCTTCCACTACGTCTCCAGGAGCTACATCAATTCTGATGATGAGACCCGGCATAGGAGCGGCTACAGGCTCTGTTACTCCTGCGGCAGGAGCTGGAGCAGCTGAAGCCGGAGCATCGCCTGCGGCACCTATGTTGAAGACCTTACCGTTAAGTTCGGCTTTGCCGCCGTCAACTTTTACAGTGTAGTTCTTGCCATTAACTTCAACATTTACAGTACCTGATCCGGTTCCTCCCTGTGGAGTTCCGGCAATCTGTGCAGCCTGCTTTGCTTCTACATCCTTTTTATAACGGATGTTTTCGCGAGCTTCGCCCTTAAGATAGGTGATACCCTTATCTTTGCATGTGGCGACAATAAATACATTTTCATCATTAACAGGAAGGCCTTCATCCTCAAGACGTTTACGAGCCTGCTCAAGACCCTTGCTGGGATCGGCATCGTTGATTTCAAGAGGAGTTTTCAAAGTAGGCTCAAGGTTCAGCTGTTCAGAAGCCATTTGGACAACTTCCGGATCAGGGGCGACCGGAGTTTTACCAAAATAACCGAGAACCATTTTGCCGTATCCTTCAGCAAACTTTTTCCATGGTCCGAACATCACGTTGTTGAAAGCCTGCTGGAAATAGAACTGAGAAACAGGTGTTACCGATGTTCCGAATCCACCTTTGCGAACAACTTCACTCATCGCCCGGATAATTTCAGGATAGCGGTCCATCAGGCCATTGTCTCTGAGCATCTGGGTGTTTGCGGTGAGAGCTCCGCCGGGCATAGGGCTGAATGGAATAACAGGATCAACCTTGGTGGCTTCAGGCGGCAGGAAATACTCTTTCATACAGTCACGGAAAACATCCTCAGCCTTGATGATTTTATCAATATCAACATCAAGGGTGTAATCAGTGCCGCGAAGAATGTGCCACATTGTCACAACATCAGTCTGGCATGTTCCGCCGGAGGTGGGAGCCATGGAAAGGTCGATAGCATCGGCGCCGGCTTCAATAGCCGCCATGTAACAAAGTCCGCCTATGCCTGCTGTTTCATGGGTATGAAAGTTGAGCATGACATCTTCAGGGAGCATTTTGCGAGCCCTTTTGATGGTTTCGTGGACCTTTGCAGGGGTTGAAGTACCTGAGGCATCCTTGAAACAGACCGAATCAAAAGGAATATCGGCATCAAGAATTTTGCGCAGAGTGTCTTCGTAGAAAGCAGCGTCATGAGCACCGGAACAGCCCGGAGGCAATTCCATCATGGTAACAACCACCTGATGCTTCAAGCCGGCATCTTTAATACACTGCCCGCTGTAAATCAGGTTGTTGACATCGTTTAACGCATCAAAGTTGCGGATTGTTGTCATGCCATGTTTGGCGAACAAATCAGCATGCGCTTTGATAACGTCGCTTGATTGGGACTCAAGGCCAACGACGTTGACACCTCTGGCGAGGGTCTGGAGATCGGCATCAGGTCCTGCTGTTTCACGGAACCTGTCCATCATGTCGAAGGCATCTTCATTAGCGTAAAAGTAGAGGGCCTGGAACCGCGCTCCGCCACCTGCTTCAAACCAGTCGACTCCTGCTTCTCTCGCTGCAGCTACAGCAGGGAGAAAATCGTCTGTTTTTACACGGGCGCCATAAACGGATTGAAATCCGTCACGGAAAGCAGTGCACATGAACCTGATCTTTTTCTTGGCCACTTCCCCTCCCTTGGTCTTGCGAATGTCCATAAAAAACCTGCGGACAGCCCGGTAGCTGCCAACAGGAGACACTCTTTACTGAGACCTGTTCTTATTTTGTAAGGAAAAACCGGTGAGTTAAGAGAACCAAAATGTCAGAAGAAACAAACATGTAACCTTCTGACTACCTGAAAGTAACCATTAGCTAACACAATTCGATCACAATTTCAGCAAGAAAGAGTGTTCAAAAAAAAATTTAATCTAAACTGTGAGTCAATTTGAACCTTTTCAAACAAGAGTCTTAATTATATCAAAACTAAATTCGAAAATTTTATAATACAAAAATCAACTATTTATAATTTTTATAAAATAAATATTCATTATTTTAATACTTTTCTGATAGTTTTTTTTTCAAGTCTCAAAACTGAGACTAAGATAAAACAGCCTCAGTTCTGCATATTTTTGAAGACCTCAAAAAGACCTTTTAATTTCTTGTAGAGTTAAAAAACACACTCTAAATCACAATTTTGTTTTTTATTTTATTTAAAATTTCACAAAAACGAATTTTTATCTTTAATTTCAAATTAAATACTTCTTTTATTCTTTTATACTAAAAAAAGCAGAGCTGGGTCTATTCGACCCAGCTCTGCTTAAAGCAATTCGTTTTTTAAAAATCAGTAGATTAAGTAATTTTATTTAGGATGATTTGAATGGTAATCTTCCAAAATGGCAGAGTTGCATTTGTCGCTGGAATTTTCTGAGCATCCCGAGCATCCGCACCCGCAGGAACTTTTTCCCGGACCAAACCATTTTCTGAGTAAAAAAAATGCCGCCACTATAATTATTGCGAGAACTATTATGTTTTCCATGACCCACCTTTTTGATATTGAATTTCAATTTCCTTAAAACTACTTCCTGAACTTTCCCTTGTCAACAAGCATAAGTGGAAAATTTCAAATAAGCAGTTACGGAGCTGAAGAATCAAAGCAGTTTTGAGGCGAGGCTGTATATCTTCTGGAGCTGAGGAGAATATTGTTTAATAAACATACTCAGTTGATAGCCTGAAAAGATTAGAAATGCCGTGAATCCACCGAAGACCAACAGATCAAAGGCTCTTTTCAAAAATTTACATATCTTTTCTGAAGCATGCATATTTTTCCTCCTTCATTCAAAGAAGCAATGCATGTGCCATACATGGTAATAATCTGAAATTTAAACATTTTTAATTATTAAGAATTATTAATTTACATAAAGCGCCACCAAGGTCGCATAAAATACTTAGAACAAATAATCGGTTAACCCTACATATATAATATAAGGTAAATTCAAGCTGTAATTCTGACAGTAAATATTTAATACGCTCTAAGAATCTATAATTACAGAATAAATATAATCACCAGAAGGCAATCTCCCCTTGCAAGTTGACACCCTTAGTCCTGTGTTATAGTTTTCTAAAACGTATTCACTTATTAACCTTTAATTAAATACTGTAATCAAAATTTGTTCTCATTTTATCTATAGTAACAACTAAATGGAGTGGCTTCACCGGAGGTTAACACTGGTATGCATATTTCTGAAGGAGTCCTTTCTCTGCCTGTTATCTCAGTAGGCTTCGCAATTACTGCTGCAGGAACATGGATGGGACTAAAAAAAATCGATTCCGAGAAACTGGTGACAGTAGCCCTGCTTTCATCAGTTTTCTTTGTGGCTTCACTTATTCATATCCCCATTGGACCATCAAGCGCGCATCTCATAATGAGCGGACTGCTGGGGCTTATGCTTGGCTGGGCTGCATTCCCGGCTATACTGACAGGACTTCTGCTTCAGGCTGTCCTTTTTCAGTACGGCGGTCTGACCTCCATAGGGGTCAACACAGCCGATATGGCTCTACCTGCGGTAATTTTCTATTTTCTCTTTAAAGGTCTTGTCAGCAGGGGCGGAAAGTACATGAGCATAGGAACATTTCTGTGTGGAGCACTCTCCATTGCAGGCTCTTCAATAATGACGGCTGCGGCCTTATCTTTTTCTGATGACAGCTTTATCGAAGCGGCACAGGCTATTATCTATGCCCACATCCCGATCATGCTGGCCGAAGGATTGATCTGCATGTTCGCATACGGATTCATCCATAAAGTCCGCCCGGAAATGCTTGTTCCCGAAAGCGTATCCTGATTCTAAAAAAAAGTCCCCGAGCTGTATCAGCACGGGGACTTTTTTTTAATCTATAACTCTCATACTTTCCCACTTCCCTCCTCTGAACCGAAGCACAAAGAAGATTCCCAGAACAAAAATATAAGCTGTAAAAACCGCCCACAATTCTGTGGAGTTAAAATCCAAATAGTTAGCACCAAGATGGCAGGGCAGAACTAAAGCCAGCAATCCACCAACGGTAACGGCTTTAAGGACATAAAAAACATCTCCGGCTCCTTTCAAGGCTCCGGCAAAAGTGAGCACGATACCATCCATCAATACATAGCAGGCCATAAAAACCATATATATTCTGCCATGCTCAAGGACGGCACCAAATTCTGAATCAGAAACATCATTGGGACGAAAGAAACCGATGAGCGTATCCGGGAAACAAACATATATAATTCCCATCAGCAGCATCCACACCAGAGTAATGTGGAATGCACATATAGTCGCCCTTCTGGCCATTTCAGGTCTGTTCTGCCCAAGAGCCTGTCCCACCAGAGAACTGACTCCAATAGAAATTCCATAAGCTGGGAAAAATGAAAGGCCGTCTATGGATAAAACAATATTGCTTGCAGCGAGAACAATTTTACCTAGTCTTCCCAATACATATACAAAATATGTAACTGCAAAAATATCCACGAAGAACTGAACACCGTTGGTCAGACCGTATCTGACAAAACGCCGAAAAAGCTCCAGATCAGGTTTCCACGCTGATCTGACACTATACATTTTTTCATTTTCATCAGAAAAAATCAGCTTCAGGTAAAGGCCGACGATTACTGCGGACGCAGTCACAGTTGCTATTGCCGCACCTTTTATGCCCATTTCGGGAAAACCCCACAATCCGTTGATAAGAACGTAATCGAGCGGGATATTAACCAATGCGCCAATAAAATTCACCACCATAACTGTTCTGGTCAAACCTCTTCCGGAGTAAAAACCGGAGAGAGTGGAATCAAAAACAGGCAACCCCGCACCAAACATAAGTATGGTATAGTAAACCTTTTCAAGATCCTGAATTTCCTTAGGATGATCAGCCATGGCAAACAGTGGATCGGCGGCAAATGCTAATAGAAACATAATGAACCAGGCAATAAGTGAGAAATAAATTCCCTGCCAGAGACTTGAGCCGACCTTACTATATCTTCCAGAACCGGTGTACTGGGCTATGAAGACGTTGACATAGCTTGAGACCCCCATAAAAAAAGATATAAATAAAAAGGATAAAATACCGGCCGGAAGGACCGCTGCAATGGCTTCAACAGAATAATTTCCCAGAAAAATTCTGTCTGTGAACTGCATAATGGTTGTAGAAGCCATGCTTGCGGCCAGCGGAAGGCTTATCTTGAGAACGTCTTTATATCCAAAGGGTGCGCTCCATTTACTGAACATCGGGGTCTCCTGATAACGAAATCGGCATTATTCAAGTGCCTAATCAGAATAAATTTAATTAACAACAAAAAAAGGGCCGCTTCCTTTAAAGGAAGCGGCCCTTTAGCTTTAAGAAAAAGAGCTATTTTACAGCGTCCTTGAGGAACTTTCCGGGAGAGAATTTAACTCCGCGTGAAGCAGGAATCTGAATGGTCTGACCGGTCTGAGGATTACGACCTGTGCGGGCGGAACGTTCTACAGTCTTGAATGTTCCAAAGCCTGTAAGAGTGATGGTTTCACCATTCTTAAGACCTTCTTCAATTGAATCCAACACAGCATCAAGTGCAGCACCGGCATCTTTAGCGCTCATATCAAGCTTTTCCCGGATTTTCTTAACAAGAACAGTTTTACTCATATTTCACTCCTTGAAACATAAAATTTAACCCTGCTCCCCCAGCAGGAATTCAGTCCGACCCCAAGTTGCAGTACATCAATTGTCAGTAAAAAGCTATACCGCACATATAACCGCAGGGGCAATCGACTTCACAATGATTAATCTGCCTATACACTTTTTTTACAGAGTGTAAAACAACTCAACACCCAAAAGTCTTAATGAGGATATTTCTAAAAGCAAATAATTAATAATTACAACAAATTATATTTTTATTTCTTTTGGCATATCGTTTGCCTTTACTCCTGTGAGGAAACTTGAAGCCCCAGGGAGTAAAAGCGATGAAAGGTCCAAAAGGAAGCGAACCTTATTACAAGGCCCTATACCGTAACATAATATTAACAATCATAATTGTGTCGATTGTTCCTTCACTGCTGGCATTCGGCATGATGGCTTACCAGTTTAATGCTTCCTACAAAAAAAAGACTGTTGCCTATCTGCAGGAAATGGTCGCCCGCCACGGCCAGACTATCGACACTTTTCTGAATGAACGTCTGGCAAATATCCGCTCACTTGCTTCCAGTGCAGACCGGGACCTCCTGACCGACGATTCTTATATAGCCGCGCAACTCAATATTCTCCGTGAGGGATACGGTAAAATTTTCGTAGACCTCGGCGTCATCGACAGTTCCGGAATCCAGACAGCCTACTCAGGACCTTTTAGGCTAGAGCGGGCGAATTACAAGGATAGAGAGTGGTTTGTCAAGGCCATGAAGAGCAAATTTTATATAAGTGACGTTTTTCTAGGTCTCAGGGAGCAGCCGCACTTTATAATTTCCGTTCGGGTCGCCATTCACGGCAAGCCGTACATCATCCGCTCAACCATTGATTTTAAAGCCTTTAACAAGGTTGTAGCAAACATTCGGAGTGGACGTACCGGCGCGGCTTTCATCATAAACAACGCTGGAAATCTTCAGACCAGTGATGAAGCTCTGAACAAGAACACAAAAATCAGATTGTCCGGTGCAGCTTCAGTATTTTTCAATACGGGCATCTCACATTCCGGTGTCAGCACTCTTACCAACGAAGGCTACATCTATACAATCGCCCCCCTCAAAGATTCCCAGTGGCTCCTTGTCTATATGCAGCAGGAAGGCGAAGCGTTCCGCGAGCTCTACCGTACCGACTTCATGCTCTTCACGCTCATGGCCCTTGGATGTCTGGCAATCGTAGTCATGGCTCTGCTTCTTTCGCGCAGAACCATCAAACACATCAAAAAGGCCGATCACGAAAAAGAGATCATGAACTCTCAGGTTATAGAAGCGGGAAAACTCGCTTCAGTTGGTGAACTTGCTGCGGGCATAGCACATGAAATCAATAATCCGGTCGCCATTATGATTGAAGAGGCCGGATGGATAGAAGATATCCTTGAAGATTACGATACCGATATCAAAGACCTTGATGAAATGCGTCAGGCATTATCACAGATAAAGACTCAGGGCCGCCGCTGCCGTGAAATAACCCATAAGATTCTGAGCTTTGCCAGAAAAACTGATGACGCCCTGAAGGTTACGGACATCAATGACCTTATAACGCAGGTTATATCTGTCATTAAACAGCGCTCGCGCCTCAGCAACATTGAGATACTGACCAGACTTTCCTCAACTCTACCCAAAGTGACTGTTTCCCCTTCGGAAACTCAGCAGGTGCTGCTTAATCTCATCAATAATGCCCTTGATGCCATGGAAAAAAATGGCGGCACACTCTCTATTACCACCGAAAAAATCAAAGAAAATCTTTCAATCGAGGTTTCCGACACCGGAGAAGGAATCCCCGAAGATATCAAAAATAAAATTTTTGATCCTTTCTTCACCACAAAGCAGGTCGGCAGGGGAACCGGGCTGGGGCTCTCCATCTGCTACGGGATCATAAAAAAATATGGTGGAGAAATAAGGGTTTCCAGCACTCTGGGATATGGAACCACATTTCAGGTGAACATCCCTCTTACTCAGGATTCCCTGCAAAGCAGATGAAGGCATTCATAAAAGGAGGAAAGCCATGACCATACTGCAAAACGCAAATGTGCTGCTGGTTGATGATGAAATACATTTCGTCGAGGCCATAGCCCGGAGACTTTCCAAAAGGGGTCTTAAAATTCATGAGGCCCATTCAGGTGTCGAAGCACTGGAGGTTCTGCGTGAAGTTCCGGAAATGGATGTGGTTGTGCTTGACGTGAAAATGCCCGGTCTGGACGGCCTGGAAACACTCAAAGCAATCAAGTCTGAATACCCTGTGCTGGAAGTAGTCATGCTCACCGGGCATGCAACTGTTGAAAGCGCCATAGATGGAATGAAACTCGGGGCCTTCGATTACCTGATGAAACCATGTGAAATTGAAATCCTGATGGAAAAAATCAGTCAGGCCAAGGCCCGGCATGATGACCAGATGGAAAGAATAACTCAGGCCAGACTCCGGGACATAACCCGGACGAAGGTCTGACAGGCTGGGGGAAAGCACCATGATCAACGTTTTATTGGTTGATGACGAGATAGCGTTTGTAGACGTTTTATGCAGAAGACTCTCGCGAAGGGATATGCGGATTCTCAGAGCACACAGTGCGGAAGAGGCCATGCCTATCCTTGAGAACGACAAAGTGGACGTAGTTGTTCTCGATGTAAAGATGCCTGTGACCGACGGACTCACCGCTTTAAAGATCATCCGGAATAATTTCCCTGAAGTGGAAGTTATCATGCTCACCGGACATTGTGATCTTGAAGATGCCGTAGGCGGAATGGAAAACGGAGCATTCGACTACCTGCTGAAACCAGTGAGTCTTGATGAGCTGGTGCTTAAAATAATTGATGCGAATACCAGAAAACTACTTAGGCAGAAAAACAAAAATTCCGGGCAGTAACCCGGTAACTCTGAATCAGTTTCAGAAAACAGAGGGAGAGACAGTATGACGATATTTAGAAAGGCATATAGAATGCTGGTTGCGGCATCCGTTGCCCATGCCAAATGGGACATGGAAGTTTCACACAACATTCTGTCTTCTCGGAAAAGGCTTATTATTCTCGGAATTTGTATTTTACCGATAATCCTATTTTCCGTGGCTATAGCGGCATCTGATCCGGAACTTCCGGCAATACTCGGTGGGAAAAAAGCATACAGTCCGGCTTTCTACACACCGGTTATCTTTGCGGTATCAATTCTTATCGGTCTCTGCGCCGGACTTGTAACCGGCTGTATCGGTGCCGGAGGCGGATTTATTATTACCCCGGCCCTTATGAGTGCAGGAATTAAAGGTATTCTGGCTGTAGGTACAGACCTTTTCCATATTTTTGCAAAAGCCATAATGGGAACAGTAATTCACAAAAAACTCGGAAACGTATCAGTAGGGCTGGCAATCGCCTTTCTGATCGGCTCCGGTCTAGGCGTAACCGGCGGTGGTGTCATAAACAGGGCCTTATACGAAGCCAACCCTGTTCTCTCTGATACATTCATCAGCGTTGTTTATGTAGTCCTTCTGGGATTCCTCGGCACATACGCCCTTATTGACTTTCTGCGTCTGCGTAAAAACGATGCCGGCGGTGATGCCCACGGTGGAGCTCCCGGACAGAGCGGCGGGCTTCCTGCAAAACTGCAGAGGGCTAATATTCCCCCGATGATCGGTTTTGACGAAGATCTGGTTCCCGGCGGAAAGAAAATATCCGGCCTTTTCGTAGCAATGTGCGGAGGCGTGGTAGGCTTCGCAGCTGCGATTATGGGTGTTGGCGGAGGATTCCTCACATTCCCCATGTTCGTCTACATTCTCGGCGTATCCTCATTCACAACTGTCGGTACTGATATCCTTCAGATTATCTTCACCGCCGGTTACGCTTCAATCTCACAGTATGCTATCTACGGTTTCATTTTCTATACTCTGGCAATGGGCATGCTGATCGGTTCTCTCTTCGGCATTCAGGTCGGAGCACTGACCACCAAGGTTGTTAAAGGAATCTATATTCGCGGCTTTTATGCCACTGCAATTCTGGCTGGATTTGTAAACCGTATCTTCGCTCTCCCCGGAAAGCTTATGGAGATGGAAATACTCAACATTGATCCGGGTCTTGCCGGAATACTGACCCAGATAGGCAACTGGCTCTTCTTTATAGTCATCGGAATATTCGCAGTCTGGGTTATCGCCAAGTTTACCAGCAATATCAAAACCTTCAGATCGGAGGCCTAACCATGATAGTAAGAGACAAAAAGCATTTTGTGATCGGTTTATTCATGATCATTGTATTTGCTGCGGTGCTGTTCTGCATGTTCATGCCGATATACAGAGGACACAACGCCCTGGAGTATTCTGACAAGCTGTTCAACTCCATGGCTAAAGGTTCAACCTATTACATCAAAGGACTGGAAGAAAAGAGCCTCAAATATAAGGATGTGACCCTGACCATGAAATTAAAGGTCACTGACCCTGACAAAGCAGCGCTTATGACCAAAGTTTTATCGGGATATGGTCAGATATCACCAATTGAAGGCGGGCTGACGTTTACAGCCAATATAGGTGACATTCTCTTTGCGGCTCTGGAAGATTCCGATGCCATGTTCTTCAACAAGGATAAGCAGGTTGAACAGAAATATGGCATACCCGGTAAGACCGTAATGTACGGCTGGTGGCTTTCTGCCCGAGCTATGGAAAATTCGCTCAAGGCTCAGAAGAAGTTCAAGATTGCCGCCCAATTTGCTGAAGTTAATAAAAAAGCTATTGAAGTAGGATATAACTTTTTCGGAATTGATTCGGAAAAGGCTAACGAAGAAGTAGAATTACTGGCTTTTTCACTGGTATTCTATGTCATTTATACCCTCTGGTGGGGTATGGCCATCCTCAGTATGTTTCAGGCTTTCGGTCTTAAAATGACCAGAGGCTCAAAGAGCGAAGCCTGATTAACTAAGCTAAAACAATTTAGAAGAATTACACCTTATCACCCCTCACTACAGTCCTGCGGAGCAATGCTCCGCAGGGCTTCATAAAGGAAAACATATGTCCGGCGGCCTGATAGCAAAAATCTTATCCTTTCTGCCCGGGATTGAAAAATCCACCGGCTCCCGTGAGGACCTCGACAAATTGCAGGCAGAATTCAAACTGCGTTATCAGGCTTTCAAAATACTGCTTTCAGCTAACAACAAAGCCCTTGAGGTTATGGCTGAGCTTGACGAAAGCCAGAACGGGAAAAGAGCGGTCAGCAACGATTTTCTAAAAACCAGATGCACGCAAGCTTCCGTCAGTGTTCTACAGATGGTCAGGCAACTGGATATTCTAGCCCCCGGTAAATATCCTGAACTGGAAATCAGATTCAGAGAAATAGAATCCAGACTGCGTGAGATACTGGATGAAGGCAGGCATGAACAGGAAGCCCCTCTAGTGCTTGATCTTAGAGACGTAAGATCTTCCAATCCGCTGGCAACAGGAGGCAAAGCCGCCAACCTCTCCAAACTGATAAGAGGTCTTGATGTTAAAATTCCATCAGGCTTCACAGCGACATCCTCTGCTTTTGATCTGATACTGAGATACAACGGAATCACGTCCCGGATAGAAAGTCTTTTGCAATACCTGCACGAAAATATTGCAGACAGGATGAATGAGGTTCAGCCGGAAATAGAATCTTTAATACTTAATTCCGAAATTCCACCGGAGCTGGAAACTGCCATAAGCGAAAAGATAAAGATTATGGCGGATTCAAACCCTGATATAAAATTTGCCGTGCGCAGCAGTGCCGTGGGTGAAGACTCCATGCAGGCTTCCTTTGCAGGCCAGTTTAGATCGCTGCTTGATATTTCTCCTGACAGTATTCTGGAGGCATACCGTAAAGTTCTGGCTGGTAAGTATTCCGCAAGGGCTCTTCAATATGCTCTGAGCAGAGGAATACCGGACGATGAAAACGGCATGTGCGTCTGCTTTCTGGAAATGGTTGATTCTGTTTCCGGCGGAGTTGTCTACACCAGAGATCCGGCTGATCATGAAAACAATAATATTGTGATCGATTCAGTCTTCGGGCTGGCTAAAAATGTTGTTGACGGCACTGAAAAAAATGACCGCTTCATCATCTCACGCGGAAGTTGCGAAATTTTAAAAGAAGAGACTGCTGATCCGCATAACGGGGCGAGCATCAATGCTGATCAGGCAAAAAGGATCGCCTCAACCGCTTTGAATATTGAAAATTTTTTTGACTATCCTCAGGATATAGAATGGACCTTCAATCATCAGGATCAACTGATTATTCTGCAATCCAGACCGCTTAGACACGCTGTACGCAGAAACAGAAATACGGAAATTAAAATTGATACGGAACCTGTGATTACAGGAGGAGTAACCGCAAGTCCCGGAGCAGCAGGCGGCCCTGTTCATATCCTCAGAAGTAAAGCGACAACGCTCAATATACCGGAAGGCTGTATCCTCGTAGTTACAAGAGCTTTTCCAAGATACGCCCCGCTGCTCAGGCGGGTCTCCGGGCTGATATCGGAAAAAGGCGGCATAACGGGGCATCTTGCTAATGTTGCCAGAGAGTACGGAATCCCTGCAATCATGGGCATGGAAAATGCTACCGGCTTTCTGGCAGCAGGAGACATTGTGACCATGGATGCCGAAAGCAGAGCCGTATATCCGGGAATTGAAGAAAAATTACTCGAAAACACAAAAAACAATGTTCTGCGGCAACAGCATTCTCCTTTAAGTGACAAGTTTAAAAAAGCTTCAAAGCTGATCACCCCGCTCAACCTGACCGACCCTGAAAGCAGGGAGTTTTCAGCAGCAGGATGCCGGACACTGCACGACCTGACCAGATATATACATGAAGTTTCCGTGCGGCACATGTTCAGTTCCGGTTCATCTGAACAATCAGCCTTGAGGGCAGCTAAACAGATTGTTGCAGACCGCCCGCTTAAGTGGTGGGTAGTTAATCTTGATGACGGATTCGCATCAGAAATAAAAGGCAAGTATGTAGGTCTGGCCCAGATACGCTGCGAGCCCATGACCGCTCTATGGGATGGAATGATGGCTGTGCCTTGGGCTGGTCCGCCCCCGGTAAATGCCAGAGGGTTCATGTCTATTTTAGTTGAAGCCTCGGCCAATCCCCATCTTGACCCGGCAGTGGTTTCACCGCACAGCTTTAAAAATTATTTCATGATTTCAAAAAATTTCTGTCTGCTGCACACCAGATTCGGCTTTCACTTCTCTGTTGCCGAAGCCCTTGTAGGCGACAATCCCGCTGAGAACTACATCAGTTTCAAGTTTCGGGGCGGCGCGGCTGATTATGAACGCAAAAGACGCAGAGTTGAATTCATCAAATCCGTGCTCTCATATTATGGATTCAGAACAAGACTGAGAGGCGAAAACTGCTTTTCCCGACTTACCGGGCAGGAAAAGGCATACATGCTCAGAGCACTGCGGGCACTGGGGTATATCATAATTCATACCCGCCAGATGGACATGGTCATGTGCGACCAGGAATGTGTTTCAAACTACCGGGAACAATTCATAAGGGATATTGACGAAATAGTTTCCAGAGGTCAGGATGAACCCGGATTCGGTAGCTTTTTCCTTGAAGGAAAAGGTGAATCAGGTGATTAAACGCATTCCCAAAACCATTCTCCGGAAACTTACCATGTTTGGTCTTAGATTTCGTATATATGCAACCCTTGGGGCCATGATTGCCGCAACAGCTCTGCTTGGAGGCGTTTCGGCATGGTACACCTACACCCTGAACAAAGACTTCAGAACTATGGTTCAAGGTGAAGTAACTTCTTTGCAGGCCGCTGTGGAGCTTGAAAATTCCCTGACCGGTCAAAAAGGATTCGTCAGCTACTATTTCATGGATGGCAGCGAAGACTGGCTGGAATCACTAAGCAGACGCGAAAAAGAATTCATGGACTGGCTGATACGGGTGACTCCTCTGAATATAGGCGAAAACGCCGTACTTCTGGAAAAAATACGCAACTCTTATTTTCACTACTCATCATTACGCAATCAGGTGATTGCCTTATACAAAAGCGGACTGAGACAAAAAGGCCGGGATCTGCACGAACAGGCGCGCGAGGAATATAAGAAAGTTTATATGCTCTGCGAACAGTTCAAGCTCAACATGCAAAAGCGCATCCGCAATTCAATGGAAAACAATGAAAAACGCACTACCCAGCTGAACGCGGTAGTTTTTTCATCTCTCGGGGCAGGACTCATCTTCGGACTTTCACTGGCCTTGATGCTGGTCCGCAGGGTTTTCGATCCTCTGCGAAGGCTTGCCGAAGGAGAAACCATAAATGAGTCTTCCGGCGGATTGATGGATGAAGTAAGAACTCTCAGCAGCAGGGTTCACAGTCTTGTAAGTGCTGTAGCTGAACAGGAAGATGAACTTGAACAGAGCCGGGAAAGTCTTGCTCAGGCCCAGAAGCTGGCGACTGTCGGCAAACTCGCAGCCGGTATGGCCCACAGCGTTCGAAATCCTCTTACCGCTGTAAAAATGCGTTTATACACACTGGGGAAAACCCTTGAACTCGATGAATCGCAAAAAGATGATCTGGATGTTATATCCGAAGAGATAAGGCATATAGACAGTCTGCTCAATAATTTCCTCGAATTCTCCCGCCCTCCGCGGATCAAACCTGAGCGCAACAGCGTCTCAAACGTCATAGACAACAGCATTGCCCTTATGAGTCAGCGGCTTAACGCCTATGGAATAGAAGTTGTGCTCAACCGCAGGGAACCGCTTAAACCCAACCTTGTTGACGGTGAAAGATTAAAAGAAATGCTGGTGAATATTGTGGTGAACTGCTGCGAGGCCATGCCGGAAGGTGGCCGGCTGACCGTAACGGAAGAAGAAAAAATTTTACCGCAGGGTGGCGAAGTGCAGATTATCAAACTGGAAGACAACGGTGCCGGAGTTCCTGAGGACAAAGCCCCGCATATTTTTGAACCGTTCTTCTCCACCAAAAAGGAAGGTTCCGGACTGGGACTTTCAATTTCAAAACGCATAATCGAAGAACACGGGGGCAGTATCAGGCTGGGCAAATCAACAGAAGGCGGGGCTGCTTTCATAATCACCCTGCCCTTCAAATAAGCGGAGTCGATGTGGCTAAAATTCTTATTGTTGATGATGACGCGGCACTGCGCATATCTTTTGCCAAAATACTTCAGGGCGAGGGGCATAATGTCCAGAGTGCGGCATCTGGAGAGGCCGGGATCGAAATCTATACTTCCTTCAACCCGGACCTTGTGATTCAGGATGTCCGCCTTCCCGGAATGGACGGCCTCGAAACTTTTTCCCGGATGAAAGAGCTTGATCCAAGTGTTCAGTCCATAATCATGACCGCTTACGGAACAACTGAGACAGCGATTACAGCCACATCAATGGGTGCTTTTGACTATCTTCTCAAGCCTTTTGAAATACCTGAAATGCTGGAACTTATAGGCAAAGCGCTCGAAGCTTCAAGATTTTCCAGAAAAAAGGTCCGCCTTGATGCAGACAGCGAAGACCTTGACGTGGATGCAATTATCGGCGGCAGCAGGGCAATGCAGAACCTGTATAAATCCATTGGCAGGGTCGCACCGACAGATGCGCTGGTGCTGGTCCGCGGAGAATCAGGCACAGGGAAGGAGCTGGTGGCACGCGCCGTTTTTCAGCACAGTATGCGCTCTGACAAACCATTTGTTGTCATCAACTGTGTGGCCATTCCTGAAACACTGCTTGAAAGTGAACTTTTCGGGTACGAGCGGGGAGCTTTTACCGGAGCCAACACCAGAAAAATAGGCCGGATTGAACAGGCTGACGGCGGGACTGTTTTTCTTGATGAAATAGGTGATATGCCCCTTTCAATTCAGGCTAAAATTTTAAGACTGCTTCAGGAAAAAAGTATTGAAAGGATAGGCGGACGGGAAACAATTCCCATAGACGTGCGGATAATAGCCGCAACAAACAGAAATCTGGAACAGGCCATAAACGATGGACTGTTCCGTGAAGACCTCTATTACAGGTTGAAAGTGGTGACACTGCCACTGCCGCCGCTCAGGGAAAGACTTACTGATCTTCCGCAGCTGACTGAATATTTTCTACGCCGACTTTCAACTGTACCGGGTATGAGTAATCCCGGTATCAGCCGCTCCGGTCTTCTGGCTCTTCAGGAACACAGCTGGCCCGGCAATGTGCGCGAACTGGCCAACTGCATCCAGAAAGCCCTTATCTTCAACCGTGGAGCCCCTATTTCAGCCGAGGATATTCAATCGGCAATAAAGGGCGACCGCAGCTGTAATACAGAAGCTGCTGACAGCCATGAAAACCACGGGGTTGAAATAATACGCAGAACGCTCTCAAGCGGTGATGAAAATGCTTATGCCAATCTCATGGACCGTTTTTCATCCATGGTGATAACCGAAGCTCTTTCAATGTGTGATGGAAACCGCAGCAAGGCATCCAGACTGCTTGGGATGTCACGCCCCACACTGCTGTCCAGAATGGAACGGCTCGGGCTTAGAGTCAGTGCTAAAGTCAGCTCAGATAATTCATCTGAAAAAAATTGAAAAAAATTGCAGTCGCGGTGTTGACAAGCTGCTGCTCTGTCTTACTTTTAGGCCACCTTTGAGAAAAGGTAGCTGAATTGGTCTTTTTACTGCTAAAGAGACCTTTTTTTCGTTCGGATTATCCGTATTCCGGATCTCAGTTTGTAAAAAAAAGAAGTTCAAAAATACCGTTGAGGAGGAAACATGACTCTCAAACCTTTGCAGGATCGCGTACTCATTAAGCGTATGGAAAGCGAACAGAAAACCGCAAGCGGCATCATCATTCCCGATGCAGCTCAGGAAAAACCCATGAAAGGACAGGTTATCGCTACCGGTCCCGGAAAAGACAACAATCCCATGACCGTTAAAGAAGGTGACGCTGTTCTTTTCGCCAAATACGCAGGAAACGAACTGAGCGTCGACGGTGAAGACTTCATCATCATGCGCGAAGAAGAAATTCTGGCTGTTATCGAAGCCTAATACAAATTTAATCTAATTTAAAATATTTCCTTAAATAGGAGGAATTCACAACATGGCAAAAGCTATCGAGTTTGATGTAGATGCCCGTGAAAAAATCAAAAAGGGTGTTGATACTCTTGCTGAAGCAGTTAAGGTTACCCTCGGACCCCGCGGTCGTAACGTTGTTATAGAAAAATCATGGGGAGCTCCCACCATCACTAAAGACGGTGTAACCGTTGCCAAGGAAATCGACCTTGAAGATAAATTCGAGAACATGGGCGCACAGATGGTTAAGGAAGTTGCTTCCAAAACCAACGACATCGCCGGTGACGGTACTACTACCGCAACCGTTCTTGCACAGTCCGTTTTCAGCGAAGGTGTAAAGCTCGTCGCAGCAGGCCGCAATCCCATGTCCATCAAGCGCGGTATTGATTCAGCAGTAGCTGCTATTACCGAAGAACTCGGCAAAATTGCCAAACCCACCCGTGACAAGGCTGAAATCGCTCAGGTAGGAACTATCTCCGCCAACAGTGATGAAACCATCGGTGAAATTCTTGCCGAAGCCATGGATAAAGTAGGTAAAGAAGGCGTCATCACTGTTGAAGAAGCCAAAAGCATGATGACCGAGCTTGATGTAGTTGAAGGTATGCAGTTTGATCGCGGCTACCTCTCCCCCTATTTTGCCACTGATAATGACAGGATGGTCTGCGAATTCGAAGACCCCATGATCCTGCTCTGCGAAAAGAAAGTTTCCAACATGAAAGAGCTCCTGCCCATTCTTGAGCAGGTAGTTAAAATGTCTCGTCCTCTGCTCATTATAGCAGAAGATGTTGAAGGCGAAGCTCTTGCAACTCTGGTAGTCAACAGACTGCGCGGCAGCCTTCAGGTTTGCGCAATCAAGGCTCCCGGTTTTGGTGACCGCCGCAAAGAAATGCTCAAAGATATCGCAGTTCTTACCGGTGGACAGGTTATTTCTGAAGAAGTCGGCCTGACACTGGACAACGCAACAGTAGATGCCCTCGGTACCGCAAAACGCATTACCGTTGACAAAGAAAATACTGTTATCGTTGACGGCGCAGGTGCTTCCGAAGACATCATGGCCCGTGTAAAAATGATTGAAGCACAGGCTGCTGAAAGCACTTCCGATTACGACCGCGAAAAACTTCAGGAACGTCTTGCCAAACTCGTTGGCGGAGTTGCTGTTGTAAAAGTCGGTGCCGCAACCGAAGTTGAAATGAAAGAAAAGAAAGCTCGCGTTGAAGATGCTCTTAATGCTACCCGCGCAGCTGTTGAAGAAGGTATCGTCCCCGGAGGCGGAACCGCTCTTGTTCGTTGCGTAAAAGTTCTGGACGACCTCAAAGCAGGTAACGATGATGAACTCGCAGGTATCAACATCATTCGTCGTGCCGCTCAGGAACCTCTGCGTATGATCGCAGCCAACTCCGGATTCGAAGGATCTGTTGTAGTTGAGAAAGTTCTTGAAGGTAAAGACGGTTTCGGCTTCAACGCTGGCAAAGGCGTATACGAAGACCTGATCAAAGCCGGTGTAATCGATCCTAAAAAGGTTACCCGTATTGCTCTCCAGAATGCAGCATCCGTAGCAGGCCTCCTGCTGACAACCGAATGCGCTATCAGCGAAGCAGTCAAAGAAGAAGATTAATTCTTTCTTCTTGTTTATATATACCTTTCGGCCCGCGGACTTCATGTCTGCGGGCCTTTTTTTATAATTCAAGCGGCAAATCAAAAAGCGGCCGCATAATCATGCAACCGCTCAATATCCTTTTTTTAAACTCCCGGTTAAACCCGGACGCTTTCCTCATAAAGATCCCATGTTTTTAAAAACTCCGCATCAAAAGATCTTTTTTCGGTGTAATCTCTGGCACTAGCTCTCATATATCCAAGCAGTTCAGGATGATCTGTAAGCCTGAGTATGGCTCTTGCCAGCGCATCAGAATTGCAGGCCTCTACAATAAGCCCTGTTTTGTCCGGTATAAGATTCTCTTTAGGCCCGCCAATGTCAGTGACAATAACCGGCAGTCCCGAAGCCTGAGCCTCCAGAACAACATTTCCGAATGTATCGGTGGACGAAGGAAAAACAAAGATATCGGCACTGGCATAAGCCTGAGCCAGATCATCCCCATCAAGATATCCGGTAAAAGTTACTGCCATCCCTGAAAGCTTTTGTTCCATGACTTCCCGATAAGGGCCATCGCCGACTACAATCAGATGAACTTCCGGCCTGATGGGAGCGAGGGTCGAAAAAGCTTCGGTTAGGACATCAAGATTTTTTTCTCTCGAAACCCTGCCCACATAAATAAGTTTTACTGATTCTCTAACCTTGAATTTTCCTTTATAAAAACCATTTCTCTTTTCAGGAGTAAAACGGCTGGTATCAACACCACGGGGATAAGTGGTTATCTTACTCGACTCTACACCCCGGACAACAAGCTCATCGCCGGTCGCTTCTGATGGAACAAAAACAATTTCCATCTGATTATAAAACCAGATCATGAATTTCCAGGCTAAATCTTCAAGTCCGGTATCATCGGTAAAAGCCCTCACATACTGGGGAAAAGCCGTATGATAGGTTCCATGTACAGGCTTTTTAAGCAGTTTTGCTATGGCCAGCCCGGCAAGACCGACAGGTCCGGGGGTAGCAAGGTGATACAGGCTGTAATCCTTTTCAATGCAATGTGATAAAATTTTTAAAAAAGGCGGATAGGTCATATTGAGTTCCGGATATTCAGGAAAATCAAAAACACCCGCTGGTTTGAAACTGGCAATCTGATCTGAAATTCCGGCGGCACCGCAGGTAATTACCGTCAGCTTTTTATCATACTTGCCGGCAACCTCCAGTTGTCTCTGCAAAGTCAGAGCAACACCGTTAACTTCTTCAAAAGTATCGGTAAAATGAGCAATGCGAACTTCATTTTCACCTTCCACCTTTTGTCCGAAAGCTTTCAGGCAATCAGCAGCCAGTTCTCTTTCCCGGGCAAAAAGACCGTATGAAAGGAAATATGGAGCAAGCAACGCATAAAGAGAACCGGCAGCTCCTATGGTATGAAAAACATCAAATATATTGGCCCCGACAGCACTATGCAGAATCCTGTCACCAAGTCCGGAAAGGACTTTATCCGTAGCCATTCCCACAAACCTGAACCATTCATCTTCAAGCACTTCAGGGCTTCTTACAGCCCCCTTGCTGACTTTATCAAACCGGGCATCCTGTTGAACTATTTTATTGGCCTCACATAGCAGCGCGGCCTGAACGCTGTCTGACTTCTGGAAATATTTTCTGCTTCTATGGCGGTAAAGATAGCTTTGAAGCCTTTCAATTATTCCGGGCTCTTTTTTATCTCCGGGATCAAGAGCATTATCTATAAAGTCGAAGCATTCCGCGCTTCTTCGAAATGTTTTAAGATTGAAATGGCTTTTATAAAACTGATAGGCGATGCCATATAAATTATGGGCCATTGTTCTCGGAGTTGCGGGCCTGCCCTGCACCATTGTTCTATCCTGCTCCAGAGCTGCCAGCAGATCGTCCACGTCATGCACTTTGGAAATCCAGGTAAAAACCCGAGCGATGTTGATACCGGAATGATCATCCGAACCGCCGGTAAGAGACTTCACCCACGGCGTGCTGCCATACGGCTTAATGGAGTGTTTATCAGCAAGCCTGTCCATTACTTCAGGATTGAGGCTTTCTACAATAGAGCGCAAAGCATTGTTCTGAGACTCGTCTCTTGTTCCGTTGAGTTCAAGTATGTTGAACAGCAGAAGGCACTGCTCAAAATGCTCAGGGGTCAGACGTTCATTCACAGCAAAGAGAGGATGCGCAAGAACATGGGTGATCTTCTGTTCTCTGAGATATGGAACCAGATCAAATACATTTTCTCTTAATTTTTGAAATTCCCGGTGCTGAGCCTCGGTGATGTTATAGGTAAGAACGTGCAGCTTGCATCCATCTTCAGGGAAATAGGTGGTGACTTCCTCGCTCACGAACGTATTGCCCAGATGAGCGATTTCAAGACTGCCGTCTATGGTGTTATGGTCTGTAATGGTAACTACATCCATTTTTCTGGCAAGAGCCCGTCTGTAGATGCTTAAAGGTTCGGTGAAGCTCTCAGGGCAGCCGAGCTTCTGCAAAACCCATTGTGACGGTCGTGTCGAATATTTAGAATGGACATGCAGGTCCACCCTTACATCTGAACCATTCATGCGGACTTCCTCCTCGCACCTCCGGGGTGCGCTCAGTGTAGTTTGGATGCCCTCTGTATATGGTCAGTCCAATGTAACAGGTCTACAATAGGGTTACGGTTTAAAGTTTTTTTAGAGAAATACAAAAAAAAGCCGGAGTCTTCGTCACAACGACGAAAACTCCGGCAATTTTTTATTTATGATTGAATGTCAGACGGAAAAAAACTTCTGCCTACCAGTCAAGAGTATCTTTAAAAGCTTTTGCCATGACCGCAATTTTATTGCGGACAACAGCATCCATTCCTTCAGTAATACCAAAGGAATCAAGGCCGGTTGTCATTCCGATTCTAGCAAAAGTCTGACCTGCAAACATTTCTTCAAAAGCAATGGCATTAGCCGGGTCGACAGTTACCAGCATACGGCTAGGAGTCTCACTGTAAAGGGTTGAGAGAGTACTCAGACCGTATTCACGGGGAACGGAGCAGATATCTATCTCCGCACCGACACGACCACCGATGGACATTTCCGCAAGAGCAACCGCGAGACCACCGTCAGAAAGGTCATGGCAGGCACTGATGTAACCCTTGCGCATAGCCTGATGCAGAGTGCGATAACGGGTAACAGCTTCAAGAGCTTCAACTCTGGGTACAAGATTATGCGAAAATCCAAGCTGTGAGGCAATCTCGGTTCCACCAAGTTCGTTGCGGGTTCTTCCAAGAAGATAAACCAGATCTCCGGGTTTCTTGAAGTCGGAAGTCACGCAGATGGAAACATCAGGAATAACACCTATCACAGAGAAAAGAACGGTCGGGGGAATAGAGATTTTTACTCCTCCACCCTTGTAGTCGTTCTTCATGGAGTCTTTACCTGAGATACAGGGAACCCCGTAGCTGCGGCAGAAATGTGAAAGAGCCAGATTGGCACGAACCAGCTGGGCCAGTTTGTAATGACCGTCAGGAGTGCTTTCCGATTGAACCGGATCACACCAGCAGAAGTTATCAACACCGGCCATGTAGTCAATATCAGCACCGACAGCGACAGCATTTCTTACAGCTTCGTCAATGGCGTTAGCCATCATCCAGTAAGTATCAAGATCACTGAATTTGGGGCAGATACCGTGAGAAACAACCAGTCCTTTTTCTGATTCAAGATCAGGCCTTAAAACACCTGCATCCGAAGGACCGTCCTGACGTTCTCCGACCATTGGTTTTACAACGCTTTTGCCCTGCACTTCATGATCGTACTGACGAACCAGATATTCCTTGCTGCATATATTCAGTCTGCCAAGCATATCGAGAAGCAGAGCTGAGTGATCTTCAACTTCAGGCTCGCCGCTGAATTCGATTACCGGACGTTCCCAGACAGCCTTGAGTTCCATCTGGGGAACACCGTCATGCAGGAAATCCATGCCGATAGAGGCAACCGGCTTATCACCATAACGTATATTGTAATAGCCGCTGTCCACATAAGTACCGAGAGCAGTTGCTTCAACATCCATCTCTTCAGCAAGGGCCATGAACTGGTCCAGCTTTTCAGGAGGAACAGCAAGAGTCATGCGCTCCTGTGCTTCTGAAACAAGAATTTCCCACGGACGCAGACCGTCATATTTAAGAGGAGCTTTGGCAAGGTCAAGGTCACAGCCGTTGCAGTCTTCAGCCATTTCACCGACAGAAGAAGAAAGGCCGCCGGCACCGTTATCAGTGATAGCGTTATAAAGGCCGAGATCACGGGCGCGCATCAGGCAGTCATACATTTTGCGCTGGGTGATCGGGTCACCAATCTGAACTGCTGTAGCAGGTGAACCTTCGTGCAGTTCTTCAGAAGAGAATGTTGCTCCATGAATACCGTCTTTGCCGATACGTCCACCGGCCATGACAATGATATCACCAGGGAGAGCTTTTTTCTCATGACTAGGCTTGCCGGCAACAGTAACAGGCATGGTACCGACTGTTCCGCAGTATACCAGTGGTTTTCCGAGATATCTTTCATCGAAAACCATTGAACCGTTTACAGTGGGTATGCCGGATTTGTTACCGCCGTGCTCAACGCCCTCACGGACACCTTCAAAAACCCTGCGGGGGTGCAGAAGACGTGGAGGAAGCTCACCCTCATGAAAAGGAGAAGCAAAACAGAAAACATCAGTATTGCAGAGCAGATTTGCACCCATACCGGTTCCCATCGGGTCACGGTTAACACCGACGATACCGGTCAGGGCTCCACCGTAAGGGTCAAGGGCCGAGGGGCTGTTATGTGTTTCCATTTTTACACAGACATTAATCTTGTCGCTGAACTTAATGACTCCGGCATTATCTTTAAATACGGAAAGGCAGTAATCGTCATCGCCTTTCTCATCCCGAAGCTGCTGTGTAGTTTTTTGAATACAGGTTTTATAAAGGCTGTCCAGAGTTGTACGAACTCCGGTTTCCTTGTTTTCGTAATCAATTTTGGAACTGAAAATTTTGTGCTTGCAGTGTTCAGACCAGGTCTGTGCCAGAGCTTCAAGTTCGGCATCGGTCGGATCAATTCCAAGACCGAGGCTTTTACGATGCTCCATTCTCTCCGGGGCGGCGAAATAATCACGAATACGCTGCATTTCTTCAAGATTTAGAGCTAGAGTATTCGACCTGCTGAAATCAACCAGCTCGGCATCACTCATGGTGGAAAGAGGAATTATAGCGACTTCATCACTGGCCTGTCCGGTAACTCTTGCGGCTTTAGCCTCAAAACCGGGAGCGGCGTTCCAGTCTTCAGCTGATTTGATTTCGTAGCGCTGAATCAGTTTATTAGCCAGGAGTCCACCGGCAATGAATTCAACCTGAGATAATTCCAGATCTTCATCAAAAATAAACTGTGTGGAAGTATAGACTTTGATTTTTTCTCTTTCTTTACCGGAAAGGCCGAGAACTGTAGCCAGAGTTTCCTGAGCGGTACGGCCTTCGTTATCTGTTACACCGGGTCTGAAACCGACCTCAAGATACCACTTTCCACCGGAAGCCAGCGGTTTAAGTGAAGGATCATGTAAAACCGGATCATGCAGTGCTCCGAGTTCCAGAACCTTATCAACATCATTCTGTTCCAGACCTTCAACCGTGTAGACTTTTATGGTGCGGACTTCGCCCGCCTCCAGACCTAGTTCTTCACGGATTTTGCGGGACACCCTTTTTCCGTGTACATCTTTTACATGGGATTTAAGACCGACCTCGATCCGCCAGAGCATGGCTCTCTCCTTTTTCAATACGGCACAGACAACGCGCCAGAGTTTCTCACATTGGAACAGCCCGAAGACCGGAACTGCCATAAACAAAACTAAAAGACAAAGCCGTCCCGAACAATCAGGAAGGCTTTGACAGAATCTTTATATTTAATTTTTTCTACCGGACAGAAATACAAAATATACTGTACCGGTTTTCATAAAATAAAACGCCTCAGGACCATTCAAATTTATTTCCGCCTTTTCCCTTGGCCTTATAAGCCGCGGTATCAGCTCTTTTGAGAACATCAGAAGCTTTTTCTCCGGGCCTTAGCACAGCAAGTCCACCACTGACGGTAACCCTGCCGGAAAACTCTTTCTCAGCCCTCAGGCGGATACGTTCCGCTATTTTCTGAAGGCCTTCAGCCCTCACTTCAGTAACTATAGCCGCAAACTCATCACCGCCGTATCGGCAGGGAAAATCCATTCCGGCCCGCAATTCCTCTTTGAGGATTCTTCCTACTGAACGAAGTATTTTATCCCCTGCAAGGTGGCCCTCAGTGTCATTGACATTTTTAAATCCGTCAAGATCAAAGAACATGAGTCCGAAGGCTCTTCCGGTTCTATCACTGCGCGCAATTTCACGGTGCAGAAGTGAATTGAACTGACTGTGATTGAAGAGTTCTGTAAGCCCGTCAAAGACAGCCTGTTTTTTAAGCTTGTCCTCCAGCCTTCTTATAGGTGTAAGGTCACGAGCTACAATAAGAAATCTGTCACCGCCTTCTTCACCAAGACTGCTTATAACAAGCTCAAATGGAAGCCCTGAAGATTCAGTTCTGCTCAGGGTGACTTCAATAATATTTTTACCGTGCGAAAGGACTTCAGGGCCCCATCTCCCGG
This sequence comes from Maridesulfovibrio bastinii DSM 16055, assembly GCF_000429985.1. Taxonomy (NCBI): domain Bacteria; kingdom Pseudomonadati; phylum Thermodesulfobacteriota; class Desulfovibrionia; order Desulfovibrionales; family Desulfovibrionaceae; genus Maridesulfovibrio; species Maridesulfovibrio bastinii. The sequence continues at coordinate 103,031 of NZ_KE387015.1, forward strand.
TAAAAGTCTCAGATGGGCTGGCGATATCAAAAAGATTACGGCCAAGAAAAATCTTTGAAAAACGAGATGAGGCGTAGCCGATGTTACCGCGTTTGTCGACAGTGAAAACTATATCCTTCATGGAATCCAGAAGCCCCTCAAGAAAATCCCGTTCCTTGAGCGACTGGACCTGAGCTTCAGATACTTCCCGGATGTCCTCCATTATGACGGTCACTCCGGAATCACTGTTCTTCATATTTTTATGGGCCGAAAGATACAGGCATGAGTCTTTAGGAGCTCCGCCGGTGCGGAGTCTTCCACATTGAATTTTGCTGAATGCTTTTTTATTTTCAGAATTGAGAAAGACATCCCACCTGCTGCCAAGGCTGGAATTTATACCCATTTCAACCAGTTTTTTAAAATCACTTTCCCCGCTGGCTCCTGCCCCGCCGAGCATTCTGGACATCTGATCGTTCATATCCTTCAAGCGGCCCTTATTATCAAGGGTAGCTATTGCCAGTGGCAGGCTTTCCAGAGTCTGTGCTCTATCTTCCAGTAAAAACTGCTTTGCGCTATAATGTTCGTAGCTCTGACCGACAAAACGCAGATAAAGATTTAAATCTTCAATGTCATTTTCCGAAATTTCACTTCTTTCAAGGCGAAGCTCACCAAGCTTGATGCGGTGGCTGAATATTTCTCTGCGAAAAGTATCGGACTGCCATTTGATTTCCTCTTCCCTGAGGCCGGAACCTAAACGGCTTACCCCGGCATCCCCTTCTGATCTATAAAGGCTGAACTCTTTACTGTGTGGTGATTTTAAAGCCAGTTCCCAGTTTGAAATATCCCAGTTAAGCTTTAAGTGCCGTGAAATTATTCTGGAGATTGTATCCAGTCCGCCTTCAGCTGTGAGGAGTTCCAGACTTAGAAAATAACTAGCCTGTAAATTTTTTATGCTGTGCTCATAGTAAGGAGTTTCGCTTTTGTTCTCACTCATCCCGAGAGTAGCAAGCATGGACTTGAATTTAGTCCTGCAGACATCCCTGAATCCCTCCAGATCTTCTTCGCACATGTTGAGGGAATTTTGGAGCAGGCTTTCAAATTGAAGCACGTTGAAAGGAGCCGCGGCCCCTCCAATTTCCATTTCAGCCCATCTGGTGGCAAGTATTACAGCTTTGGTCTGAGGATCGTGGGAATCGAGATTTAAGATATCATGATGTTTTTTAATGGCAGGACAATCCAGAGCTTTCACTTTCCAGTGATTAAGAAGGGTCTGGCTCAAATCGCCATGATTCATGCCCCAGACTTTTTCTTCCTCCTCGATCTGTCCGGAATAAAGAAAAGTAAGATTTTTCATTCGATCAAGACCGGGCAGCTCTTCGGGCGCATTGCAACCTAAAAAGAACAGTCCGATATCCTTGAGCAGGCAGCACAGATAGACTCTGTCGGCATGGTCGGGGCATATTCTGGAAGCTATAAGATTTGCAGCGATGGCTCCCCATACGGTGATGAGCCAGTCTTCATAGATATCATATCCATCAATAGTAAGGTTAGAACAGATATGTTTCTGAAAAGTTACGGTAACAGCAAGATTGAGGAGCTCCCTTGTTCCAAGAACAATGGCAGCCCTCTTCAAATCCGAAATTTCCTGAGAAAGGCCATAAAATGGAGAATTAACCAGATTCAGTATGGTTGTAGAAAGAGCCGGGTCCATGCTGATAATTTTGCCGAGCACCGCAAAATCCGGTTCAGGTTTTGCTGCCTCCTCCATAAGATTCAACATTACAGGAGGAAAACTGAGCTTCATGATCTTATGAGGAGATTCAAGAATATCTTCAAGGCTCATGGCTTTCAGCTCCTTTATGACTCACAGTCTATTTGCTACGGGTTAATACATAATCCGCGGCATGCCCGAGAATGAGTTTTTCAGGAGAGTCGGGCAACGGCGCGAGGCTCTGTTTCGCTTTTTCAACATAGTCGGCGGCAAACTGCCTTGTCTGTTGTCCAAGACCTTTTTCCCTGATTCGACCGACAATTTCACTTCGGCGGTCTTCACTAAGGGTCATGGCCTTTAATCCGGCAAGAAGCTCCTCCGCTTCTTCCCTTTCTAACATTTCAAGCAAAAGAATCAAAGGTAAAGTAATTTTACCTTCTTTAAGGTCTCCGCCTTCCGGTTTTCCGGTATCGTCAGAAGGAGATTCATAATCAAGAGCATCGTCAACAAGCTGAAAAGCTATGCCCATATTGAGGCCGAAATTTCCAAGGGCATCTTCAATTTCCGAATCATCACAGGCAATAGCAGCACCAAGACGGCAGGAAGTTTCAATAAGGCGGGCAGTCTTGCCTATTATTATTTCCATGTAGGTATCACGGCTTGCCACAGGCTCTGAAATATGTGCTATTTCACGAATTTCTCCCTGAGCTGTAGCCATAATGCCATCGGCAAGAATCATACTGATACGTGATTTTCCATATCTGGAACCGATAAGATTCGCCAGAGCCAGCAGAACGTCCCCGGCAAGGACCGTCTCAGTAACTCCGAAAACAAGGTGTGCGGCTTTTCTGCCTCTTCTCAAATCTGCATCGTCAAGAATATCGTCATGTATCAGCGTGGCAGCGTGCAGCAGTTCGAGTGAACAGGCCAAAGGATAAATATCCTCTGAAGCATAACCGAGTGACCTTGCACTGAGCAGCGTCAGCACAGGGCGGATACGCTTGCCCGGAGCGAGAAGGACGTGTTGCGCAACATCCCTGACAAGACCTTCCATCCTGTCTGTTTCGCTTTTAAGAAAACAGTTGATATTCGGTAATTCCTGCTGAAAATATTGTAATAGCTCTGTCATTGAATCCAGGATTCCAATTTACGGTAGTTGATAAACGCTTCGATAAGCCCGCATCTCAAAAAAGACTTGAGCAGACACTTCCAAGCTTGCCAAAAGCAGCACCAAGATTCCAGTCTTCGGCTCTGCGTGACCCCACAAGGTTCGAGATCGTCCGCACCTCACACACGGGAAGGCCTTTCAAAGCACATCCATAGGCGACTGCAAACCCCTCCATATTTTCAATACCGGCGTCATACTTTTTCAGTAAAACGTCTGCGCCTTCGGCACTCCCGGTAACTCCGCTGACTGTCAGGCTCACCGCAGTGTCAATATTTTCAGGATTTTTCAGGCCCAGCTTTGTAAAATCTGTTTCAAGCCCGACCCTATCCCAAATATCTTCACCAGCCGCTCTTCCTAAACAAAAGCCGATCCCTCCAGGATCGATGCCGCCAGCTCTTTTCAGCCCGTATTCGGGCCATATTTCAGTCTTAACAAAACAGGCCGAACCCACCGGATACACATCGGGAAGGAATGTTCCGGCAACGCCGGCAACAACTGCCCCGCAAAATTCAGCTCCCGCCAGAGCCGAACCAAGGGCCAGTGCAGCATTCACAACACCGATTCCTGTAACCAACAACAGACACTCACGCCCTTTGACATGATGCGCTGCAACCCTGCCCTGCTCAAGCCGCGGTAAAGCACCAAGTCCGCCGATAGCGGCCTTCATTTCTTTTACCGTGGCGGTGATGAACAGGACAGGCTTCATATATACTTTTACAGTCTCCAGTAAGAAATACCGGCATCAGTGAGTTCTTTGGGGTCAAAGAAACCTTTGACATCAATAACAACTGCTTTATCCGGATTCTTGAAAAGAGCCTTGATTTCTTCCGGTCCGAAAGATTTGTACTGATCATGGGAAACAGCAAGGATTACTGCTTCAAGATCATGCAACTCTTCCATCGAAACTAATTCGAGTCCGTATTCTTCCTTTGCTTCTTCAGGATCAGCTAAAGGATCATGCACAAGAACATTCACTCCAAAGGAACGCAATTCTTCAACAACGTCAACAACTTTGGTGTTTCTGAGATCAGGAACATTCTCTTTAAATGTAAGACCGAGAATAGCCACACGGGAATTCTTGACCACACTTTCACCGTTTATCATCTGTTTTACAGTAGTATCAGCGATAAATTTACCCATAGAATCATTGATTTTTCTACCGGCAAGAATGACCTGAGGGTGGTAACCGATCTCTTCAGCTTTGGTAGTCAGGTAATAGGGATCAACACCAATGCAGTGTCCACCGACCAGACCCGGCCTGAAAGGCAGAAAGTTCCATTTGGTTCCGGAAGCTTCAAGAACGTCAAGAGTATCAATTCCCAGTCTGTCAAATATAAGGGCAAGCTCATTCATAAGAGCTATATTCAGGTCACGCTGGGTATTTTCAATAACTTTAGCGGCTTCAGCCACTTTTATTGAAGATGCGCGGTGTGTTCCGGCAGTAATAACGCTGCCGTACAGTTTTTCAAGAAGGTCGGCGCAGGCTTCATCATTACCGGAAACAACCTTTACGATTGTCTGGAGGGTATGTTCCCTGTCACCGGGATTGATGCGTTCCGGAGAATATCCCACGCTGAATTCAGATCCGAATTTCAAACCTGATTCCTTTTCAAGAATGGGAACGCACAAATCTTCGGTAAGTCCGGGATAAACTGTTGATTCGTATGCAACCACAGTTCCCTTGGACATATTCTGTCCAACAGTCTTTGATGCGCCCACAACAGGGGTAAGATCGGGATTACGGCTTTTATCAATGGGAGTAGGAACCGCAACAATGATTACCCCGGCCTCTTTAAGCCTTGCAGGGTCGCTGGTGAATTCAAGATACTGGTTGAAATCAGCATCAAGAACTTCAGCAGTACGGTCGTAACCTTCTTCAAGTTCCTTGACTCTCTTTTCAGAGATATCAAAACCGATAACCTTAAACTTACGTCCAAATGCCACAGCAAGTGGCAGTCCAACATAGCCAAGACCTACTATGGCTATTGGAGTTTCTTTATTTTCTATACTTTCATACGTAATCATTTAATTCTTCCTGGTTTGTATTTTTTCAAAATCTCAAAGCAGGCGGGGTGGACAACGCCGTCGCTCACAGATAAATATTGCTTATGAGTATTAACTGGTCCTACCTTATATCGGCTCTCGGACTTGCCTTCATGATTGAAGGCATACCTTATTTTATTTTTTCAGAACGCATGCCCATGATCCTGCTCAATCTTGTGCAGAAAGGGCCAAAACAGCTTCGCATACTAGGCCTAATTGCGATGATTCTAGGGCTGCTCCTGATCTCGCTTGGAAAATCTATTGCTGAACTTTAAAGCTTTTATTCGGCTTTTTCAGCTACGTGAATATAAACTATACCGGATAATAAAGGAATAAACATCACTCTGCTGAAACCGGCTTTGCGAAGTTCCTCTCCAAGTGACCTTTCGTCAGGAAAAGCCTTAATGGTATCAGCAAGATATGTATATGCCCCGCTGTCTCCGGAAATAATTCTCCCGATAAAAGGAAGAACTTTGTTCAGGTAAAAATTGTATACACCTTTCCAGATTCTCTTTTTGCCGGAGCCGAATTCAAGGATGCAGAAACGTGCTCCAGGCTTGAGGGTGCGCAATATTTCCTTATACACTTCCGCACGGGGAAGAATATTTCTTATACCAAAAGAAATTGTGGCTCCATCAAGACAATTGTCAGGCAGCGGGATAATTTTACCATCCGCCTGAACAGCGGCAATATGTTTTCCTCTAACTGGTTCATGTTTGCCGTCAAGCTTTTTACGCTTTCCGCAATGAAGCATCTGATAAGTAAAATCCATAGCCAGCACACGGCAGTCCGGATACTGACGTAAAAGTTCTACCGAAACATCAAGAGTTCCGGCAGCAAGGTCAAGAATCAAACCGTTCTTTAATGGTTTGACCAGTCTTGCCAGACGATATCTCCAGTAGCAGTCCTGTCCGAGACTTAAAAAATGGTTCAGAAAATCATACCATCCAGCAATGCGGCCGAACATTGCAGCAACTTTTCTGCCGTGTTCGGTTTGTCTGACTTCCGACATCTATTTGGAAGCTCCTTTCTCGCATGAATTTTCTTCCCCGCTTGAAATGGTCTTTAAGACATCATTATATATAGTATCAAAATTTTCAGAAAAATTGGATGGGGAAATACGACCGACTTCAATAAATTTTACAATTATTTCTTTGGCAACTTGAAGTGCCTGCTTCTGTAATTTTTCCATTTTTAACTCCCATTTTAGAATCTAAAAAACCCGCCCGGCGGGAAATGGCCACGACCTCCGCAGGTGGGCTCCGGGCGGGTAAAAAAGAAAAAAACCTTTTAAGCCCTTCTCTATTTTGAGAGGTCTTTATCACGAGAGCAACTGGTTAGTCGACCCGCTTATAGCCCCTATCCCGCCTGAAAATAAAAAATATACCTCTCCAATCGCATTGTTCGAAATAAAAAATATAAATAAAAAATAATCTGTAACAAATTAACAAAACATTTCAAAAGGAAACAACAAAATAATTAAATAAAAAAAGAGACCGCGATAAACACGGTCCCTTTAATTCTTTTTTAAATTTTATTCTGAAATTACTCTTCAAGCTCACTTGCAAGAACAGCAATCTCCTCACGAATAATTCTGGCTGCTTCGGCAGGAACGGCCTTTTCAAGCCTTTCTTCAAGAGTCTCGTCAAGCAGAAGCTTGAATTCATTCTCCAGTTCTTCCTTGATTTCATCAATTTTTTCAACAAATCTGGGAACAAGGAATTCTTCAATATCTTCAGTCAAACGACTCTTTATTCTGTAAAAAGCAGGTGCATCCGGGTCAAGTTCACGCTCCAGAACAGAAGCTATTTTTTCTTCCGGATCAGGAAGACTGCTGATTCTGGATTCAATTTCTTCGCTTAACTCAGTTTTGGAAGATTCCAGTTTTTCAGAAAGCCTGCTTTCCAGCGAAGCTCCCAGTTCGGATATTCCAGACTCGACAAGACTTGAGATTTCAGCTCCAAGGCCTGATTTCAGTTCTGTCAGACCCGATTTAAGTTCTGTCAGGCCGGACTCCAGAGACTCAGAAATTCTGGAATCATTCTCTTCAAGAGCTTTTGAAATTTTTGCATCTTCGGACTCAAAGCCTTCCTTGATTCTGCTTTCCGCAGCTTCCAGCAATGAAGAACTGAGATTCTGTAATATTTCACCACTGCTATCAAGGGCGGTATTTACACAGGTCTCAACCTGACTGCTGAAGTCAGGCTCTTCTGAAGTTTTCGCTTCAAGAGCTTCAAGTCGGGCAGCAAGATCATCATAGCCGTTCAAACGTTCCTCAAGCTTGGCAGAGAGACTTTCGTAGTATCCCAGACGTTCTTCAAGCTCTACGATTCGTTCACTCAAAGCCTGATTAGCCTCGTTCAAAGCTGAAACTTCCTCAAATCTTGATTCAAATTCATCAAGACGTGATGAAAGTTCCTCTACCGCTGCGGAATCGTCAACAACGCTGACAACATCGGCCAGAGCCTCTTCCTCGTCAACTTCATCAAGATCAAGGTCTGAAAGGTCTATTTCAGCATCTTCCAGCAGTGCTCCCAGATCGATATCCTGATCATCAAGGGCGAGATCGCCATCATCAAGATCGAGGCCACTATGATCATCTTCCGGCTCAACTTCAATGGCAGCTACTTCTTTGTCACGAAGTTCTAATTCAGAATCAGTTCGGGCAAGATCAAGATCTTCAATGTCAGCCAGATCTATTTCAGGAGCAGCCTCAGCAGCAGTTTCTTCCTCAGAATCGGTTACGTCCTCTTCCGGTTCGGCAATTTCGGATTCCGCATCCATTGCGGCAACATCAATTGTTTCCGGCTGGGCGTCTGCAATTTCATCAGGATCAACATCATCGGAATCAATCTCAACATCCGGCTCAAAATCTTCTACCATCTCAGAATCTTTTACTGGATCGACATCTTCAGGAATGGCTTTTTCTTCAGGGAAATCTTCTTCAATTTCATCAAGCGAAATATCTTCTGAGAGATCGAGACCTCCCTCACTAACATCAGAAATAAGACCTTCAAGGTCCTCTTCTGACAAGACTTCTTCCTGCACCTCGCCCAGATCAAGTTCTTCTCCGGCATCACCGAGTAGATCATCCAATTCAGAAAATTCGTCATCTGAATCAGTAAGCAGTTCATCAAGGTCCATAACTTCTTCACTGTCTTCAAAAACGGAATCAAGGTCAGAATCCTCATCAACAGAAGAGTTACCGCCAAGTCCATCTATAAGACCATCAAGATCAACCTCATCTGCGGATGATCCGCTTTCTTCAAGCTCATCCAGATCAAGGTCATCAAGTCCCGGTATAGAAAAATCATCTTCGCTGTCTTGAGATAAATCGCCTGACTCTTCGGCTGTATCAGCAAGTTCCAAATCTCCGGGAGCAGATTCAGTAGCATTGTTGACAACAGGGTCAGTATTTACAGCATCATCTTTGGTCTCTTCAATGACAGAATCGGAATCTGCATCGTCAGCAGCTTCAGCTACGTCATCAAGAACCAGATCAACATCGTCACCGGCTTCGGCTACGTCATCGAGAACGAGGTCTACATCGTCACCAGCTTCGGCTAC